>JALYYC010000230.1 GCA_030946755.1 Candidatus Dormiibacterota bacterium
CCGGGCAGGCCACACCGCCTCGACTTCGTTGGCGTCGGACTGGCAACGCTCGGCTTGCTGGGGGTCATCTTCGGGCTGATCGAAGGCCAGCGCTACAACTGGGGAACTGTAGCCGGCTTGATCACGATTCCCGAGATCATCGCGGCCGGGGTCCTCGTGCTGGGGTTGTTCGTGTACATCCAGGCGCGTCGGCAGGATCGTGAGCCCTTACTCCCATTCGCGGTCTTCAAGGACCGCAACTACACGCTGATGACGCTCGTCCTGATGGCGATGGGCTTTGCGATGGTCGGGGTTTTCCTCCCGATCACGATCTACTTCCAGTCCGTCCTCGGGCTGAGCGCCTTCGACGCCGGCCTTGCTACAGCTCCAATGCCGCTGGCCATGATGTTCGTCTCGGGCATCGCCGCGTCGCTGTCAAACCGCGTCAGTGGCAAGTATCTGCTCATGGGTGGACTCACCGGATTTGCGCTTGGCTTTGCCTACATCGCATGGACGGCCAGTACCAGCTCGGACCGATGGAGCTTTCTCCCCGGGCTCATCGTGGCGGGGGCGGGACTGGGCTTTGTCTGGACGCCCGTCTTCAGCCTCGCGACGCGCGATTTGCGGCCCGAGCTGGCCGGCGTCGCGTCGGGCATGCTGAACACGCTCCAGGAACTCGGCGCGGTCATCGCCAGCGCCTCGATCGGCGCGCTGTTGCAGAACCGATTGGCGAGCGGCCTGCACACGCAGGCGGTCAACTACAGTAGCCAGCTACCGCCGGCCTTCCGGAATCAGTTCGTCGATGGCTTCAGCAATGCGGCGAGCAACGGCCTCCAGGTCGGACGCGGTCAGACCGGCGGGAGTGTACAACTGCCTCCCAACGTTCCGGCGCAAGTCGCGCACCAGGTCCAGCAGATCGCCGAGGCCGTCTTCACCCATGCGTACGTGAACGCCATGCGCCCGACATTGGTTCTGCCGCTGGCGGTCATCGTCGCAGCGGCACTGGGTTGCCTGGCAATCCGGACGCGGCGTGGTGCGTCCTCGGCCCACGCTGGCCCGATCGCGCAGGAGCAGCCGGCTTCGGTCGCGTGAGCACGTAGCCGAAACACAGGGAAGGGCGATCTGCCCTTCCCTGTGTAACCGAGGGCCGAAGTGAATGACGTAAGTCGTTTGCTCCCAAGGAGGCCCCATGAATCGTGTAATCCTCATCTCGTTGACTTCGCTTGCCCTGGCCGCTTGCGGCCAGGCTGCCGCGGGCAGTGCGCCGACGGCGCCGCCCGCGCTCGTGAGTGCCGTCGTGCACGTCGCATCGAGTCCCGCGCTGGGAACGATCCTGACGACGGCGGATGGCCGAACCCTCTATTACTTCACCCTCGAGCGAGGCGGCACGATCGCATGCACCGACCAATGCGCCCAGGCCTGGCCGCCGTTCCTAACGCCGTCGGGGTTGCTGTCCGCACCGGTGGCGCTGCCTGGAACGCTCGCCACCGTCCGCCGCGCCGAAGGCGTGCAGGTGACCTACAGCGAGTGGCCCCTCTATACGTTCTCCGGCGATAGGGCGCCTGGCGACACCAATGGCCAGAGTGTGCAGGGGAAATGGTTCGTCGCCCTGACGACACTGACCGATGCCCCGGTTGCCACCGCAACGCCCCAACCCCCGACGCCCGCGGCGACCGCGCCCCCTGCTCCACCCGTCGTCGACCCGGCACCGATCCGGCCAACTCCGGCGCCAACCAGTTGCATCCCGGGGATGAACGGTGGCGACCATGACGGTGACAACAATGGCGGACCGAACGACTTCGACGGGTGTAAATAGGCTAGCCGTGGCAGGCGGCCGGCGGTTGCATCGCGGCGACGCCGGCCGCATCGCCGAGGTAGGCACCGTTCGTATCGACCGCAAACGCCGCCGGCTCGGTCTCCGGGGATGACGCGCGAATCGCGCCGGTAGCTGAGTCGGCGCAGGTCAGCTGCTGCGCCATCCCGTCCACCAGCCAGAGGGCACCCGCGCCGACGACCGCATGGATCGTGTTCGAGGTCCGGATTGGGCTTCCGATCACCGCCAGGGTCGCCGCGCTCCGATGCTCGACCGCCCCCTGCGTGCCTGTCGCAAAACCGACCCAGACGCCGTCGGCCGCCGCGGCAACGTGCGGTCCCCGGAGGCCGCCGCCCCCCGTCTTGGCCGAGGCGATCGCCGCGCCGGTCGATGCGTCGAACTCCATGACCAGGTCCTGTCCCGTCGGGCCAGGCGGCACCTCGACGCCGACGTAGAGGCGTGTGCCTGACGTGTCGAGCGACATACTGACCGCTGTCCCCGGGATGGTTTTGCTAAGCAGCGTCGCGCCATTGTTGGGATCGAGTCGATAAATTCCCGAGCCGTACGCGAGCCAGAGGAGGCTGGAATTGCCAGCCAACTCGGGACCGACATTCAAATCCGATCCGGGTTGGCCGGGCAAGTGCACCTGTTGGATCAGCTGCAGCGTCGTGGGGTCGATCAGGGTGAGCCACTGCGAGTTCGCGGCCGCGGGCGCGGTGCCGGGTCCGGCGGCGATCCACACGCCCGCCCCCGTCCGCGCGATCCCGGTCGCGTTGGGCTGCGTGGTGCCGGTGGTCACCGCGCTGGTCGTGCGGTCAATGCGGGCCACTTTGTTTGGGACCAGGGCAAAGACGGCCGAGGGGTCGAGCACCATCGCGGTCGGCGCTCCAACCTCGAACCGCTGGGTTACCCAGTTCGGTCCTGGCGTCGGCGCAGGCGTCGGGGTGGGGGTCGGAGCCGGTGTCGCGCTCGGCGTCGCGGACGGCACGGCGGTGACTGTTGGCGTGATGGCGACACGGACCTGGCTACGGGTATCCCTGAACATACGGACCCCGACCACGGCCGCGAGAACGACAACGGCCAGCGCGGCGCTGGCGAAGACCGGCTGGACCCAGCGACCGCGGCGATGTCCGGGTGCCTCCCAGGTCGGGGGCGCGACCGAGATCTCGCTCTTCGCGTCCTGGAAAAAGCGATTCAGGCGCTGGACGAGCTGCTCTTCCTGGTTCATCGGGACTCCTCGAGGGCCGGCGTCGCCCGCCCACCAATCTCGCGCTGCAGCCGATCCAGGGCGCGATGGACCCAGGTCTTCACGGTGGGTTCAGGATGGCCAACAATCTGACCGATCTCGGGGAAGCTCAAGCCCTGCTCGAAGCGGAGGACCAGGACAGCGCGGTCGCGGCGCGGCAGACGCTTGAGTGCACGCCGCATCTCCTCACGCTCGAGGCGATCGACCGCCGTGGTGGCGGGGTCCAGTATTGGGGTCTCGACCTGCCGATGACGAAACGCGGTGAGCAGCGAGCGGCGATGATCGAGCGCGAGATTGATGGCCACGCGCATCAGCCACGCCTTTTCGTTGGCGTGGTCGCCGAGCCGATCTCGGTGCTGCCATAGGCGAAGAAACGCTTCATGGGTGATCTCCTGCGCGATATCTCGATCCAGAGTTACGAGATAAACCGTTCGGATGACGAGCGGAAACAGGCCAGTGTAGAGCGCTTCGAACGCCCGGCTGTCGCCGCCGTCTTCGGTCACGATCTCTCCTCGGCCCGGGATTCAGCTACACAACGGCCGGGTTCGCGAATCGTTTCAAGCGATGCGCAAAGCGCAATGGCCGGCGGTCCTCAGGATCGGGGAAGGATGTCGGAGAGGGGCCGCTCGATCGACTCCTCCGTCGGGAGCTTTGCCGTGCGCTCAAAGACGTAATTCGTCTCGGGCCATCCGAGCATGGCCTGAAGTGCCTGCTCACCGGTGAGGATGCCGCCGACGGCGTGAAACAGGTGCCCGAAAAGAAAAAACAGGGCCCCGGTCTCCGCTCCAAAGGTCAGTGCAAGGGTCCCGGTCTCCCGGCCCGCGCTGATCGTCCAGATGAGGCTTCGAAGTCCGGGCTGGTCTAGCGACCCGGACTTCTGAAGGCGCGGCGGTGATCCGGCTCGGCTCGGTACCGACGTGGCTCCCCTCCGATTGGAATCGGCGTGCTGGTCAAGCTCATCGGCACTCGACCGACTTCGGCGCGACGTGATGATCGAGAGGAGGACAACGGCTGCGACCGCCACGGCGGCCGCGATCAGCCAGGTGTTCACTGAGCATCAGGAAAGGTCAGGGACCAGAATGCCGAGGGCCTATTGCAGGACGTCGCGGCGCGCCGTCAGCACGATCGACACCGCGAGGAGGATCAGCGCGTAGACGGTGACGACCAGGAGGGCATGCGCCCCATCGACCGTCACGAGGGGCTGGGCGAAGCCCGTCGACGGATGGTGGTCCGGTTGGAGGAGGGGCTGGAGCACGTTCAGGTTCGGCCCGAGCAGGTAGGCGGTGATCTCGTTCCAGAAGTGCTGCCCCGTCAGCCGCGAGAGAAGCATCATGACGATCGTCCCGAAGTTGTCTGCCGGGAAGAATGCGAGCGCGGCGCCGAGCGCAAACGCGAGCGAGCGCCCGACCACGGCGGCCGTCGTGCCGATCAGGATGTTGATGCCGACGCTGATCAGCGCGATCGCCAGATTCACGAATAGGTTGTGCCAGGCGATCGCCGGGAGCGAGGTAATGGGCGAGGCGCTTCCCTCCCATGCCAACGCCATCCCGTACATCGCGATGCCGGTGGCCAGCGAGTAGGCGAGCAGGACGGCCACGCCGAGGAGCGCGAGGCTGACCAGCTTGGCGAACAAGAGTTGCAGGCGGCCGGTGCCGCGGCCAAGGAGCACCCGGATGGTGCCGGCGCTGTATTCCATGGCGACCAGGCGGGCGGAAACGATCAGCAGGAAGATGCCGGCGCCGGCATCGAAAACGGAAACAAAGACGTTTAGCAGCAGGTGGAACCAGGCGAGCGGGTGCTGATGGAGCTGGGTACGGGTCTGGTCGGTCGAGATGAAAGCGCCGACGACGATCAGGAAAAGCAGGACGGCGAGGCCCAACATCACCCACAGCGCGCGCTGCCGCCGGATCTTGAGAATCTCCCCGCGCACGGCGCCCAGGAAGCGCGGCCGGATGGAGGGCTTCACGGCCGCCTCGCGGCTGCGGCTTACGGGCACCGCTGCGCTCACTTCGCGTCTCCGGTCAGGCTGAGGAAGATCTCTTCGAGATTCTGCTGCCGGGGCGCGACGCTATCCGGCCAGTGGCCGGCCTGCGCCAGGAACTGGATCAGGTCCCGTCCGCGACCGTTTGGGGCCGCCGTGACGATGGCCCCGTCGCGGAGGCGCGCGTTGCCCGCCCAACGCTGAGCCTTGAGCAGCGTCAGCAATTGGTCCGGCCGCTCGGCATGCACCACGAACTCACCACTGGCATCGAGCAACTCCGTCACGGGGGCTAGCCGGATCAACTCGCCGTGATTGATGATCGCCACGCGATCGCAGATCTGCTGTACCTCACCGAGCACGTGGCTCGAGATGAACACGGTCGTCCCATCGGCGGCGAGTTGCCGGAGCAGGTCACGCATCTCGACGATGCCGGCCGGGTCGAGGCCGTTGGCGGGCTCGTCGAGGATCAGCAGGTCTGGGGCGTGAAGGAGGGCCGCCGCAACGCCGAGCCGCTGCTTCATCCCGAGAGAGTAGGAGCCGACGCGGTCGCGCTGCCGGCCCGTGAGATCGACGACGTCGAGGACTTCGTCCAGGCGCTGCCGGCTGACGCCGCCGAGCACCGATCCGAAGGCGCGTAGGTTGTCGCGTCCTGACATATAGAGGTAGAGGGCGGGGGATTCCACCAGGGCGCCGACTCGTGGCAGGACCTCGGCGGCGTGATGGGCAACGTCGCGACCCAGGATCTCGACCCGGCCCGCGGTGGGCCGGATAAGGCCGAGCGCCATCCGGATCGTGGTGGTCTTGCCAGCCCCGTTCGGACCGAGGAAGCCGAGGATCTCGCCCCGCTGCACCTGCAGCGTCAAATCCTTGACGGCGGCCCGCGAACCGTAGGTCTTGGACAGGGCGTAAGTGGCGAGGGCGGCGTCGGTCACTTCTCTGTAAGCACCGCCGACGCGCGATTTGTGACGGCGCTTCCTAGGGTGAGGGCGATGGCCGGGGCGGGACGCCCAGCACAGCGAAGCCGTAATCGAGAACCATCGACATCTCGTGGTAGACGGAGGGGGAGCCAAAGACGACCGCGAGCAGTCGATGACCGCCACGGCTTGCCGTCGTGATCAGGCAGCCGCCGGCCAGCTCGGTCCAGCCGGTCTTCAGCCCGTACACACCCGGGTAGAGCTGGAGCATCTTGTCGATGTTGACCATCTTGAATGCCTTGTGTGTCGCGGTCGCCGGAATCGCCATCGCGGGAATGGCGGCGATCGCGGTCAACGTCGGATAGTGATACTCGAGGTAGGTCGCGGCGACCGACAGGTCGTAGGCCGTGGTGGTGTAGCCGGCCCCGTCGAGGCCGGTCGGGTTCACGAAGCGGGTGCTGCGCAGACCGAGCCGCGCTGCTTTTGCATTCATGTCAGCCACGAACGCAGCGCGCGAGGTCACTGCGGACGCGAGCGTTTCTGCAGCGTCATTTCCGGATCGAAGGAAAACGCCGTCAAGCAACTCGCGGACGCTGAGCCGCTCGCCCGGGGTCAGGCCCATCACGGTCGAGTCCCAGGGCAACTGCGTGATCGAGGCCGGGACGGTCACCTGGGTGTCCAGCCGCATCAGGTCGATGGCGA
>JALYYC010000025.1 GCA_030946755.1 Candidatus Dormiibacterota bacterium
GAGCGAGAACCCGATGGTTGCCATGACGATCGACACTGAAGTGCACCCGCCCAAGATCTTGCTCATCCGGGGTAGGGCCGAGCTGGACTTCGTCGACGGCATCCCTGACGAGTTTCTCCAGGCGACCAGCACGTACGAGATGAAGCCCGAGCAACGGGTCCGGTGGGAGGCGGAGGTGCGTTCGCTCTACCACGACGGCATGGTCCGGATCGTCGTGACCCCGAACTGGGCGAAGCTGATCGACTTCGAGTCGACTCTGCCGAGCGCGGTCGAGGAGCTGCTCCGGCAGCGGGAGGAGCGTCAGCGCGGCCTGAGCGACCGTTCAAACTCTTAGAAATTCTTAAGCGGAGCCGTCGCGGCGATGCGCGCCCCTTGACAAACGTATTGGAAAACCGTTAGTTAGCGGGGAGCACGTTCGGTGTCCGTGCTCGCTGCACCTTTGTGTGCGGCTAACAACCGGCGGTAAGGGAGGACGTAGTGGACATACAACAGGTTGAACGCGTCGTCGACAAGATGGCAGAGGCCGGCCTCTCTCGGCGGAAATTCCTGGAGTTGGCGGGCATGGGGACCGGTGCGCTGGCGCTGGGCCCGCTACTGGCCGCCTGCGGCAACACCCCGGGCGGAACCGCGGCGCAGGTCAAGGAGCTGAAAGCGCCGACCACCAACGTCGAGGTCGCCTATTGGAATCCGTTCTCGGGCCCTGACGGCAACTTCATGAAGCGGCTGGTCGACCAGTTCAACAGCGAGACACCCACGGTTAAGGTCACGACCACGACCATCGGCAACCCGCCCTACTACACCAAGCTGCAGGCTGCAGCGGTCAGCGGCACGCTACCCGACGTGGCCATCATCCATAACGACGCGATCCCGTACAACGCCGCCAACAACGTGCTCAGCCCGGTGGACGATCTGGTCAGCCTGCTCGGCTTGACCGGCGACGACTTCACGCCGGAGGTCTGGACCCACACCCAGTACAAGGGCAAGCGGTACGGCATCCCACTCGATACCCACACCGAGTCGTTCTACTGGAACAAGGACCTGTTCACCAAGGCTGGACTGGATCCATCCAAGCCGCCCACCGATAAGGCGTCCTTTACCGAGGCAGCCAAGGCGATCACCCAGAAGGCGGGGGTCCCCGGCTTCATGGTGGTAGGCAGTGGCGGCGGCGGCGCCTTCCTCGCCGGCGTGGAGTGGGCGAGCTTCTTCTACCAGGGTGGCGGGAAATGGACGGACGACGGCTACTCCAAGGCGACGTTCAACAGCGACGCCGGCGTCAACGCCGCCACCTTCATGCGCGAGCTGATCACCTCGGGCGCCGCCAAGGGCCCAGTGGAGAGCGACTCCGAGGTCGCGGCCTTCAAGCAGGGCAAGAACGGCATGGTCATGTCAGGCATCTGGGAGACGACCGGCTACCAGGCCGCGTTGGGCGACAAACTCGGCGCCGGGCCGGTGCCCAGAATCTTCGGCACGGGCGTCTGGTCCGGGTCGCACACGCTATGCGTCACCACCAGGAAGGGCAGTGCCGACCAGCGGCAGGCTGCCTACTACTTCGTCAACTGGATCTCCAAGCACTCGCTGGAGTGGGCCAAGGCCGGACAGATTCCCGCCCGAAAGTCGGTCCGCAACGGCGCCGGGTTCAAGGCGATCCCCTATGTGTCCGACATCGCGGTCCAGGCCCCCGACGCCCGCTTTTTCCCACCCATCATCTCCCCGGCCGACATGCTGTTCGGCGACAACGGCGCCGGCCAGGCGATCACCCAGATCGTGTCGGGCAAGAAGGACGCCAAGACCGCGCTGGACGCCTCGGCCGCCTTTTACACGCAGATCATTCAGCAGAACAAGTCGAAATACGGCTTCTAGGAACCCGATCGTTGGAGGCGGGACGCGGTCCCGCCTCCAGTAGAAGGAGGATGGGATAGCAACAGCCGCGCCAACCGTCCCCGCGGCGGTCGGGCCGAAAGACGTTCGGCAAGCATCAGGTCGCAGCCGCCGGATCGGCGAGAAATGGTTTACGCCGTACCTGTTCCTGTTGCCCCACACCGCGATCTTCGGCATCTTCATCGCCTATCCCTTTCTGCTCGGCATCTGGATCAGCCTCCACGACTGGAACTTCCTCAGCCCGGTGCAGACCTTCGTCGGCCTTCGCAACTACATCGCGCTGTTCACGCCCGGCAGCATCTACTTTGGCCGTTTCTGGCTGACCCTCTGGAACACCGTCCTCTTTGTCATCATCAGCGTGCCCGTGCTGATCGCCGTGGGCCTGGGCCTCGCCGTGCTGCTGAACCTCGGCTTCCGCGGGCGGAACTTTTTCCGTGCCGTCTTCTTCACGCCCTGGACGCTCGGGGTGGCGGTGGTCGGCGTCCTATGGTGGTGGATCTTCAATGGACAGGCCGGGCTGGCCAACCGGCCCTTCGAGTTCCTGCATCTGACGCCGCCCGGGTGGCTCACCGTCAATCCGTTCGCCTGGCTCTCGATCCTGACGGCCACCGTCTGGTGGACTGTCGGATTCAACACCATCATCCTGCTGGCCGGCATCCAGGCGATCCCCAGGGATCTCTATGAGGCCGCCTCTGTCGACGGCGCCAACGCCTGGCAACAGTTCCGCAGCATCACCATCCCCACCCTGCGCCCGATCTTGCTTCTGGTGGTCACTCTCCAGGTGATCGCCTCCTTCAATCTGGTCGGGCAGCCCCAGATCATGACTGGCGGAGGTCCCAACGTGACGGAGACCACGCCCGTCCTCCTGTACATCTACAACACCGGCTTTGCCGGACGGTATGACCTCGGTCCGGCCGCGGCCATGGCGTTGATCGTGGCGGTCATCATGCTGGCGGTCAGCTTCATCAACTTCCGGGTCTTCCAGAGCGAGCGTTCGTAAGGGCATGGCAGGAGCAGTCCAGGCGCCAGTCCGATCCGAGCGAGGGATGCCGGCTCCGCCGAGACCGACGGAGTACCACCGGCGGTGGCTGCGCCCGGACAGGCTGCTGCTCTACGCGGTGCTCACCCTGATCACCCTCTTCTTCGTCATCCCCCTGTTCTGGATGCTCTCCACCGCCTTCAAAGACGAACTGTCGATCTATACCGACCCGGGCTTCATCCCCCAGCACGCCACCCTGGACAACTTCAAGTTCGTGCTGACGGCCAGCGGCGACACGCCCGTGTTCCGCTGGTTGCTCAACAGCATCGCGGTCGCGTCGGTGGGCACCGCGCTGACCCTCGTCCTCACCTCGCTCTCGGCGTACGCCTTTGCCCGGATGGATTTCCGCTTCAAGAACTTTCTCTTCAGCTTCCTGATCACGACCCTGCTCCTGCCCAGCGTCATGTTCCTGGTCCCGCAATTCGTCATCATCGCCAGCATTGGCCTGTACAACAGCCTCCCGGCCATCATGTTGCCGGCGCTCGCCGGGGTGTTCGGCGTCTTCTTCATGCGGCAGTTCTTCCTCGGGATCCCGATCGAGCTGGAGGAGGCGGCTTATGTGGACGGCGCCAGCCGGTTGAAGATCTTCTGGTCGGTCATCCTGCCGATCTCCCTGCCCGCCCTTGCCACCCTGGGGGTCATCAGCTTTCTCACCTACTGGAACGACTACCTGTGGCCGATCATCGTCTGTCAGGGTTCGGGCTGCACCCTTCCCCCGGGCCTTCGGAATTTCCAGGGCCAGTACTCCGCAAAGTACGGGCTGATGATGGCGGGGGCCCTGCTGGCAGCGGTGCCGATGATCGCCGTGTACATTTTCGCCCAGCGCTTCATCATTCAGAGCGTCACCTCCTCCGGCATCAAGGGCTAGTGTCCCCAGGCCCAGGGCGCGGCCGCCCCGCCGCGTGAGGCGGTCGCTTACGCGGGCGATCACGATCAGCATCGCCGGTGCGCTTGCGGCATGTGGCTCCGCGGGATCGTCGAAAGCCCCACCCGTCCCGGCGGGGATGTTCAGGGATCCCGTGATCGCGCATAATTTCGCCGATCCCTTCATCCTCCACGCGAATGGGACGTACTACGGCTACGCCACCGGCGATCGCACGGACAATATCCAGGTCGAGCGATCCGCGGACTTAGTTCACTGGACACGGCTCGCCGACGCGCTGCCGGAGCGCCCCAACTGGCAACCGAGCTCGGCGGGTCTCACCTGGGCGCCCGACGTGGCCCACATCGGGAATGGCTACGTGCTCTATTACACGGCGCGCAATGCCGAGATCGGCAAGCAGTGCGTTTCCTTCGCTGTCTCAGCCAGTCCCGCGGGACCGTTTAAGGACTCAAGCGCGGCACCCTTTGTCTGCCAGGCGGATCTCGGTGGGTCGATCGACGCGGACTACTTTCGGGACAGCGATGGGACGCCCTACCTGGTTTGGAAGAACGACGGCAACTGCTGCGGGATCCCGACCCGAATCTGGTTGGCGAAGCTCAGCGCCGATGGCCGTACCCTGGCCGGCCAGCCGCAGGTCATCAACCAGAAGGACGATGCCTGGGAAGGCAACCTGATCGAGGGCCCGACCTTATTCCTGCACGAGGGAACCTACTACCTGTTCTACTCCGCCAACGATTACGCCGGCCCCCATTACGCCGTCGGCTATGCTACCGCCGATAAGGTGACGGGGCCCTACACCGATGCCCCGGAGAATCCCATCATCATCATGCACGCGCCCGCCGCCGGTCCGGGTGGTCAGGCCGTCGTCGAAGGACCCCACGGTCAGCTCTGGATGGCCTACCACGCCTGGGACATCCATCAGATTGGCGACGAAACTGGCGGTGGGCGGCGTGCCCTGTGGATCGACCGCCTGGTCTTTATGGGTAAGAAGGCCGTGGTGAAGGGGCCCACCGCCGAGCCGCAGCCGACGCCCTAGCGGGAGGGGGCCGTCACTGCGGCGGCTTCCGCAGCGATGATGGCGCGATATGCCTTGTGCGTGGCATTCGGCACCCGGCCAAGCGTTACCAGGCCGCAGGCGTTCTCGCGCCCGTTGTTTTCTCGCAGGGCCGTGTCCCAATCGACGTGATTCACGAAGCCGTACCAGGTGAAGCCGCGAATCGGGTATCCCTCGTCGCGCAGGCGCATGGTCGCGGTCCATTGCCGCTGCAACCAGTCGACGGCGTTCACCTCGGCGTTGGTCTCGGCATGCATGATCGGGACCCCGAGCCGCTCGTGGTACTGCTTGGCCAGGAAGTAGTAGCCGAGCCGCTCGCCCGCGTCCTTGTGACGCCCGTCCGCGTGGACTTCCTTTTCAGAGACGTCGTAGTAGTCGTTGCCGGCGATGCATCCGGCATCGCTGCCATTGTGCTCAAACCAGCGCAGCTCGTCTTTGGTGGCGCCATGGTGGAGGAGGTAGTCGGCCACCACACCGGGCAGGGCCCGGCCATAGGCCAACTCGAAACCAATGAAGCGCAGCTCGTTCATGAAGCGAGCCGGCTCGACGGCATCAGGGTGGACGGGATTCCAGTACTCGCAGGACTCGGACTGCAAATAGATGGCGTCAGGCCGGCGCGCCTGAACCTGCTGGTGCGCGAGCACGATGCAGCGGCCGATATTGAGCATGGCTCGGGTAAACGCCGCCGGGCTCGCCAACCGCTCGTTCCACCAGCCCTCTTGGGCCGAGAACCTGGCGGTCACAAGCGGCTCGTTCACGAGTGTGTAGTAGCGCACCCAGGGAAAGCGCTCGGCGAAAGCCAGCGCGTAATCGGCAAAGACCTCCGCGACCCGCGGGTTCTGGAAGTTGCCGAGGTGGTCCGGGACGCCGAAATGCATCAGGTCGGCGATCGGCACCACGCCGTGCCGTTGACACGCCTCCATCGCCCGGTCGGTGAAGGACCAGTCGAACGAGCCCGGCCGGGCGCACACCTGGTGAAACGGGATGCCGTACCGGAGGAACTGGATCCCCAGCTCGGCCACCATCCGGATGTCCTCTTCGTAATGACGGTAGTGGCCCGTCTTCTCCAGCTCGTCCATCCGAACCCCGCCTTCGATCACCGGGGCGCTGCACTCAATCCCGGTCGCGAATGCGAAACCCTGGTTGACTTCGAGCGTCGGAGTTTTGGCACCGGGCATTTTTGCGAAGCATACCGGGTCCAGTCAGCGGGCTGACTCGAGGCCGTCGGCAAACTTGCTTAAACCGGGTCAAAGAGAATAGAGTTTCCTGCGGGAAAGGAGGGACGCAAATTTTGACCCGTTCAACACGACCTGGCCCGCCCGCGCTCCGAAGGTTGTCGGTTGGTCTGACGCTCGCCCTGCTCGCCGGCGCCACGATGGCGTCGTCCGTCGTCTCCGGTTTCGCGGGCACAAAGAATGCGGGACGGTACACGAATCCGATCCTGGCGACCATTCCGGGCGACGGGGTGGTCCAGAGCTGCGCCGACCCCTCGAGCGTGCGCCAGCAAGGTCCGGGCGTTCAACCCTGGTACGTCTATTGCACCCAGGATCCGCTCAATGACAATGACCGCGTTGCCGGCACCTATCGGTTCCACCTGATCCCGATGCTCAAGTCATGGGACCTGGTGCACTTCACCTATGTCGGCGACGCCTTCACGACGCTGCCGTCATACGCATTGAAGGACGCGCACCTGTTCGCGCCTGACGTCGAGTTCATGAATGGCCGCTATTACATGTACTACACGATCACGGACACCCAGAAGCCAAGCGGGGAGGCAGGCGGCAACGGCAGTGCCATCGGCGTCGCCACCGCCCCGACGCCAGAGGGCCCCTGGACCGACAGCGGATCCCCGGCCGTCGAGCCGCATCCGGCGCAGTGCTGCCCGGGCTCCCGGCGCTGGGTCTTCGACCCCGATGTGATCCAGGTCGGCACGCAAAAGTTCATCTACTACGGCAGCTACTTCGGCGGCGTCTCGGTCCGTCACCTGGACCCGACCGGCTTGCATTCTGATCCGGCGACCCAGGTGCAGGTCACCATCGCGAACCGCTATGAAGGCAGTGAAGTGGTGCAGCGGAATGGGTACTTCTACCTGTTCGCGTCCGCCGCCAACTGCTGCAACGGGCCTCTGACGGGCTACAGCGTGTTCGTCGGACGGTCAACGACGCCGCAGGGACCCTTTACCGATGCGCAGGGGATCTCCCTGCTGGACGGTCCGGTGGGCGGGACCCCGGTGCTGACGATGAACGGCAACCAGTTCGTCGGCCCCGGCCATAACGAAGTCTTCACCGACTTCAGCGGGCAGGACTGGACCTTCTCGCACGCCGTTGACCGCAACGACCCCTATTTCAAGTACCAGCCCGGCTTCACCAAGCGCCCGCTGGTCCTCAACCCGGTGGACTGGATCAACGGTTGGCCACGGGCGACCGCGGGCCGCTGGACGCCGGTGTCGGAATTCGCCCCCGCTGCGCAACCCGGCGAGACGACCCGTTATCGGCCGAAGCCTGCTAAGCCGGAGGGCTCCAAGCGGCTCCTCCCCGCTTTCTCGGATGACTTCCATGGCATGCTGGGCCCGCAGTGGAGCTGGATCCGTCAGCCGCCTCCCGGAACTTACGGGGTCGACGGTGACTATTTCCGCTTCAACACTCAGGCGGCCGATCTCTACAAGGACAGCAACAACGCCTCGGTACTGGTCGAGCCGGCCCCCAAGGGTGACTACGTCGTGGAGGTCAAGCTCGCCCTCGACCTCCCACGCGAGGCGTGCTGCTTCAACTTCGTGCAGGCCGGCGTGGTGATCTACAAGAACGACGATGCTTTCCTCAAGCTGGCGAACGTTGCCATCTTCGAGACGCGCCAGACCGAATGGGCCAAGGAGATCCCCAACGGGAGCACGGCCGGCAATGAGCGGTACGGTAACTCCGTCGTCGGCCCGCCCAACGAGGGCCCCCCGGCCGAGGGCAACTGGACCTGGCTTCGCATCGTCAAGAGCAGCCACCTGCGCAGCCTCAGCGTGGGCGGCAAGGGTCCCGGCGACGACGGCAATCGCCAGTCGCAGGCACTCGGCGTGACCGAGTTCTACCAGGCCTACACCAGCAATGACGGCAAGACCTGGGTGCGCGGCGCCGTGTGGACGCACGATCTCTCCGACGATGCCCGCATCGGGCTCATCTCCATGGGCGGTTCGGGCTTCCATGCCTGGTTCGACTACGTGCACGTCTACACCGTCGACCACAACACGAAGGACAACGTGATCTCGTAAACCGACGCCCAGCTCCGGTCCGGCTCCCCGCGTGGGCCGGGCCGGCGGCTGGGTCATTTCTCGCAATTGCCATGTAGCGGCAAGAGTACTGTCCTGAGAGGAACGGTCCGCGTACCGTAACACGCATTTGCTACATTTGGGCCGTGGAAAAGCCCTTGAGGATCGGTCAGGCCGCTGACCTCCTACGCGTCAGCCCCGATACGGTCCGACGGCTGATCGACTCCGGGCACATCAAGACGGCTCGGTCCGCCGGCGGCCAGAGACAGATCGACGGCGCCGCGCTGGCGCGCTACATGGCCGCGCAGCCTCGGCCGACCCCGCCGGCCGTGGTCCGAGAATCCGCCCGCAACCGTTTCCAGGGCATTGTGACCAGGGTCGTCAAAGACGGCGTCGCGGCCCAGGTCGAGATGCAGTCCGGCCCGCATCGAATCGTGTCCCTGATGACCCGGGACGCCGCCGACGAGCTCAAGTTGAAGCCGGGCGTGATCGCGATCGCCTCGATCAAGTCGACCAACGTCGTCATCGAGCTGCCCGGAAGCTAAGGAGCAGCGATCGATGACTCACCGAGTGCCGATCATCCTGCTGCTGTTCGCCTGGGTTCTCGCCGGCTGCGGCGGTCCTGCGGGAGCCGGAACCGCATCGCCGGCCCCGACACCATTAAGCGGATCCATCTCGGTATTCGCCGCCGCCTCGTTGACGGAGTCCTTCAAGGCACTGGCCACGGCCTTTCAGAAAGCCCACACCGGGGTCACAATCCAGTACAACTTTGCCGGGACGCCCACCCTGGTCACCCAGATCGAACAGGGCGCACAGGCCGACGTGTTCGCCTCCGCGGATACTGCGAACATGGAGAAGCTGAAAGCCGACGGTTATACGTCGGGCGATGCGACGGTGTTCGCGCATAACCAGCTCGAGATCGTGGTGGCGCCTGGAAACCCGAAGGGCATCAGCACCCTCGCCGATCTGGCCAAGTCCGGCGTGATCTACCTCTCAGAGGCACCGACGGTCCCGGCGGGGAAATACTCGCTACAGGCCCTGGCCAAGGCCGGAGTTTCCGTCACCCCGAGAAGCCTTGAAACCGACGTCAAGTCCGTGGTCAGCAAGGTTGAGCTTGGCGAGGCAGACGCCGGGATTGTGTATACGACCGACGTCAAGGCGGCCGGGAGTAAGGTCGCCGGCGTCCTCATCCCAGCTTCGTATAACGTGGTGGCCGCGTACCCGATCGTGACCGTCAAAGGGTCGAAGCACAGCGACACTGACAATGCCTTCATCGCGTTCGTGCTGTCGGCAGCCGGCCAATCCACGCTGGCTTCCTTCGGTTTCCAGCACTCCTAGGCCGTGAGGCGCGAGCGCGCGCCACTCGCGATCGGCGCGCTGGCGTCGATCGGCGCGGCGTTCTTCATCGTGCCCCTTCTCGCCCTGATCGTCCGGACGCCCTGGCGAGACGCCGTTCGATCGCTCACCGCACCCGAAAGCGTCCAGGCGCTGAAGCTGTCGTTGGTCTGCTCGTTGTCCGCCACCGCGCTGGCACTGGTCTTTGGGGTGCCGCTCGCGTGGATCTACGCGAGAGTGGAGTTTCCCGGCCGGAATCTTCTTCGCGCGCTGACCACCCTCCCCATGGTGCTCCCACCCGTCGTTGGCGGCATCGCCCTCCTGCTCGCCTTCGGTCGTCGCGGACTCATGGGATCGTGGCTGGCCAGCACTTTCGGTATCAGCCTGCCCTTCACAACCGCGGGCGTCATCATGGCCGAGACCTTCGTGGCCATGCCGTTCCTGGTCCTCACGGTGGAAGCCGGTTTGCGCTCCATGGATCGTCGCTACGAGGAAGCCGCGCGCACGCTCGGTGCGGGTCGCTGGACGGTTCTGACACGCGTGACACTCCCGCTCATCGCGCCCTCGCTGTTTGCCGGCGCCGTCCTGTGCTGGGCTCGCGCATTGGGTGAGTTTGGCGCGACCATCACCTTCGCCGGCAATTTCCCCAATGTGACGCAGACCATGCCGTTGGCGGTGTACCTGTTGCTGGAGACCAGTCCGGAGTCCTCCTTCATTTTGAGTCTCGTTCTGCTGGCGGTGTCGCTCCTGGTGCTCATCGGCCTGCGAGACCGCTGGCTTGGTAGCGCGTGAGCCTGGAGGTCGCGGTGGTTTTGCGGATCGGGACCCTCAATCTCGACATCGCCTTCGCCATCGCCGACGACGAGGTCGTGGCCCTGCTCGGCCCCAATGGCGCCGGCAAGACCACGTTGCTGCGAGCCATTGCCGGCCTGATTCCTATCGACGCAGGACATGTTCGTCTTGATGGCCAGGTCCTCGAGGACGCGTCCACGAAGCGGTATGTGCCGACCGACCAGCGACCGATCGGCGTCGTGTTTCAGGACTATCTTCTCTTCCCCCACCTGAGCATCCTGGACAACGTGGCGTTCGGCCTCCGGTCGCGTGGCGCAGCACGGGCCGTCGCGGCCGAGCAAGCCCGACAATGGCTAGATCGGATGGAGCTGGCGCGCTATGCGAGGTCGAAGCCGACCGAACTCTCGGGTGGGGAACGCCAGCGCGTGGCCCTGGCGCGCGCCCTGGCCACCGACCCTCGGCTGCTCCTTTTGGACGAGCCACTGGCTGCCATGGATGCCACAGCCCGCGCCAGCATGCGCCATGACTTGAAACAGCATCTCGGCTCATTCCAGGGCATTCGGCTCATCATCACGCACGACCCGCTCGAAGCCGTCGCCCTCGCCGACCGGCTGATCGTCATGGAGAACGGGCGCCACGTGCAGTCGGGATCGCCCGGCGAGGTCACGGCGCATCCCAGGTCGACCTATGTTGCCGACCTGGTGGGCGTGAATCTTCTTCGAGGCGAGGCGACCCACGGATCCCTTCGACTGCCTGGGGGCCGGATTATCGCGGCAGCCGGCGCCACCTCGGGTGCGGTGTTCGCGGTGGTTCATCCTCGGGCGGTCGCCCTCCACAGAATGCAGCCGCACGGGAGCCCACGGAATGTCTGGGCCGGGCGTCCCAACGGCATCGAGTTGCTCGGCGATCGCGTCCGGGTTCGCATCGCCGGTGATCCGCCAATGGTTGCCGAGGTAACACCAGCGGCGCTGACCGAGCTGGATCTTGGCCACGGCGGGGAGGTCTGGTTATCCTTCAAAGCCACCGACGTCGCGGTCTACCCAGCATGAAGATCGCGACGCGTCCATCCGGAGCGTCGAAAGTGTAGATGCCGGACCCAACGGCACAGGTCCTGAGAGTCATGTGACCTTCGACCCTGTGCCGTGCGGATCAGCCGATGGATGATGGCCGTAGGGCGGGAAAGCCCAGAAAAGGAGAAATATTCATGATTAAGCCCTTGACGCGAGGTTTAGCGATGGCCCTTGGCACGATGACATTTGTCGTGCTGGCTGGGTGCGGAGGCACGGCGGGTGTCTCAACCGCGACGGCACCCCCGAAAGCTGCGAATAGCACGACGATCACCTTGACCGATATGAAGGTCGATATGTCGCCACAGTTCACCGCCGGGAAGTACACGTTCACGATCACCAACAAGGGTGCGCTCATGCATGAGCTGCTCGTTTTCAAGAGCGATCTGGCGCAATCGAAGTACCCCACAATGAGCTCGGG
>JALYYC010000033.1 GCA_030946755.1 Candidatus Dormiibacterota bacterium
GAAGGTGGACGAGAAGGATAAGGCGTTCCTCGCGGACTGGAAGGGATAGGCGCCCTGCGCATCAGCGCGATCGAAACGCGGCACTATCGGTACCCGCTCGACCCGCCATTCAATGCGGCCTGGGACCCGGTGCCGCGAAAGCATATTGACGAGACCCTGGCGATCGTCCACACGGACGAGGGCCTGACTGGCGTCGCCGGCGGCGCCCCGCTTCCCGACCGGGCGGAGCTGGAGCACTTCCTTAAAGGCGTCGACCCGTTTCGGACCGAGGTGGTCCGCGACCTCTGCGAAACGGTCGACTTCCATGGCGGCCGACCATGGACGGTCGAGGTGGCGGTCTGGGACCTGGTCGGCCGCGCGCTGGGAAAACCACTCTGGCAAATCCTTGGTGGCCGGTCCGATCGCCTGACGGCCTACGTCTCGAGCGGCGAGCGCGTGGCGCCGGAGGAGCGCGTCCGCCGGGTGACTGCGCTGCGCAAGGCCGGTGTTCGCGCCACGAAAATCCGTCTGGGGCATGCCAACTGGGGCGAGGATGTCGAGGTCGTGCAGCAGGTCCGGTCCGCCGTCGGGGCAGACATGGAGATCATGGTCGACGCCAACCAGGGATGGCGGATGGCCGGCGACCAGCGCACGCCCTGGGACCTTCCAACGGCGATCGCCTGCGCCCACGCGCTCGAGCGGTGCGACGTGTATTGGCTCGAAGAAGCACTCCCAACCTGGAACGTCGACGGCTACGCGCAGCTTCGATCCCGGACATCGGTTCGGCTGGCGGCCGGTGAGATGGTGCGCAGCCTCTACGAAGCGCGGGATCTTGTGGTCCGCGGTGGCATCGATGTGGTGCAGCCTGACGTCGTGCTCGCGGGCGGCATTGGCGGGTGCCGGAAGCTCGCCGCGCTGACCGATCTTCTCGGCCGATCGTTCTCCCCCCACACCTGGTCGACCGGCATGGGCTTGCTGGCCAATCTGCACTTCGCCTGCGCGGTGTCGACCACGCCGTTTATCGAGGTGCCCTACGATCCGCCGGCCTGGAGCAGCGAGCGCCGCGACTGGATGCTGCCCACACCGATGAAGATCGACGCCGACGGAACGATCCAGCCGCCGCCAGGCCCGGGCCTTGGCGCGACGCCCGACCTCGACGCGATCGAAAAGTACCGCATCGCATGACGGCCCCCCTCCGCATGACCGCCGCGGTCCTCCGGGAGTTTGGCCAGCCGCAGAAGGCCGAGGAGGTCATCCTCGATCCGCCCGGACCGGACGAGGTCCTGGTCAAGGTGGGCGCCGCGGGAGTCTGTCACTCGGACCTGCGGCTTGCCGAGGGCAGCCTCGGCACGTTTCGGATCCCGATCATCCTCGGCCACGAGGGCGCCGGGGTCGTGGTCGCGCTCGGCGAGGGCGTCACCCACGTGAAACCTGGCGACCACGTCGCCTTCTGCATCATCCCCGCCTGCGGCGCATGCGGTTCCTGCCGGGAAGGCAAGCCAACGCTCTGCGAGCTTGCCGGTCTGAACGGGGGCCGCGGCTCGCTGATGGACGGGACGAGCCGTCTCCATCTCGCGTCGGGCGAGCCGCTGAAGCACTTTCTATTCGTCTCCTGCTTCGCCGAGTACACGGTCGTCCCGGCGGCATCGGCCGTTCCGATTCCAACCAGCCTGCCGCTCTGGCAGGCGGCCCTGCTCGGTTGTGCCGTCATCACGGGCGTCGGGGCGGTGCGAAACGTCGCGAAGGTTCAGCGTGGCGACAGTGTCTGCGTCATCGGCGCCGGCGGCGTCGGGTTGCAGATCATCAAGGCGGCGCAGCTTGCCGGGGCGGAACGGATCATCGCCGTCGACCGTAACCAGGAGAAGCTTGACCGGGCGATCAGCCAGGGTGCGACCGATGCGGTCGACTCATCGCAGGCCGATCCAGCCGCGCGTGTCCGTGAGCTGTCCAATGGCGGTGTCGACCACGCCATCGAGGCCGTCGGCATTCCGGTCACGATCCGGCTGGCCTGGGACGTCCTGCGTCCAGGCGGCGGCGCCGTGGTGGTCGGCCTCGCCGCCGTCGGTGCCGAGGTCTCTATCCCAGCGATCGAGTTCCTCTCGGCCAAAAACCTCAAAGGTTGCTACTACGGGTCGGGCAACCCCGCCGCGGAGCTCCCCGAACTGGCCGAGATGGCCGCGTCGGGGCGTTTTCCCCTGGCCGACTCGGTCTCGCACTTCACCGACCTCAACGGCATCGGTGAGGCTTTCGAGCGCATGAACAAGAGCGTGGGCGCGCGCACCGTCATCCTGGTCGACAAGACAATCGCCGGCGCACCCTGGGACCCGGTCAGGTCCCACTAGCTTTTTGCTGGACCAGAAAGACGGCTGATCCCACCACCTGGTTCTGAGAGCCGCTGACGGCAATTTCCCAGGTGCCAGCCGCTGTAAACAACATATACCCGGTGTAGCCAACCGGCGTGCCATTGTCCGCCGCACCCGCGGGCTCCAGCTTGGCGACCGGCACATTCCACGAGGCGCCATATTCGAAGCGGAGACGCTCGCCATTTCCGCAGCGCCATCCTTGCAGCTTCAGCGGCTCCTTTAATGGGGCGGTCGGCTGGATGACCATCTTGGTGGGGTATTTGGGATCGAAGTCAGGAATGACGGCTTGACGCGTTGCCGGGTCGAAGCCTGAGAAAAAGAGCGGGCCCACCCTGACGCCATGCCAACTGCTGTCTGTTGGATACGTGACCAGGCTCGCCACGTTGCCACAGTTGACCGGACTCGAGACGGGGTTTGCCTGACGTGTCCTCTCAGCCGTGCAGCCGACAAGCAGTGTGCCTGCGACGAGGAAGAGCGCGAACCGCAGGGGTCAGCTCCAGGGAAAGGGCGAGTGGCTCACCGGGTGGAGCTTGCCCTCCTCGTACCGGCGGTATCGGAAGGGCTCGAGCAGGCCCTGTTTCTCATCCATGAGCTCCTTGGCGACCAGCGCCCCGACGCCGATCATCTTGTAGCCATGGTTGGAGTCCGCGATGACGTAGGCGTTCTGGCGGAAGACGTCGAAGACCGGGAAGCTATCCGGTGTGAAGGCACCGATGCCGCCCGACGGCGCCTTGTGGTACAGGCCTCGCTTGCCTTCGAAGCGCTGATGACAGTGCGCCAGGCCTGAGGTCCAGAACCGCTCGAACTCCGGGCCAACCGTGAACTCCTTACTCAAGGGTCCGTAGGGGTCGACGTGAACCTGGTCGGCCGGCTGCTCCACTTTGTAGGGCATGGCGCCGCCCTGGACGCCGTTGAAGTTGAGATCGGGTTTGTAATAGATCCCCCACAGCTTGTCCGTGACGAGCGAGCCGTCTTCGCCGTCCTCGAGCGGCACATCCGTGTCGACATGGATGACGGGGGGCATCTTGCCGTGGGCATCCAGTAGATAGTTCGGATCGACGCCAAGTGTGCCTTCCTGCAAACACCAGTAGGTCCACATCGGCCGCTCGTACCGCTTGCCATCGCGACCAAGCACATCGACAGTCTTGGGCAGCTCGAGCTGGTTCCACAGGTCGCGGACCCAGGGGCCCGCCGCGACGATCAGGTGCTCGCAGGCGATCTCGCCCTGGTCGGTTTCGACGCCCACGACGGCGCCGTTCTGC
>JALYYC010000053.1 GCA_030946755.1 Candidatus Dormiibacterota bacterium
CCACCGGGTCGATCCGCCGCAAATCCTGGTCGAGGGCCCCCGGCCCCTCGGCCTCGAGGCGCCGCTCGAGGCTGACGCGCAGGTCCGGATCCGGCGGCGCATCGGCCAGGTTCCAACCATCCAGGAGGGCCCGGACATAGAGCCCCGTCCCGCCCTGCAGCACCGGGAGCCGGTCGCGGTCCCACACCAGCATCAGGGTCGCCCGCGCGCGCGGCACATAGTCGGCCACTGTGAAGGCCTCGTTCGGATCGACGAGGTCGATCAGGTGGCAGGGCAGGCCGCGCAGTTCCTCGGCCGTCGGCTTGTTGGTCCCGATGTCGCAATGGCGGTAGACCTGGCGCGAGTCGCAGGACAGGATCTCTCCGTCGAGCCGCGCGGCCAGCTCGATGGCAAACGCCGTCTTCCCGCTGGCCGTTGGCCCGACCACCGCCACGAGGCCGGGCGTCACGGTCGTTTGAAGAGTCTCCGCAGCTGGTGGTCGGGAAGCATCAGGGTCGTGGGGCGGCCGTGCGGGCAGCTGATCGGCTCCGCGGTTTCACTGAGCGACCGGAGCAGCTGGCGGGCGGCCTCGGGTTCCATCGAATCGCCAAAGCGGACGGCGCTGTGACAGGCGATCAGGGCGGCCGTTTCGCGCAGCCGGCGGTCAGGGGTGCGCTCCGCGCCCAGGTCGTCCAGCACGCCGGTGAGGACCTGGTTGATCCGGCTCTCGGGCAGCTCGGCGGGCGCCGCCGTCAGGCGAAGGCGCCCCGCGCCGAAGCCGGCGCCCTCGAAGCCCAGTGACTGCAACCAGGCATGATGCAGCTCGAAGGCCGCCGCCTGCGGGGCCGAGACCTCGACGACGTGCGGGATGAGAAACATCTGGCTCGACGGCCGATGCTCCTCGAGGCGACGCAGAATGCCGTCAAACAGGACGCGCTCATGCGCCGCATGCTGGTCGATCAGAACGGCCGCGCCCGGGGCCTCCGCCACCAGGTAGCCGTTGAGCAACTGGCCGACATACTGCAGCGGTGGCAACGCCTGTGGCGCGGTCGCTTCCGCTGGTGTGGCATGCGGGTTGGGGCCGGTCGTCGATGGCCAGATGAAGGTGGCGGTTTCACGAAGCTCGAGCGCTCCGCCATCGGAGCCGGCGCCGAGTTCGTACGCCGGGCTCTGGCGCAGCGCGTGATAACCGGCTCGCTCGATCGCGGCGAAGATCGACCCTTCGTTGCGGAAGCGCACCTCGCGTTTGGTCGGGTGCACGTTGACATCCACCTCCGCCGGATCGACCCGAAGGTCGAGGACGGCGAGCGGGTACCGGTCGGGCTCGCGGAGGCCTCGGTAGGCCTGCTCCAGCGCGAAGGCCAGGTTGCGGTGATGGATCCGGCGGCCGTTGACCAGGATGATGACGTGATCACGGGTCGGTCGATGCAGCGCCGGCGGGCTGATCAAGCCGTGCACTGGTGGCTCGTCGACCGCCAGCATCGCGCCCGCCAGGGCGGGATCGTGCAGCGCGGCGAAGGTCGTGCGCAGGTCCCCTTCCCCGTGCGTCTCGACGACCCGCCGGCCGTCGATGTCGAGTCGGATGGCGATCGTCGGGTTGGCCAAGGCCAGCTCGGTGACGAGCCGGGTAATGACGCCGTTCTCGGTCGCGGGCTGCTTGAGGAATTTCAGGCGAGCCGGCGTGTTGAAGAAGAGCCGGGTCACGGAGACACGCGTGCCCACCGGACTTCCCTGCGCGCCGTTATGCGCGACGCGGCCCGCCTCGACCACGATCCGGGCCCCCTCCCCTCCCCCGCCGCGCGACCGGCTGACTGCCTCGACGTTGGCGACGGCGGCGATGCTGGCGAGCGCCTCGCCACGGAAGCCAAGCGTGCGGACCGCGCGCATGTCCTCGAGGGAGCGGATCTTGCTGGTGGCGTGCCGGCGGAAGGCAAGCTGGAGGTCCTCGGGCCGCATCCCGCGGCCGTCGTCGACCACCTCGATCAGGCTCTGCCCGGCGTCGCGCACCCGGACGTCGATGCGCCGGGCGCCCGCATCGACGGCGTTCTCGACCAGCTCCTTGACGACGGCGGCGGGCCGGTCGACGACCTCGCCGGCAGCGATTCCATCGGCCACCGCCGGCGGCAGCACCGCGATCCGGTCGCCGATCGGATCAGGGCTGGGCACGCTGTCCCTGCCAGGCGAACAGCTTCTCGAGGGCCTCGCGCGGCGAGATCCGTTCCAGGTCGAGCTGCTGCAGCTCCTGAACGATGGGGTGGTCGATCGGCAGCTGCAGTTGGGCGCTGGCCGCCGGCCGTTCCAGCGGCCGCTGTCCCTCCAGCTCCGAGAGCACCTGGCGCGCCCGAAGCACCACCTGGCGCGGGATGCCCGCGAGCACCGCAACGTGAATGCCATAGCTGCGATCGGCGCCACCTTGCACGACCTGGTGGAGGAACACGATCCGCTCGCCCTCTTCGAGCACCTCCATCCGGTAGTTGGCCAGAGAGGGGAGCTGCGCGCTGAGCGCGGTCAGTTCGTGATAGTGGGTGGCAAAGATCGTCAGCGAGCGCAGGTGCGGCGCGTCGTGCAGGTACTCGAGGATGGCCTGGGCGATGCTGACGCCGTCGTAGGTGCTGGTGCCGCGTCCGACCTCGTCGAAGATCAGCAGGCTTCGCGGTGTCGCGTGCGCCAGGATGTGGGCGGTCTCCACCATCTCGACCATGAAGGTGGAGAGCCCGCGTGCCAGCTCGTCGTGCGCGCCAACCCGCGTGAAGATCCGGTCGCAGAGACCGATGACCGCCGACTCGGCGGGCACGAAGCTGCCGAGCTGGGCAAGCAGCACGATGATCCCGGCTTGCCGGAGATAGGTCGACTTGCCCGCCATGTTCGGACCGGTAAGCAGGACGATGCGGGCCTCCCTCGGGCCGAGCCGCACGTCGTTGGGGACGAACCGGCCGGGCCCCAATCCGAGCTCGACCAGCGGATGTCGGCCGCCGACGATGCGAATGCCCGGTTCGTCCGCCAGCTCTGGCCGGACCCAACGATGGCGAATCGCCAGCTGGGCGAAGGTTGCCAGCGCATCGAGCTCGCCGAGCCAGGCGGCGACGTCGAGCAACTCCGGTCCGGCGGCGGCGATACGACGCCCGAGCTCGCGGAAGAGGACCTGCTCCCGAGCGACCATGGCGCCTTTCGCGTTGAGGACGAGGCTTTCCTTCTCCTTCAACTCGGGCGTGATGTATCGCTCGCCGTTGACGAGGGTCTGCTTGCGCGTGTAATCCGCCGGGACCGGCTCGCGGTTGGCGTGGCTGACCTCGATGTAGTAGCCGAAGACCTGGTTGAAGCCCACTCGAAGCGATCGGATGCCGGTCCGCTCGCGCTCTCGGCCCTCGAGCGCGGCGATCCACTCGCGCGCCTCCCGCGAGCCTTCGCGAATGCCATCGAGCTCGGCGTCGTAGCCCGGCTTGAAGACGCCGCCCTCCCGTAGATTTGCGGGCGGATCGTCGGCGAGGGCGGTATCGAGCGTGCGCGCCAGCGTCTCGAGGACTTGCGGCATGGGTGCCGCGGCCAGGTCCTCCCATTGGGCGGCGGCGTGGTGCACCGCCGGCAGCGCCTGCAGGCCGGCCGCCAGGTGCCGCATCTCCCTTGGGCTGGCAAGCCCCTGGCCGACCCGAGCGACGATCCGCTCCAGGTCGGGAAGTCGGGCGAGCGCCGCGCGCAAGGAGCCGCGGCTGAGGGGGTCCCGGGTCAGCGCCTCGACCCGCTCCAGCCGGCTGTCGAGCCGATCCCGGAGCCGCAGCGGTTGGTCGAGCCAGCGCCGGACGGTGCGCCGACCCATCGCGGTCACGGTCTCGTTCTCCATCAAGGCGTACAGGCTCTCCTCGGGCGGAACGTCGCGGCCACCGTGGAGGCCGAGGCTCCGGCGGGTGCTGGGGTCGAGATGCATGAAGGCCTGCGGATGCTCGGCATGGAGCCGAAGCAGCCCGGGCTTGAGCTGCAGATGGGTCCGCTCGGCATAGGCGAGCAGGGCATGGCCGGCGGCGAGCGCTTCCGGCCATTCCTCGCAGCCGAAGGCGGCCAGAGTGTCGACCCCGAGCATCACCCGGAGGCGGTCGACCGCCGCCCGCGCGTCGAAGTCGCCCGCGCCAACCCAGGTCACGGGGGTGGCGCCCAACATCGCCTCCAGCACCGGACGATCGACCTCGGTGGCGATGACCTCCGCCGGGCGCAGCCGGGCCAGCTCATCGCGGATGGCGACCTCGGTCGAGTCGGTTCGAATCAGCGCCAGCTCGCCGGTCGAGCAGTCCAGGGCCGCCAGGCCATGATGATGGGGGCGGAGCGCGATCGCGACCAGGTAGTTGCTCCTCGAGCCGTCCAGGTAGGCCTCTTCGACCACCGTGCCCGGGGTGAGCAGGCGAACCACTTCGCGGCGGACCAGGCCGCGGCCCGCCTGCGCGTCCTCCACCTGGTCGCAGACCGCCACCCGCAGCCCGGCCCGGAGCAACTTGCCGACGTAGGCTTCGGTGGCGTGGTACGGGATTCCGGCCATCGGCAGCCGTTGTCCCTTCCCCAACTCGCGTGACGTGAGCGTGATCCCCAGGATCGGGGCGGCCCGTTCGGCGTCCTCGCCGAAGGTCTCATAGAAGTCGCCGAGACGAAAGAGCAGGATCGCGTCGGGGTGGTCCCGCTTGATCCGTTGATACTGCTCGAGGACGGGAACCGGCTTCAGGGCCGTGGGTCAGGCCACGACCTGGCCGCGCAGCTGCCAGGCGGTAGCGTCCTCGACCTTCACCCGGCGGACCGTGCCCACCTCGGCACCCAGCGGGGCCCGGCCGATGACGACCTTATTCTGCCGGCTGCGTCCGCTGATCTCCTCTCCCTCGCCGCGTTCGACGAGGACCTCAACCGTGCGGCCGAGCCAGCGGTGGTTGGCCGCCTCCGCGATCCGGCGCTGAGCCGCCAGCAGCACGTTGATCCGCCGCTTCTTTTCGTCCGGCGTGATGTCATCCGGTTGGCGGGCGGCCGTGGTGCGCGGTCGCGGTGAGAACCCCTGGATGTGGACCACGTCGAACTGGATCTCCTCAAGCAGGCTGAGCGTCCGCTGGAACTGCTCCTCGGTTTCGCCCGGGTAGCCGACGATCACGTCGGTCGAGACCGACAGATCGGGAACGAGCGCCCGCGCACGCGCGATACAGGCTCGATATTCATTGCGGGTGTAGCGCCGGCGCATCTGCTTCAGGATGACGTCGTCGCCCGACTGGAACGGGAGATGCAGGTGCTCGCAGACGCGTGGGAGGTCCCGAATGGCCAGCAGCAGGTCATCATGGACGTGGCGAGGATGCGACGTTAGAAAGCGTACCCGCCAGATGCCGGGCACCTGGCCGACGGCCTCGAGCAGGCTGGACAGTCCCGCGCCGCCCTCCGGGTCACGGTAGGAATTGACGGTCTGGCCCAGCAGCGTCACCTCGCGAACCCCCTGGGCGGCGAAGCGACGGACGTCCTCGACCACGTCGCTCAGCGGCCGGCTCCGTTCCGTGCCACGGACGAAGGGCACGATGCAGAAGCTGCAGACCTCGTTGCAGCCGAAGATCACCGGGACGTAGGCTGTCAGACCGTGCTGCAGGAGGGCGCCGCCGGTCTGTGCGGGATCGGTCTCGTACTCGCCCTGGAGGTCCGCGATGAAGGCCTCGTATTGCCGCATATCGAAGCGGTAGTCGAGATCGGGGAGCCGCTGGTAGAGGCGATCCTTCTCTTTATTGGCCATGCAACCCGTCATGGCGATCGCGCGGCCCGGTCGGGCTTGCTTCCAGCCCCTCAGCTCGCGGAAGCGGCCGTAGGCTTTCTGCTCGGCGTTCTGCCGGACGCAGCAGGTCACGAGGATGGCCAGGTCGGCATCGTCGAGACTTGCGACCGCCTCGAAGCCGGCGGCGCCCATCCCCTGCGCCAGGTAGTCGGCGTCGGACTCGTTCATCTGGCAGCCACTCACCCAGAGATGGAATCGTTTGCCAGACGGAGCCCGCTTGCGCCCGTGGGCGCGTGGACGGGAGAAGGCGTGCGGCTCGAAGATCAGCGGGGCGCCGGGAACGCGCAAACGGGGAGGTGCCGTCGCGTCAGGCATCGGACGAGTCTAGCGGGATTCGACCAGCAGGCGGATCCCGGTCCGCTCTTCCCCGTCGATCGAGATGTCGATGAACGAGGGGATGCAAACGAGATCGATGCCACCGGCAGCCACGTAGCCGCGCGAGATCGCAATCGCCTTGACCGCCTGGTTGATGGCCCCGGCCCCGATCGCCTGGACCTCGACCCGGGTCTGGCTGCGGACGACCCCGGCGATCGCGCCAGCGACGGCGACCGGCTTCGAGGTCGCGGAGACCTTCAGGATCTCGATCGCCGCCCGTGCCGTGCGCGGAGCACCGGCAGCCGGACTGGCGGAAAGCGTCTTCTCCCCCGTGGAGCCGTTCGACGGCGGTGGTGTGGTGGTTTCCAGAATGTCCATCAATTCTATCGAGGGGTGTCCGAACGTCTGATTGCCCCCTGCCCACGACACCTTAACCCCAAGGTTACCCTCCGTCAAGAGACTAATTGATCTCGACCTCGCGATCGACCCGCTCCACCGAGGTTGCTTTCCCCGTGGACGCCTCGATTCTGACCAGCACCGAGTTGAAAAGGACCGGTCCCGAGGCGACTTTGAAGCGGTGCGGCACCCCGGTCAGGAAGCGGGCCAGGCTGGCTTCCCGCTCCATTCCGATCACGGAATCCCGGGGACCGACCATCCCGAGATCGGTGACGAAGGCGGTCCCACCCGGAAAAACCCGAGCGTCCGCGGTGGGAACATGCGTGTGGGTCCCGAAGACGAAGCTGGCGCGCCCGTCGAGGTACCAGCCGAGGGCGATCTTCTCCGAGGTGGCCTCGGCATGGATATCCATCAGCCGGACCGGGGTGGCCTCACCCTGGCGGAGGATCTCGTCCGCGGCACCGAAGGCGGAGTCGATCGGTGGCATGAAGAGCTGGCCCTGGACGTTGCCCACCAGGACGGTCCCCTTTTCCCCGAGGTCGTAGCAGAACCAGCCCCGCCCGGGAGCGCCGGCCGGGTAGTTATGCGGTCGCAGGATGGGCCGGTGATCCTCGAAGCCGGTCATCATTTCGCGCTGGTCCCAGATATGGTTGCCACTGGTGAGCACATCGACGCCCAGCCCGAAGAGGTCGTCCGCGATCTTCGGGGTCAGCCCGAAGCCGCCGGCGGAGTTCTCGCCGTTCGCCACCACCAGGTCGATGGCGTACTCCCGCCGCAGCGAAGGCAGCAGGCG
>JALYYC010000069.1 GCA_030946755.1 Candidatus Dormiibacterota bacterium
GCCGGTCGGTCGGTCGGAGGTCTAGCGAACGAAGCGTCGAACCGCGAAGCGGACGGACAAGATCGCGCCACCGATCAAGACGATGATTGCGGCCATCGGGATCAGCGGAAGCGACATCGGAGCCGAACCGGTCTGGGCCAGCGTCGCGACCTGCCCAGCTGCCTGACTCTGTTGCGGGGTCGGGGTTGCCTCAGCGACCGCGTTCGGGCATTCCGTCGCCCTCATGTTGGTGCTGCTAACCGGCTCGTTGCCGACCGGTGTTGGCGAGTGCGGGTCCGCGATGTAGGGGAAGACGCACATAAAGGGGACATCGTTCTTGGGCACGCCGTCGCCCAACGTCGCCGCGTGTGCCCCGGCCGGCTGGCCGTTACAGATGGTCGGGTCAACCTTCTGGAACACCGGGCACGTCAGACCGTCCACCGCTCGCAGGGCGATGTCAGTCACATCGTCGGCGAGCCGCCGTCCATTCGGGAAGCCGTTACCTTCCGCCAGGTACCCGACGGGGTTGTCGTCGTTCGGGTTGACATGTTTGACGGGAACGTCCATGTTGAGTCGAAGCTCGTCGGCTTCCGCGGTCAGGGTCTTCGGCTTGTTGGCACCAGGGATTCCTGTGAGGAAGATGGCCTGGAGGTCCCGGCGATCCGATTCCGGAGCCTTTTCGGTCGGTCCGAGCACCGCATTCAGAATTGCGGCAAGCTCCGGATTCAAGAGCCGTCCATCAAACTGCTTATCGGCCGCTGGTTGCGAGGCGTTAAAGAGGTCCTTCCGTCCCAACTCGACGATGACCTCGTTGGTGAGCGGCATGCCGAGGCGCGACACCTGGATCTCGGGCCCAGTGCTGGCCTTGAACGGCAGCGCCGCCGCCGGATTGGTTCCTGCATCGGTCCGAACCGTCGTCGCCTTCCGGCTGGAGGACGCCCAGACCCCGATCACCGGGTCATCGTTCTCGTTGCGCAAGGTCTTTTTCGGAATCGAGAGGGCGATGCTGCGCACGTTCAAGCCGGCAAGGCTGTCCACGCCACCCGTCGCGCTGCCGGCCAGGTTGACGAGGTCGAAGATGCCGCCCACATCGATGAAGAACGGATCGTCCCGCAATCCAGCGAAGAGCTTGATGTTGTGGCGGGTATAGACGGCCGCTTTGGCCAGGTCATGATAGTGCGGAGTGCCCTTCGCGCCGACCACGTCAGGCGGCGATAGGAGGCTTTCCCCGATGGTCGTTGGCTCGCCGCTTCCGATGGTCATCGTGACGTCGTAGGTCTGTGGCCGGTTCCAGTTGTTGTACTTCGTTGCCTCTCCCTGGGAGTTGGTCACCACCGTGATGGGCGCCGGGGGAGAGTTGTACAGGAACGTGTTGGGATTGACGGTCGTCGTGTGGAACTTGAACGAGAACGTGATGTCGCTCCGCCCGGTCCCGCTGTTGTCAACGTGGATCTGGTAGAGAACGTCGTCCCCGAATCGAGAATAGTTCGGGCCGTTCGCAGCCGGCTGGAATGGAACCCAGTTGGCGGCGAGCACGACATTGTCCTGATTCTTCGGGTCGACGAATGCGTACACATCGGTGTTGTCGGCGAGTGGGTCCTCAGCGATCAACGGCGCCTCGCGGTGGCTGGAGGCGTTCGCCGTTAACGGCGTAAGCGTGAAGGCCGCGGCCGAAAGGGCCGCGATCAATCCGACGACCGGTCGTTTGTGCATTACAGACTCCTTTCTGTCCCAATGGGCGATCACGCGGACGAGGGCCGTCGAAAGGGCCGGTTGCCCTTCCCCTACTTATTCAGGCGTTCGCCAGCGCGGTTTGGTTCCAAAGAGATGCGTGTCGATCGCGCCCCATGCGTCTCGCTGAATCGCCGCCGCCAGCTTGGAGAGCGAGCGGGAGAGCCGCGATTTGATCGTTCCGAGCGGCACGTCGATCAGGAGGGAGATCTCGCGATCGGTCAGGCCGGCGAAGAAGCGCAGCACCACGATCAGGCGGCTTCCAGCGTCAAGGCGCGCCAGCGCCGTGACCACAGCCGCGTCGCGCTCGGTTGCAATGGCGTCCTCGACTGGATCGCGGAAAGCGGGGGTACGATTCCAATCTTCGGCGCACTCACTGGCGAGCGCCAGTGTCAACTCGCTCCGCCGCGCCCGAACCTGATCGGCGGCGCTGTGCAGGATCAGCCGGTTCATCCAGCCGGCAAACGCCTCCGGCCGCCGCAGATCCCCGATGTCGCGCAAGCCGCGGATGAAGGCCTCCTGGACGGCATCTTCTGCCAGCGCCCGGTCGCGGGTCACACGAGACGCCGATCGAAGCGCGGAAGGCCGGAATTCACGGTAGAGGGCTTGAAACGCGTTGGCCTCGCCCTGCTGGACGCGCCGGACGGCGTGGGCACGTTGCGCCATCGCCGATACAGCAACTGCCGGCTTCCCCAAGCCTTTCCTCCAGTGTCCAAACTTGACGTGCCCGACGCATTCGGTTTCCAAAGTCTGCCGAGGCCAACCGAAAAGCGCAAATTCATACGGCGCGGATCCGGCGATTGATCCAACGTGAGGCGCTTCGGCGTAGTACACGTCATGGCGCTTCGGGAAAGGAGTGATGCCTTGATCCGTGCATTGCGGCGTGCCAACCTGGACCCCCAGGTGTGTGCCATCGCCTTCCTCCGCTTCGAGACCGGCATGAGCGAGAGCGAAATCGCGCGCGTCACGGGGTTGGCACGCGCTGCGGTCGACGCCGGCATCGCCCAGGCACGGATGCGGGTTCGTGCAGACGCCGGGGCGGATCCAGAAGGTCTCCGGCCGTCGGTGCGAGTCTCCTGACCTCCAGCGGGAACCTTTTCGTCGCGCCAGCCGCCTAATTAGGCGAGGGGGTTGACCCCACAAGGAGGACGCAGCGCATGCAGGCCTTGCGCGGATTGGTAATCGCGCTCGTGCTTGTCCTTGCGCCGGTTGGGGCACAGGCCGGAGCCTCCCCATCGCCGGTAGCCAGCCCGTCGCCAGCTCCCGCACCGGTGCCAAGCAGTTCACCGCCGCCCGGCCCGCCGGCATCGCCTTCCCCTAAGCCTGGAGCGACCGCGTCCCCAACCCCATCGGCGATGCCATCGGGATCGCCCTCGGCCTCTCCCTCCCCGAAGCCGGGTGCTTCGGTAACAGCCACGCCCGCCGCCACCACGCAAGCGACGCCGCCCGGTTTCGCCAATAAGGACGCCGCAGCCTTGATGGCCGGCGAGCTGGCCCTCTCAGAATCCCACGCCTTGATCCTCCAGGCTGCTCTCGATCAATCGCAACTCAACGCCGTTGCCCTCGGACACCAACTCCTTGACGCCCAACGGTCGTTGAAGAGCCTTGACGATCATCTGCACCGCGTGCGGTCGGATCACGAGCGGGTATCAAGCCAGTTGGCGGCGAACCGGGCTGCGCTCGCAGCGATGGTCCGCCGAACCTACAAACATCAGTCGAGCTATTTCGTTGCCGTGCTCAACGCCGGCGGATTCGGCGGTTTGCTTCGGGTGATCGGGTATAGCGACGCTGTCCTGGAGCGCGAGCGGGCACTTTTGATGTCCGTCCAGGGCGACGAAGTCTCGTTGGCTCACTCGCAGACCTCCATCACCCGTGATCGCCTCGCCCAGCACGCCGCGGTCGAACGGCTGCACCAGGCCGAGACCGGACTGGCCGCGCAGGCCACGCTCGAGCAGGGGCTCCAACGTGATCTTCAGGCGTCGATCGACGATGCGCTGCACGCGCTGACCCAGGTCTCCGGTGAGTCGGCCGCGGCGGCCAATGAGCACGCCCGGCTCGTCCAGCTAAAAGGGAATGCCGTGATCCACCAGGTCGAACAGGCCGTGTTCACCGAGGCGAACATCGGACACCTCGCCGGCGTGGTACCAAGGGATCCGGCTATCGAGGATCCGGGCCATTTGCTCTGGCCGATCCCTCGCGCCACGATCACGCAGGGTTTCGGCCCGTCCGCTTACGGTTTCGAGCCATCGTTTGCGGGCTTCGCCCATTTCCACACTGGCATCGACCTGGCGGACCGGATGGGGACGCCGCTGTACGCCGCGGCGGATGGACTTGTCGTCGAGGCACGGGCGATGACGGACGCGGACGGAAATCTTGTCGGCTACGGCAACTTCGTCCTTCTGCAACACGATGCCGGGATGAATTCCCTTTATGGTCACATGTTGGCCATGGTCGTGAGACCAGGTGATGTCGTGAAACGCGGGCAGTTGATCGGGCTGGTTGGGTCGAGCGGCAACTCGACCGGACCCCACACGCACTTCGAGGTTCGCCTGGAGGGGATCCCGGTCGATCCCATGTGGTTCCTGGCGGGCAGCGGCGCGGCATCGACGGCGTGACCAGCTAAACAGGATCGACCACGCACGGCTGGGCCGGCCGGCCGTAACCTGATCATGGTGGCCCAACTGACCCTGGAACGGCATCCGATGCAATTGAATTCCGAGCGCCTCGGGGCTTCGATCGCTGGTTTGGCGACGGCCGTCCCGGCGATCCGCGTCGAGACTGACGACATCTGGGCGGCGCTTGCGCGAGTTCGTGGCCGGCGCCCGAGTCACTTTCCAGGTTCAGGCGAAGGCTCAAGGACTCGGTACTTCGCGGAACCGCTGGACACGGTCATCCAACGGCGCAGCCAGAGCCAGCAAACCGATAGCTATTTGAAGCATGCCCGCCTGCTGAGCCGGCAGGTCTGTCTTACTGCCCTCGAGCGGTCAGGGGTCGATCGCGCCGCGATCGGCTTGGTGATCGGCGTGTCCTGCACGGGGGTCGTCCTGCCCTCCCTGGATGCCGAGCTCATTCCGCAACTGGGACTCCGAGCGGATGTCGCGCGTCTTCCGATCACCGAACTCGGCTGCGGAGGGGGGGTGGCCGGACTTGCTCGAGCGCAGGATTATCTTCGGGCCTATCCCGATCGAGCTGTCCTGCTCTTCGCAGTGGAATTGCCCTCGCTCACGTTCCATCCTGACGACCAGTCTGCGGACACCTCGCTGGCCGCGATGGTCTTTGGCGATGGCGCCGGCGGAGCGGTTCTGCAGGCGGACGACGATTCCTCGGGATGGGTGATCGAAGAGAGTGCCTCCATTCTTATCCCGGAGGGCGCCGGCCAGCTCGGCTATGAGCTTCGCGATGGTGGACTTCGCGTCGTGCTGAGTCGGGAGCTGCCTCGAATCGTTCAGGCCCGCTTACGAGGCGCGGTCGATGGGTTCCTCCAGAGGGTCGGGTTACAGGTCGCCGACCTCGATTTCGTCGCCGCCCACCCGGGAGGGTCCCGGATCTTTGACGCCATAGAGCGGTCTCTGGGTCTCGGCGCCGATGACCTGGCGGCGTCTCGTGCCGTCTTTGCCAGGGTCGGCAACCCATCGAGTGCCGGGATCTTCTTTGTTCTCGAGGGCCTCCGGCCAGCGCGGCGACCCGCTCGTGGCCTGGCAATCGCCTTCGGGCCGGGCCTCTCGATCGAGCTGGCCCTGGTCCGTTTTCAGTGATCACGACTCGGCAATATGTCGGGGTCCTCGCGGCGTTCGGGCTCCCGCGCCTTGCCGAGCTTGCCCACTCGCGCCGGAATGAACGCCGGATCCGGAGCCGCGCCGGCCAGGTGCCGCACGCCGCCGCACCGTTGTTCCGGTGGATCGTTCTGGTCAATGTCGCGTTGTTCACCGTGCCCATCGGCGAGAGGGTTCTGCGTCGCCGTCGGGTTCCGTGGCTCGCATCGACCATCGGCTGGCTTGCCGCGCTCTCGGCACTGCTTCTCCGCTTGAGCGTGGTCATGAGCCTCCGCGATTCCTGGACGGCCCGCGCCCTCGTCCCACCCGATCTCACCGTGATCGACCACGGACCGTACCGGTTTATCCGGCATCCCAACTATCTGGCGCTCGGCCTGGAGTTCGCCGGCCTTCCGCTGATCGGCGGTGCGTACTGGAGTGCGATTGGGCTCAGTTCCGTAAACGCCGCCTTGCTCGCCGGGCGGATCAAGGCCGAAGAGCGACTCCTCAACGCCGTTCCGGGGTACCGAGAGCGGATGGGGTGGAAGGGTCGCTTCGTGCCGAGAGCTCGTTTCGGGTCCGACCCTTGAGCTCCTTCCACCGACGCACTCGGGATGGAGGGGGGGTGCGCATCCGGTGCGCATCGGGCGCGTATCAACGATGCGATGGCCTACAGGCTTGTGCGGCGCTTGAGGGCCGGTCTCACCGGGCGCTTCTGCTGCTGGACCTTTCCCAGGGCCGCCGCGAGCGTCCGTAGCTCCCCGGAGGACAGTGCGGTTAGGAAATACTCGTTGATTCCGCGCGCGTAAACCGGCCAGGCACGGCGAAGGGCCTGCCGGCCCGCGGCCGTGAGGACGGCCACCGTTCCGCGCCGATCGCCATCCAGCCGCTCCCGGACGATTAGCCCAACCGTCTCCAACCGATCAACCAGGCGGGTGGCATTACTGCGGGTTAGCATCAGGGCACCGGCGAGCTCCATCATTCGCAGCCGGTGATCCGGGGCCAGCTGGATGGCAACCAGCACGTCGTACCACACGAGTGGGATCAGCCCGCGGTCCTCGAAGTCGATCTCGATCCGGCCGACGGCCGCGGCGTGCGCCTTGAGAAATGTCTGCCAGGCTGCGACTCCGGCGGGGCTCACCAACTCGACCATCGCAATGAAGCGTAGCAGAAGTTGCAATTTGCAACGATTCGGCTCATCATCACCTGATGGTTGCGTTCTGCAATGATCTTGGAGGGAAACCAAATGTCAGACACCTCACCGACACGGATCGTCAGCGGCAAACTCGTGCCCGCAGTTGGGACCTGGGAGTTCGACCCAGGCCACACCATCGTTGGCTTCGAAGGCAAGCATCTGATGGTCAGCAGGATTCGTGGAACGTTCAAGGGCTTCTCGGGCCGCTTAGTCGTCGGCGAGGTCCCGGAACAGTCTCGCTCCGAGTTGGTTATCGAGACGGCGAGCGTGGAGTCGGGCTTCAAAGATCGGGACGAGCACCTTCGCAGCGCCGACTGGTTCAATGCTGTCCGCTATCCGACGATCCGTTTCGAGAGCGGGGCGATCGAGCATGTGAGTGGCGGGCACTGGAACGCAACCGGCACGCTCACGATTCGTGAGGTGAGCCGGCCGATCGCCGTCGACATCGAGTTTGACGGCGGAACGACGGACCCCTGGGGTAATCAAAAGATCGGCGCCGTGATCACTTCGACGGTAGACCGGCACGACTTTGGGCTGACCTGGAACATGCCGCTGAAGACGGGGGGGCTGCTCGTCGGCAAGGAGGTCACGCTCACCGTCCACGTCGAGGCCATCCGGCAGCTCTCAAAACGGTGGGGTCAGCAGGGCTCGCAGCAGCAAGATTCCGCCGTGGTCACGGTAGCGCGGTAATACCGCGTTGCTTTATCGACCGCTGAAGAGGGCCAGCCATTCTCGAGGTGTGAGCCGGCCGAAGCCCCAGTAGCCGAAGTTGACGCCCAGCAATTTGGTCATGGCCTGGGGCGCGTGCTCCAGGCCTCGAACACCGCGTCGGACCCGGCCCGGCTTCCCTCGCAGGTACAGCAGCAGTGCGGCGACGCGGCGCGGATCGCGGGTAATCTCGCGGTAGGCGCGGCGGTATGCGCCCTCGGGTGACGGTTCGTCCAGTGATGTAGCGAAAGCCTGAGCCTGGCGAAACGCCGCCGCGAGCCCCTCGCCGGTGATCGGGTCGCTGAATCCGGCTGCATCGCCCACCAGGAAGACATTGTCTGCAGCCACCGTCGTCGCCCGGTAGCGAAACGGACCCACTGCCCGAACGGGGCCGACGAGATCAGCTCCCTGCAGATTGGGCCGAAGCGTCGCAACGATCCGTCGGTAGCAGCCCTCGAGCTGACCGGCGAATTCCTTCATCCGGTAGTGGTCGCAGAGCAGGGCGACGAGCCGCACGCCCGGCTCGACGGGAGCCTCGTAGACTTCCATGCCGCGCTCGACGGTAATCCGTACCCACGGGTCGGGCGGGCCCTCAACCGACAGATGTCCGACGATGCCGTAGCGATGCGGCGGAAGCGGCCCAATCGTCCGCCCAATTCGGTGACGCATGGCCGAGCGAAGCCCGTCCGCCACCGCGACAACCCGACCCGTAAATTCTCCCTGGTCGGTAACGACGCCTGCGGGCCGGCCGGGCTGGCACCGAATATCAAGCACGCGGGTGCGTGGATAGAAGGTGATGCGCGGATCCCTGGCCAGTGCATCAACAAGGAGGGCATCGAAGTGCAGTCGCCGCACGCCGAGGCCAAGGGAACCACGCGGGTGGGCCGGAAATGGCACTGTCGTGGGTGGTTCGCCAGCCAGACCGAACTGGATTCCCCGGATGGCCGGCGCGCCGTCAACATCCGCCATTCCTTCGATCCCGAGTTCGCGCAAGATGGCCCGACCGACGGGCATCAGCCCTTCGCCACACGGCTTGTCCCGCGGAAACGATTCCTGGTCGAAGATTGCGACGCGCCTCCCGGCTCGAGCCGCAAACAGCGCGGTGGCCGAGCCGGCCGGTCCGGCACCGATCACGGCAACATCGACCTCTGGGCTCGCGGCTGCCACAGCGTTTACGATAAGGGCTCAGGTCGCAGCTCGAGCCCACGAGGTGGGCTCAATGATCCGCAGGCGATGGCGTGGCGTATATGCAGAGTGGGCCCGGCGTCCCTCATCCGTAAATCAACGATGATTGGAAGGCAAGACTGATGACGACAAGGCCTGGCCACAGCGCCGCTCGCCCTGAGGACCTGCTCCGCGCCCTCGAGCCAACAGCCGGAGCCCTCTTGAACCGTCATCTGGGTATTGCGAAGGAATGGTTCCCGCACGAGTTCATTCCGTACAGCCTGGGGCGTGACTACGGGACCGAAGCATGGACGCCCGACCAGCCGCGTTTGAGCGGAGTAGCCCGAGTGGCGTTCGAGGTAAATCTTCTAACGGAGGACAACCTTCCAAGCTACCACCGGTTGATCCACACGTTCTTCGGGAACGGCGACGGGGCCTGGGTTACCTGGGCGAATCGATGGACGGCCGAAGAAGGACGGCACGCGATCGTTCTCCGTGACTATCTCACGGTGACCCGTAACACGGACCCCGTCCTGCTGGAACGCGCCCGCATGCAACAGGTGCAGGCTGGTTATGCTCATGCGGCAGAGGATCCGCTGCGACAACTAGCGTACGTGGCGTTCCAGGAATTGGCGACGCGAATCTCGCACGCAAATACGGGGCGCTTTTCGCAGGACCCCGTGGCGAACCGGATCGCCGACCGCGTCGCTGCAGACGAGAACCTCCATATGGTCTTCTATCGGGACGCCCTGGCCGCCGCGCTCGAGTTGGACCCGTCGGCCGGCGTGCTCGCGATCGCGGCGGAGGTCCGAGCATTCCAGATGCCGGGCGGCACAATTCAGAACTTCGCCCGCAAGGCGGCCCAGATAGCCCGAGCAGGTATCTACGACCTGCGCATTCATCACGATGAAGTGGTGTGGCCCCTCCTTCGTTACTGGCGGATCTTCGAAATCGGGTCACTGAACAGTGCGGCCGCGCGGGCACGGGAGGAGCTCGCCTGTTTTCTCGCCCAGCTCAATCGAAGAGCGAGCCGCTTCGAGGAACGGCTTGCGGTACAGAGCAACCTGGCAGGTGACAGGCAGCTGGCTGACCAGCCACGCCTGTCCGGGCCGACGTAAAAGACCGCCCGGACTTTCGCCCGGGCGGTCATGGGGACGGGAGGGGGGATAGCGCTAGACGCGAACGACCGCCTGGCGGCGGCGAATGCCGAGGACCGCGGCGGCCCCCACCATCGAGCCAAGCAGGAATGGGATCATCGCTGCCTCGCTGCCACCGTTCGACGAGCCCATCATGAGCCCTCCGCCCGTGGTCGCGAGCGTTAGAGGACCGGACGCTGCCGCATTGGCGCCGGCCAGGTTGGTTGCGACCGCCGCGCTGACATCGCCAGCCGCGCTGGTGCCTGAGCCCGTGCCGCTGGTGCCCGATCCGGTGCCCGTGCCCGTGCCCGTGCCCGT
>JALYYC010000097.1 GCA_030946755.1 Candidatus Dormiibacterota bacterium
ATGTCGGCTGCTGGCTCCCGTTGAACAGGAGGTTGAGCCCGCCGTTGCTGACGCTGATCACGGTGATCCGCCAGCACAAGTAGGAATTGGCGGGAAGGATCGCCTGGGGGATGTTGCTTGAAACCGACGATCCGCTGGCGTTCGCCAGCGTCGCCGTCCACGTAGCCACCGCGGCGATCACGGCGCATGAGGCGCTCGGGCTATGTCCGAACGTCAGGGTCGCCATAGCCGAACCGTTTCCGTCGTTCTGACCCTGGTGTTGTCCATCCTGGGAGCTACCTTGCTCCGTCCAATAGGTGAACGCATATGTGCCGGCCGGGATGGTCTGACCCGTGTAGGCGATCGTGGTTGCCCACGTGTGGATTGCGCCCGGCGCGTCCATGGAGAACCTGGCGGCGGTGCCCTGCGGCGGATTGTTGTCGATGGTGAACGCGCTGGAGGGATTGTGGAGGTAGAAGCTGTTGGACGCGTAGACGCTGGGCGCCGTCACCGCGCCAAGGCCGAGGATGGTCAACACGAGGATTGGAACGACCATGCAAACGATTCGGACCGCCCGGCGGGTCCGAACGGAATTGAAGAACAGCGAAGACACACCTTCGGGCTTGTGCTGCTGAGGACGCAACCACCGTTTCAGGCTCTCGTTAGGCTCGATGGGCACGACACGATCGGTGACCCGCCCGGTCTTGGGTGTCCGAAACCAGGGGCCTTCGCGGTGTTCGAACAGGCCCTTGAGCGAGGCCCAGGCCTGGAAGGGCACCAGCAGGAAGGACAGCGCCATGGCGCCGAGGACGCCGTGGTAGTCCTTGCGCGGCGCCCCCTCCAGCAGGAGGCCGCCCAGGTTCATGAGCGGGAGCGAGAGCAAGTTCGAGAAAAGGAGCGACCAGCCGAGCATGGCGGTCCAGTCGGGGATGTGCACGCGCAACACAAGCTCGGAACCAAGCCACGCCGCCGAGCCAAGCAAGAAGAGCGCGGACTGCAGGTAATACAGGCCGTAGTAGACGAACTCGACCTTTTCGATGAGGCTCAGGTGCGGCGACCGCAGGATGGTGAAAAAGTGCTTGTTGACGTTGTAGCTGTGACCCTCTGCCCAGCGCATCCGCTGCCGCGCGAGCCGGCCGAAGGTCGCGACGCATTCCGCCGGAGTCTCCGCGTACGGCGTATAGGCGACTTTGTACCCCTTCGCGTAGAGCCGCAAGGTAAGCTCCCAGTCCTCGGTGAGACTGCGGCCCCAACCGAGCTCCTTCAAGAGCCCCGCTCGAATCATGTAAGCGGTCCCTGCGATCATCTTCATCGACCCCAGCACCTGCTGATAGGGGCGCTCCACCATGTAGCTGCCGGCGTACTCCGTGCGCACGGCGGCCGTCAGCCAGCTTTCGCCTTTGTTCAGAACATGCCACTGGTAGCTCTGCACCGCGCCGATGTGCGGAATCGGACGCGGTACCTGGCTGTCCTGGCTGTAGAAGTGACGGATCAGATCGTTCAGGACATCGGGAAATGGCACGGCGTCGGCATCAAAAATGGCCACGTACTCAGTGCGCGGATCCATCGCCCGCAGGGCGTGTGCCAGCGCGCCGCCCTTGTATCCATCCCGGGTCTCTCGGTGAATGATTTTGAACCGATCGACCTGCTTCCATCGTTCCAGGACCTCCATCGATCCATCCGTCGAGTCATCGACGAGGATGACCTCGTAGTTCGAATAGTTCATCCGGGCGCAGGCCTCGAGCAAGCGACCGATCACCCGCTTTTCGTTGTAGGTCGCGATATGGATGGAGATGAACGGCTCGTATCCGAGCTCCAGCGGTCCATTGCTGTCTCCGCCGGGTTGCCCGTTGCCGATCAAATGACGACGAAGGATCCGGGAGAGGCCGTTGGAAAGACCGTCGTGCGCGCCGCCTCCGTTGTCAGTGCGCCCGGGGCCGAAGAACGCCAGGAGGAGGATCGTCGCCGTGGCCAGGTAGTACTTCAGGGAGAAGACGAAGAAGAACGTGCCCATCCCGAGGGCGACCAGCGCCAGCTCGAGCCCGAGCCAGCTCAGCAGGCTCGCGTTGCCCTCGATTGCCAGGGCCATGCCCGCTGACGTCCCTCGGACAATGGCGAAAAGCGGGAGCGCGGCGATCAGGATGGTCACGAAGACAAGCGTCCCGATGAGTACGTTCCAGGCGCGTCCGCTCCGTGGCCGAGCAGCTCCGGCCTGGGGAGTGCTGTCCGGGTGCGAGTCCGGCTGCGGGCGTAGCGGTGAGAGACTCATCCACGGTCAGGCTATTTGGGTGCAGTTACAGGCTTCCTAGCGCCAGTTCCGGCCTTGCAACCATCCTGTTACCAGGTGGTCACGGGCCCGCTCGTGGTCGGTTAGGGTAAGGGCAAGCTCATGACCAGGCAATTCCCGGACGGCCTGGTCTGCTTCGTCAAAGCGGAGTGTCCCACCTGCCAGACCGTCCAACCGGTGCTGCGGCAGCTGCGCGACGCCGGCGTACCGCTGACCGTGGTCACGCAGGACGATCCCGGGTTCCCGGCCGGCGTGGCGCCGGTGGACGATACCGCGCTCGAGTTCTCGTACCGGCAAGGGATTGAAATCGTTCCGACGCTCCTCCGCGTCGAAGCCGGTAAAACCGTCGAGAGGCTGGAGGGGTGGGATCGGCGCGAATGGGAGCGGATCACCGGGCACGAGGACCTGGGCAAGGGGCTGCCGGACTTTCGACCGGGTTGCGGGTCGCGCACCCTCGACCCAGGAATGCCCGAAACGCTTGCGCTCCGCTACGACGGGTCCCAGACGACGTCGCGGCGGATCGAGCTTGGTCCCATGGAAGATGAGGTTGAGGCGATGTACGCCCGCGGCTGGTCAGATGGCCTGCCGCTGGTCGCGCCCACCCCGCGACGCGTCCTTCGCATGCTCGAGGGAACAGGACGGGCGCCTGAGGAAGTCGTCGCCGTCGTGCCGCCGGACCTGGTCGAGTGCACTGTCGAGAAAGTCGCGATCAATGCGGTCATGGCCGGGTGCCGTCCGGAATATCTGCCCGTCGTGCTGGCCGCCGTCGAGGCTGCGTGCACGGACGAGTTCAACATCCATGGCGTGCTCGCGACCACCTACTTCGTCGGCCCCGTCGTCATCGTCAATGGCCCGATTGCGCCGGAAATCGGCATGAACTCCGGCGTGAATGCGCTCGGGCAGGGGAACCGCGCGAACGCGACGATCGGCAGAGCGCTCCAGCTCGTGATCCGCAACATCGGCGGTGGGCGACCGGGTGAGATCGACCGGGCGACGCTGGGCAACCCGGGCAAATACACCTTTTGCTTCGCCGAGGCGGAGCAGACATCGCCCTGGGAACCGCTGGCGGTCGAACGCGGTCTCCCGGCTGGACGCTCCGCGGTGACCGTATTCGCGGGCGCCGGCGTCCAACCCGTCTTCGATCAAATGGCGCGCACGCCCGAGGCCCTGGCCCGCTCCCTGGCATCGTGTCTGCGCGTGGTCGGGCACCCCAAATGGGGTCTCGCATGGAACGCGCTCTGCGTCATCTCGCCCGAACACGGCCGGGTGTTCCGCGAGGCCGGCTGGTCGAAGCGGAGGCTGCGTGACGAGCTCGACGCCCTGCTGACGTTCCCCCGGGCCGAGATGGTGCAGGGTGCGGGCGGCATGGCGGAAGGCATGCCGGAGTCGGCCGCGACGACGAACGTCCGAAAATTCGATGACGATGCGCTGCTGTTCGTCCACGCCGGCGGCACCGCCGGACTGTTTTCCGCCATCATTGCGGGATGGATCAGCGGTCCGGCGGGCAGCCAGCCGGTGACGCGAGCAGTGCAGCGGTGATCGAATTGCTCGATCCCACGAGCGAGCGCGTGGCGGGTCATCGCCCAGCGGCATCCAGACCGGAATCGCTCGAGAAAGTCACGATCGGGCTCCTCGACATTGCGAAGGTTCGCGGCGACGTCTTTCTCGACCGGATCGCCGAGTTGATCACCGCTCGTGGCGTTCGGGTCGTGCGCTTTCGCAAGCCCACCTACACCAAGCCGGCTCCCGCCAATTTGCGTGGCGAGATCAGGCGCCAGTGCCACGCGGTGATCGAAGCCCTGGCCGATTGAGGGTCATGCGCGTCGTGCAGTGTGCACGACATCACCGAGCTGGAGGCATCCGGCATCCCGGCGGTCCTCGCCGCATCGTCAGAGTTCGAGTCGGCGGTCCAGGCACAGGCTAGAGCGCTCGGCTTCAGGCCGGCCGTCGTCTACGTCCCGCATCCCATCCAGGATCGGACCGACCCCGAGCTGCGTGCGCTGGCTGACGACGCCCTGGAGCGCCTTCTCGCGGAATTGATCGCGGGCCGGATCTAATCCTTGGCTGAGACTGCGGTCGCGATCTGGCTCCAGAGCGGGGCTAGGAAATCAGTGGCCGATGCCGGGAGATTGACGGTCGCCCCGGTTTCGATGATTCGACGAACTAGCGCCGTCGTACTAGGGTCCAGCTCGAAACTTCGGACGATGGTCGGGTGCTCAACTCCACCGGAGCGGGCGATCGACACGAGGAAGAGCACAGTCGCGGCCGCAACCCAGTGATGATCCTCGAACGGGCCGATGATGCGAAGTGGTTCTGGGAGCGGCATCGCGTCCATCCCCTTACGAGACCGGCCGTGCTGGGCCGTAACGCCCCAGGGGTCGGGCGCCAGATAGCGCACGGTGCCAATGCCTGCGAACGCCGCGGCCGCCGTGCACATGGAGCACGGCTCCTGCGACGACCAGAGCGTGGATTTGGACAGCTCGCGTTCGGTCGGCACGGCAGCCAGCACATTCATCTCGGCGTGTGCGATGGGCGTTAACTTGAGGATGTCGCTTCCGCCACCCGGATCATAAGCGCGATTTCGCCCCTCCGCCACCGTCGCCCCTGAGTCATCGACGAGAACCGCGCCGCAGGCGAGACCACCGCCACTCAGCGAGGCGTACGCGAGTTCGATGCACCGAATGACAGCCGGCTCGGCCGTGGCCCATTCGCGCTCAAACTCGGCGTCCCGACCTACTTCTGACGTTCGAGAACCACAACCGGGATCACGCGGCTGGTTTTCTTTTGGTACTCGAGGAAGGCTGGCCAGACCTTGGCCTGCTCCGTGTAGAGGCGATCGCGCTCAGGCCCGCTGGCCTGCACCCGAGCATGGGCCCTGAACGTCTCGGTAGCGCCGGCACTGGCGACCTCTACCTCGACGTCCGGGTCGACCTGGATGTTTGTGAACCACAGCGGATGCGTCGGCGCGCCGCCCTTGGAGGCAATCACGACGTAGGTATCGCCTTCGCGCCGGTAGACAAGCGGCGTCGTGATGTGCTCGCCGCTCTTCGCTCCTTTCGCGGTCAGAAGCAGAACGTGGTCGCCAAACGGCCCGACGCCGAGGCCTTTCTTAGCGTGGAATTCGTCGATCATCTTCTGGTTGTAGGGAGTCGCTTTCATGCTGACAAATTTACACGGCGGCCTCCGCTGACGGGCTGGATGCGCGCGTCAGCGGCACACGTCAGCGCCGTATCTGCCGTTTAGGGCTCTCGGGTCTATAGCCGGGCCGCCTGAGCGACATCCCGCGCTACGGGGATATCAGGCCGGCTGGGACATTCGTACGGTAATAGCCGGCGATGTCATTCGCAGCCTTGGCAAACAGCGCGAGCCGTTCCTCAGGGCTTTGGGCGACCTTGACGTTGATATCCGACTCCCCGTCCGCCGGCCGGCGCGGTCTGAGCGCAACCACACCGTCAAATCTCACGTCGAAAATCAGATCGGGCACTCCGCCCTGGGAGCGAATCTGGTCCCATGCCTGTTGATACCCCGTGACCTCTCGAAGCAACTCCGGGTGCCCGGGAGGTGCGATGACCCTGACGGCTTGTGAGTCCCTTTCGGCGAACGCGCTTGGGTCGTCGGGTGGGAGAACGAAGGTCTGATAGGCGGTAATGACCAGGAGGACGCCACAGCTGAGGGCGACGGAGTGGGCTGGTGGGAAGGGAAGCGGACGGGCCCGGCCGACCAGGCTGACGATCAACGGCAGGACCAATCCGAGGGTCAGCCCGACGGACAGGACCGTCCACAACACAGTGACCGTTGCCGGGCGGCCGATGTCCTGGTAGTGCCGGGGAGCGAGCAGGACCGCCAGCCCGGCAGGCACCAATCCAAGCAACAACCCCAGACGGACGGACTCCCAGGCCTGGGCCCGCTCGGCCCGGCGCGCCAGAAGGGCAGCCGCAACGACGGGAACATAAACGGCGGCCAGGGCAACGCTTAGTCCTCCAAGGGCCAGGAGCAGAAAGTAGGCTGCGAGCGGACCGTAGCCAGGCGAGGTCGCATAAGCGAGAGCGAGTAGAGACCCCAGGAGCAGCGTGATCGAGGCCAGGACGATACCGATCATGAGCAGGGCGAACCGGAAGCCCGCCGGCCTGCTCCGGAGGAGGCTGATCATGCTGAGCAAGGCGCTCGCAAGGACGGCAATAGCCCCGGCAACCACGACCCACCAGAGGTTCAAACCGAAGGCGTCCAGCATGTGGCGCGGGCCCATCGCCAGGACTGCCAGCCCGACAACGTAGAGATAGGTCGCGGCACAAAGCGTTCGGGAAACGGCGACGATACCACCAGTCGGTGGGGGAGCCACCGCAGGCTGAACCACAGGACATACAACCGGACCCAGGGGTAAACCTGCCAGCCGGCTGGTAACGGCCACCCGTAGAAGCGTTCGAAGGGGTTTACCGACCGACCACGAGGTGTTATGTTGCCGCATAAGGAGGGAGGGTTGAGCGCATCCCAGCGCCCAGGTTTCGGTCGGCCCAGCAGGCTCAGCCGCCCTTACTTTTCGTAAAGGGAGGAGACATGGACGCGACCTACCGACCGGCCCAACTTCAACGGAATGCCGTTGGGTTGGCCCCGACCCTTTTTCAGTCGATTACCCACATGGCTCCCGCCGCCGCCGTCGCCTTCTCGATCATCGTCGGCGCACCCTACGCCGGGGGCAGCCTGCCGCTATCGGTCTTGCTGGCCCTGCTTGCCTGCCTGTTCGTCGCGGTGAGCATCGGCCAGCTGGCCCGCCATCTGCCGTCTGCCGGCGGCCTCTATACCTACAGCGCCCGTGGTCTTCATCCGTACGTCGGCTTTCTCGTGGCGTGGGGTTTCATGATGGCGGAGCCGATCGTGGCGCCGCTTCTCTACCTGATCTTCGGGAACGAGCTGGCCGCGAACCTTAACTCCCATTTCGGGTGGCCACTGTGGTTATGGGCCCCCTTCGCCGCCATCGCCGGGCTCATCGTGTGGGCGCTGACCTACCGGGGGATTCGTCTTTCCACTCGGACCGGGGTCGCCCTCGGGACTTTCGAAATCGTGGTCTTCGTTGCCCTCGCGGTGACCCTGATCGTGGCCGCCGGCGGAAACAACACGCTGGCTGTCTTCGCTCCGAATACCGGAAACCCCAAAGGCCTCGGGTCGGTATTTCCTGGCATGATCTACGCGATTCTGGCCTTCATCGGCTTCGAGGCTGCCGCGCCCCTGGCGGAGGAGGCAAAGGAGCCGCGGAAGACCATTCCCCGGGCGGTGATCCTGTCGGCGCTGCTGATCGGTCTCTTCTATCTCTTCTGCTATTACGCGGCCACGGTCTATTTCGGACCGAACAAGATGGCGAAAAACTTCCTCGGTTTCAACAGCGGCGACCCATGGTCCGGTATGGCGCAGGCGGTGTGGGGCCCGGGACTCATCGTCGTGATTCTCGCCGTCCTCAATAGCGCGATCGCGAACTCGAACGCGGGCGCCAATGCGGCCACCCGGGTGGGCTATTCGCTGGCGCGAATCGGGTTGCTTCCTCGCGTGCTGGCCCGAATTCATCCACGCTTCCAGACCCCGTACTGGGCGGTCAACGTGCAGGCGCTGGGCGGCATCGTTCTCGCCCTGGCCCTTGGAGCCCTCACCGGCGGCCCGCTGCCAGCGTTCGCCCTCCTTGGCACCATTGCCGGGATCATCGTCGTGGTGATCTACATCCTTACCAATCTGAGCAACCTGATGTTCTACCTGCGCGAACGCCGAGATGAGTTCAACATCCTCTGGAACGGGATCGTGCCCGTCGTGGGCAGCCTGATCTTCCTACCGGCTCTCGCCGCCGCCCTCGGAATCGACTTTGCCAATCTCGGAATCGGCGCCCTGAGTCCGCCATCCAACCTGGCGCCGATCGTGATTGGGATCTGGATGCTGGCCGGTGTCGTCGCCCTGATCTACTTTGCCGTCCGCAATCCCAGCCGCATCGCCGACACCGGGCGCGTCTTCCTCGACGAGCCTGAAACGGCGGCGCAGCCAGCGGTCGGGCGCCCAGTTACCGCCGATCGGTAGCCCGACCGAGGCAGGGGCTCAGGCGGGCCCCTGCCTGCGGCGGCTTACGGGCTTCGCGGCCCGACGGATGGCCCCGGCTCGCTCGCTGACGCCCTCGATCAAGCCTCGATTGGCGGCCACCCGCAATAGGAAGCAGACCCACATCCGAAATGGACGATAGGCATCTGTAAGGCGGTCGACTTCCCGTCGGGCCGGCGAATCACCGAGGCCGTGAAGATGACCCAGGGCGGCGATCGAGAGCGGCTCGTCCGGAAACACGTCGACGATGCCGCAACCGCGCAGGTAGATGCCGGACGACCAGAACGGCCCGATGCCCGGGATGTCGCGGACGGACGCCGGTCCGGCCTCATCGCCAAGCTCCCGGAGGCGATCCGCATCCAGCCTGCCGTCGAGGGCCGCCCGTGCCACCCCCTTCAACCGCTCGACCTTCTCGCCGCTGAGCCCCGGAACGGATTTGACGCCGGCCAATTGCTCCGGCGTGGGGAAACACCCGACCTGCTCGCCGGCAACCCGGAGTTTTGCGCCGTGCTCGGCAATCAGCCCGGCCTTGACGCGGGCCGCCTGCCGCATCGAAATCCGTTGCGACATCACTCCCCAGGCGGCCGTCTCGTATGGGGAGGTGAAGTTCAGCGGACGGAGCCCGGAGAGGGCGGCCATCAACCGGCCGACTTTCGGATCGCGGGAGCCGATGGCGGGGTAATCGGTGCCGTCGTGGTCGAGCGAGAAGATCCGCGCCACCTGGCGCTCGACTCGCCGCAGCTCGTCCGACCCGGTGACCTCGGCGTGCAATCGGCCGTCGCGGAAGCGAAGCGCCACGCCGACCGGCGTGAACGAGCCATCGAGGGGAAAGGTCATTCGTACCAACTCGCTCGACCCCTGCCAGTGCTGCGTCATCGGGGAGAAGTTCCCCATGACATCCATCGCCGCCGTCCAGCTGAAGGGTCCCCTCGGTGTGATCGCGATCGCGGTTTCGACCATGTTGCGTGTCCTCCCTGTCGTCTTCTGCCTGCTCGCGCGTATCATCCGCCTTTAATATGACAAGGTATGTCAGGTTTTAGTTGCGATCCTCTCGGCGATGCGGGCTGATCGGCTGCTCTCGATCTTGCTGCTCCTCCAGGCGCACGGCCGGATGAGCG
>JALYYC010000116.1 GCA_030946755.1 Candidatus Dormiibacterota bacterium
AAAAGGCGAGGTCCCGGACCCAGGGCTTCGACGTCGCCCAGGCGTCGAGCTGTCCGCGCAGGATCAAGGCGATGCGCGCCGCGCCCAGGTGCCCCTCGAAGCGGGCGACACATGCGACCGCGGCTTCTACGTCCGGTCCTGCGACGGTGAGCGTCTCGATGGTCCGCGGGTCGAGGCAGTTGTCGCAGGAGCTGCAGGTCCGCGGTACTCCCTCCTCGCCGAAATAGTCCGCGATCCGGGCATGGCGACAGCCGCGCGAACGGGCGTAATCCATGACCTGGTTGACGCGCGCATAGGCATGTTCCTTGAGCTGCGCCTGCTCTTCGAAGTCGACCGGCGCGCCGGTCAGCTTGCGGATGCCACCGTCCGGTTCAACTACGCCGGTGCGCTCGAGCAAGGCAACGGCGGCGCGGATGGCGCCAGCATCGATCGCGGGCAGCCGCGACTGCCAGTTGCGGGTCCAGCCGCTGCCATCGCGAAGCATCTCCCGGTAGACGGCACGTACGGTGTCGCGATCGGGGTATGCCTGCTCGATGAAGAACTCCTGCAGCTGGCGATCCTGGGCGCTGTACAGCAGGATGCATTCCGAGAGCTGGCCGTCGCGGCCGGCGCGGCCTGCCTGCTGGTAGTACTCCTCGAGGCTGCCCGGGAAGTCATAGTGGATCACCTGGCGGATGTTGGGGAAGTCGACACCCATGCCGAAGGCCGAGGTGGCGACGATGACCTTGAGGCGGCCTGCGGCGAACTCCTCGTAGACATCCTGCCGCTCATCGCCATCCAGTGCGCCGTGGTACGAGGCCGTGGCGATGCCCGCATCCGAGAGGAGAGCCGAGACCTCCATCGCCGTCTTCCGGGTGCCGCAGTACACGAGCGACCGGCCGTCGCCCGGACGGATGCGCGCCAGCAAACTATCACGCTTGTCCGCCTTGCCGCGGCAGCGCACTACCGACATCGTGAGGTTCTCCCGGACGAAGCCGGTGACCTTCCCCACCGGCTCGCGCAGGCCCAGGCTGGCGATGATGTCGAGCCGCACCCGAGGCGTCGCGGTCGCCGTGAAAGCACCGACCGGCGGCTTGCCGCAAGCGCCAATGGCGTCGCCCAGGCGGCGGTAGTCGGGGCGAAAGTCGTGTCCCCAGCTGGAGATGCAGTGGGCCTCGTCGATGACAAAACGCGACACCTTCAGCCGCCCCAGAGCTTCGAGAAAGCCGCTCGCGCCGATCCGCTCCGGCGCCAGGTACAGGAAGCGCAGCTTGCCGGCTGACGCCCGGGTCATCGCCTCGCGACGTTCCTCCGCCGTCATCTGGCTGTGGACGCAGGCCGAGGGCACGCCCACCTGGGTCAGCCGCGCCACCTGGTCGACCATAAGGGCGATCAGCGGCGAAACCACGATCGTCAGACCGCCCTCGACGATGCCGGGCACCCAGTAGGCAATGCTCTTTCCCGACCCGGTAGGGGCGACGAAAAGGACATCGGCACCCGATTCGGCCGCGGCAACGACCTCGCCTTGCCCGGGCCGGAACTCAGGCAGGCCGAAGACTTCCTGGAGAACGGTGCGTGCCGCAGCCGATGGCTGGCCAGGTGCGGCCGGTGGCAGAGACGCGGGCACCTGTCGACGCTAGCAGGTTGCACGGCGGCAAAAGTCCGATCAAGCCTACGTCCAGTCGCGCGATCACCGGATGACATCAGATCAGCAAGACACCGGACGAACCGTATTGTTCTTGGGACAGGTGTCGATCTGGGCGAGGCCCATTCGTAGTTAGGTGACAGGCCGCCAGTGCCTGCCCAATACAAGGAGGATCACGATGGCTCGTTACTTGTTGTCTACCTACAGCGTCGAGGGCGCCGTCCGCGAACCGATGACCGCCGAGCAGATGCAAAAGCTCGGGAAGCACATCGGCGTACTCGAGAACGAGATGAAAACTGCGGGCGCCTGGGTCTTCTCGGCCCGCTTGCACGAACCCGACACTGCGACCGTCGTTCGCGTATCCGACGGCAAGCTCCTCACCACCGACGGCCCATTCGCCGAGTCTAAGGAACACCTCGGCGGCTTCTACATCATCGAGGCCAAAGACATCGACGGCGCGCTCGCCTGGGCGTCGAAGGTCACCAAGGTCATCAATGCGCCGATCGAGGTCTGGCCGTTCGCAGATTTCCGGGATGAACCTCGCGGCTGACGACCTGGCCGAGAGGGGCGCCGCACCGAAGCTCGACGAGGCTGAGGTCGGCCGGATCCGCGCGGAGTCCGGCCGATCGGTGGCAGCCCTGATCCGCATCTTCGGTGACATTGACATCGCCGAGGATGCGGTGCAGGAGGCGTTCGCGGTCGCGATGCGCAAGTGGCCGGGCGATGGCTTGCCGCCCAATCCGGGGGGCTGGATCACGACGACCGCTCGTAACCACGCGATCGACCGTCTGTGCCGCGAGTCGCGCGAACGGGAACTGCTCGGCGAGGTGGCCGTACGTCGGCCCGGCAACCGCGATTCCGACATGCCCACCCGGCACTCTCCACGGAAGCGCAGGTGGCGCTCACGCTCCGACTGCTGGGCGGCCTATCGACCAATGAGGTCGCCAGAGCCTTCTTGGTGCCCGAAGCGACGATGGCGCAACGTCTGGTGCGTGCCAAGCACAAGATCAAGGCCGCAAAAATCCCCTATCGGGTGCCTGCGGATCACGACCTTCCGGACCGCCTGTATTCCGTGCTGGCCGTTGTCTACCTCCTCTACAACGCCGGGCAGACCAACCCGGCCGAACCGCTTCTCTCTGTGGAGGCGATCCGGCTGGCACGGATCCTGGCGACGCTCATGCCAGACGAGCCAGAGGTGGCCGGCCTGCTGGCGCTGTTGCTCCTGACCGAGTCCCGTCGCACCTCGCGATTACGGGCGGACGGCTCCCTCGCGGTGCTCGGCGAGCAGGACCGCGCGCAATGGGATCGGGCCTTGATCGAGGAGGGTCAAGCGATCGTCCGCCGGTGCCTTCGCCGCAACCGACCTGGTGTGTATCAGCTTCAGGCCGCCATCAACGCCGTGCACGCGGACGCTGCGGCCGTCGGGCAGACCGACTGGTCGCAGATTGTCGCCCTGTACGACCAGCTGCTCACCCTCGCCCCCACGCCGGTCGTCGCCCTCAATCGCGCCGTCGCTATCGGGGAGGTGCAGGGGCCCGCTCCCGCACTGGCTCTGGTTGACGAGTTGGACCTACACGAGTACTACCCGTTCCACGCCACCCGAGCCGATCTGCTTCGGCGGCTGGGCCGGAAGGACGAGGCAGTGACCGCATACGAGCGTGCCGCCGCGATGGCGCCGACGGACGCCGAGCGAGACTTCCTCAGGCTCGGTGGCCGAGCTTCGCGCTAACCGAACTGGGGCCTCGAGCCGACCACCGCGGCGACGATCGACTTACGATCGTCCCGCGATCAACGGGCGATTCACGGCCGCCACTGATGAGGTCCGACGCCAGAGCAGCAGGCCCAACACGAGGGACCAGAGCGTGATTACGATCGAGCCGACGAGGAAGAGGATCTCCGCCGCCGCGGTCTCTCCCGTGTTCGCGAGCTGCAGAAGCGCTGCCGCTCCAGACATCACGCCACCCGCCACGGCAGCCCAGCCGAACAACGCTCCGAATCGCCCGCTCGCGTTCGCGGCGAGCCCGAGGCAGATGAAAGCGGCGCCGAAGAAGACGAGCATCCCGATGCTCCAGATGCCAAACCCCGCCTGGTCCACGCCGCGCGCGACGCGGACGATGTCGGCGGCCTGCGGGGCCGGTGCCGAGGCCCAGGCGACCGCCATCGGTCTCATCGCGAAGCCGTCGATCGAGGTGCTCACTGAAACGAGCGCGCCACCGAGCACCGCCGCGACAGCACCAAGCCGCGCCAACGGCGCCGCGGGCCCGTCTGCGAGCGCCGCGCTAAAGCCGATGAGGCCGCCAATCACGAGGAGCACCGCGACGAGGATGGCGGCGTGGATGCCCACCCACATCGCGCTATCCGCGACCGCGCGCAGCTTGCTTTCGGTGCTGGCATTGACGATGTGCGGGTGAAGGGCGTTCCCGACGAGACCGATGACCGCGCCCATGACCAGTAACAGCGGGGTAATGGTGTCCCTCGAGGCCGCCGTTTGGGGCTGCATCTGGTTTCCGATCTCGTCTCCGGCTCGCGCCATGTTCACACCTCCTGAGTACACGTTCGCCGGGGCCAGAATTGACTCTAGCGAACCTCTGACTAATTAGATGTAGTCTATAGCCAATGACGGCGAGAGTCAACCGCCGCTATCACTCGCCCGAACGAACCGCGCGGGCGAACGAGACGCGGAAGGAAATCCTGGAAGGGGCTCGGCGGCTCTTCTCGGCGAGGGGCTATGGGCGAACAACGATGGAGGCGGTGGCTGCGGGGGCCGGGGTTTCCGTCGCAACGGTCTACCTTGCGTTCCGGACGAAGCTTGGGCTACTGTCGGCCCTGCTCGCGGACGCGGCAGAGGATCCCCGCCTCGACGTCCAGCAGGTGGTCGCAGCGAAGAGCGCCGAACAAAGAGCCGCCCTCGGAGCTCGCAACATCCGGGAGCTCCATGAGCGGACCAGCGCCATAACCGCCCTGCTCCGCGCGGGCGTCGGCAACGACGCCCGTCTGGAGAAACTATGGGAAAAGTGGCAGGCCGGCCACTTCGCCGCCGTTGCGCAGGTGGCGCGCAAGATCGCGGCTACCGGGGAACTGCGGCCCGATCTCAACGCCGACGATGCAGCCGACGTCCTCTACGTGCTTACCGGGTCCGAGACCTACCGCCAGCTGGTCATTGAGCGCGGCTGGTCCGGCGCCCGATACGAAGAATGGCTCGTCGATTCGATGCGGCGCCTCCTCCAGTGACGTCGAGCAAATGGTGACAGCCGCGCCTGTGGACTCCTAATCG
>JALYYC010000144.1 GCA_030946755.1 Candidatus Dormiibacterota bacterium
ATCCCGGTTTCTCGGATGCCGATCAGGCCCTCGCCGAGATCGGCGGCCGGCGTGCTGCGGACCCATGCAGTCCAGCGCCTGGCCAGGGCCCGCGTCTCCTCGATGGGGGGTCCTGGCTGAACGCCTGACGCGGCCATGCTTTCATCCTGAGGCACGCCTGCGACAGCTGCCTGTCAATAACTCGATGTTGAGTGGTGATAACCAGGCGTTACGAACCCTGGCCTTCCCCCTCACCCTTGTGCGGCTTACGAAACAGGTCGCGGGCGATGATCTCCCGCTGGATCTCGGACGTTCCCTCGTAGATCCGGGGCGCCCGCACCTCACGATAAAGATGTTCGAGCAAATGCCCACGCTCCAAAGCAATTGCCCCATGCACCTGGATCGCCATATCGACAACTTCCTGCGCCGTCTCGGTCGCGAACAGCTTGGCCATCGCCGAGCGACGACCGACATCCGGTTGACCGGCATCGTAGGCGGCGGCCGCATCATAGACCAGCGAGCGCGCCGCCTCGAGCCGCGTAGCCATCTCGGCAATCTGGTGCGACACGGCCTGGAACTCGCGGATCGGGCGCCCGAAGGCGGTGCGCGTCTCCGCATGCGCGATCGACGCGTCGAGCGCCGCCTGGCCCATCCCGACGACGGACGCGCCCACGCTCGGCCGAAACAGGTCGAGTGTTCGCATCGCGAGTTTGAAGCCGTGGTCGACCTCGCTCAAGACCTGGTCCTGCGGAACGAACACGCCATCAAGCTCGAGCCTTCCGATCGGATGCGCTGACAGGAGCTGAAGGGGCGTGCCGTGCAGTCCCTGGGCGTCGCCGTTGACGATGAAGGCGGTGATGCCTCGCGTCCCGGCGCCCGCGGTCGTGCGCGCGAACAGGGTGTAGACGTCGGCGTCCGGAGCATTCGAGATGAAAGTCTTCGTGCCCGTCAGTCGGAAACCCCATCCATCGCGTTCCGCCTTCAACTCGAGCCCACCGGCGTCCGATCCGGCCCCTGGCTCGGTCAACGCGAACGCGGCGACGGCCTCGCCTCGGGCGAGCGGGGTCACCCACCGGCTGACGGCTTCGTCCGCGCCGGACAGGACGATCGGGTAGCCTCCCAGCGTCTGGATCGCGACGGCGTTCTCGACTTCGGTCGAGACGGCGGCGAGTGCCTCGCGGACCGCGCAGAGGTCGACCGCCAGGACGTCGCGGTCGCGACTGCCGCCGGCTCGGCGCGGAAACAACCTGGGCAGCAGTCCCGCCTCAGCGAGCGCGCGGAGGAGTGGCCGGTTGACCCGACCCTCCGGGCCTGTGCGGCCCATCTCGGCAAGCTGCATCGCCACGGTCGTCGCCTCGACCGCGAGCGCCGCGCGCTCCGTCACCCTTGCACGCTCCCACCGTCGAGGATGATGCCCTGGCCGGTGATGCCCCGCGCGACCTCGGTGCAGAGGAAGGCCGCGAGCCCGGCGACCTCCTCGGCGGTCATCAACCGACCCTGGGGGCTGAATCCCTCCAGGATCTTTCGGGCATCAAGCGGCGATCGACCGGTTCTCGCATTGATGTTGTCGATCGAGCCCTGCGTCATCGGCGTGTCGACATAACCCGGGCAGATGGCATTGACGGTGATGCCTTTAGCGGCAACCTCCGAGGCGACGGCGCGGGTCAGTCCGAGCATGGCGTGTTTGGACACGGCGTAGGCCACCATGTAGGGAGCGGCCGCTTTGGCCGCGACCGAGGCCACGTTGACGACGCGGCCCCAACCCGCCTTGAGCATCAGCGGCATGACCGCGCGCGTCCAGTAGAACGCGCCGGTTGCGTTCACCAGCATCGTGCGATCCCAGAGCTCGTCGGTCGTGTCGGCAAGCTTCGCGCCGCTGGCGATCCCCGCATTGTTGACCAGGATCAGCGGTTCGCCCAGCGCCTCTCGGACACGCGCCAGCGTCGCCTCCACGTCCTGACGTTGCGTCACATCGCACACAAAGCCCTCGCCCCTCCGCCCAAGCCGCCGGACCGCGTCGGCCGTCTCCTCGAGCTCATTTTTCGATCGAGCCACCACGGCGACGTCCACGCCCGCCTCGGCCAGCGCAATCGCGGTGGCGCGACCGATGCCGCGTCCGCCTCCGGTCACAAGGGCGACGCGACCGACAAGGTCCGTCAACGCGGCTCGCCCAGGATGCCGGCCAGCTTGGCGAGGTCGATGTTGCCGCCGGACACGACGCAGGCGATGCGCCCAGTTCCAGCCTGGCCGGAGAGGGCGACCGCAAGCGCGACCGCACCGGCCCCCTCGGCAATGACCCGATTGCGCTCGGCCATGAGGCGTAGCGCGGCGGCGACTTCGCCGAGCCCGGCCGTGAGCGAGCCGTCAAGCAACTCCTGCGCCTGCGCCAGCATGTTCGGGAAGACGGTCTTGCTGCCGATCCCGTCAACGAATGACGGCTGGTAGTCGACCGTCGTCACCACGCCGGCCTTGAGCGAAGCAGCCAGCGGCGCGCCGGTGTCCGCCTCGACCGCGAAAATCCGCGCCGTAGGCTTCAGCGCGCGAAGCGCCGTCGCGATCCCGACCGCAAGCCCGCCTCCTCCCCACGGGATCAGCACCGTGTCAACGTTCGGCAGGTCTTCCACCAACTCGAGGCCAATCGTCCCGTTGCCCGCCATCACCCGATCGTCATCAAAGGAGTGAATAAACACCGCGTCGATGCCGGGATAGCCGCGATCGGTGAACGTCTGCCACCACCGGTCGAACGGGACCTTGACGACGCGTCCGCCGAGGCGCTCGATCGCCCGGACCTTGGCCTCCGGCGCGTAGTCGGGGGCAATCACGGTGCAGGGAATCCCAAGCCGGCGGGCGTTCCAGGCCGCCCCCTGCGCCATATTTCCCGCGCTCGCGACCAGCACCCCCTTTCGCAGCTCCTCTCTCGATACCGAGCTCATCGCATTGGCGGCGCCTCGGATCTTGAAGGAGCCAATCGGTTGCAGGTTCTCCAGCTTGAGAAAGATCTCGGCCGGGCCGTCCCAGACATTGAGCCGCACGAGCGGCGTCCGGATGGCCGCCTGCGCCACGACCGGCGCGGCGCGACGGATCGACTCCAGGTCGAGACCGGTCGCCCTCACATCGTGACCCTCTGCCCGACCCCGGCTTCCCTCGCCCGACGAACGACGTACGCGGCGGCCGCGACATCTTCTACGGCGATGCCCAGTGACTTGAAGAGCGTCAACTCGCTTGCGGAGCGGCGACCGGGATGTCTGCCGACGATCAGATCCCCGAGTTCGGCCTGGATATGGTCGGCGGCAAAGGCGCCCTCGCGCATCGGAATCAGGACATCGCCGGCTTCGTTGAGGGCCGACTCCTTGCGGTCAACGAACACCTTCGCGGCCGCCATGGTGGCGGTGTCGATCTCGCGGGCGGTCGGGATTGATGATCCGACTGCGTTGATATGGACGCCCTCCGTCAACCAGGTCCGCTTGAGCACCGGTTCGGGGCTTGCCGTGACCGTCGCCACGATATCCGCCCCGCGGAGGGCGGCCTCGGGGGTCGCGGCTGCGGTGATTGCCAGGTCGGATTTACTTCGCATGTCCTCGATCAGGCGGGTCACCCGCGCCGGTTGACGGCTCCAGACACGCACCTGCCGGATCGGACGGACCGCGGCAATCGCCTCGATATGCGTCCGCGCCTGGACCCCCGCGCCAAGGATGGCGAGCTCACCCGCGTCCGGACGCGCCAGGAGATCGGTGGCGACGCCGGAGACGGCCGCCGTCCGGATTGCGGTGATGGTTGCGCCATCCATCAGCGCGACGAGCCGGCCGGTCTCCACCTCAAAGAGAAGCACGGCGCCCTGGTGCGTATCGATGCCCCGTGACGCGTTTCCCGGGAATACCGAGACCGCCTTCATACCCAGCGAGCCGTCGCGCCCCTGATCCGGCGCGATGAAGCCCGGCATCAGGCCGAGGAATCCGCTGGCATCCGGCATCCGCATCACCATGCGGAGCGGCACCAACGCCTTGCCGCTGGCGAGGGTGGCGAGCGCCTCACGCATCACCCGGATGCACTCGCGCATCGGCAGCAGCCGCGCCACGTCGTCAGCCGAGAGCACCAGCACATCCATCAGGCGGCCACCGTCATCAGCGAGCCGACGGCCTCGCGTTCCTGCGCACTCAGATGGACGTCCACCGCCTGCAGCCAGGGCGCGAACTGCTCCGGGCGGCGCGGCCCGATCAGCGCAGCGGTGACCGCCGGATGGCTCAGGACCCAGGCGAGCGCCAGGGCACCGGTGTCGAGCCCGCGCTCCTCGGCGGCAGCGCGGAGCTCCGCGATCGACCGAAACGTCCGCTCGGTGACCAGGCCGCGGTATGGTTCCGGGCGCAGCGCCAGGCGCGAGTCGCTCGGCGGCGCCTCGCCGAAGCGGTATTTGCCCGTCAATAGACCGCCCGATGTCGGGCTGAACGGCGTGACGGCCAGCGACTCGCTCGCGGCCAGCGGCAGCACCTCCCGTTCCATCTCGCGATCCAGCAGGTTATAGCCGTTCTGCACCGACTGGTAGCGGACCACACCGAGACGGTCGCTCAGTGCCAATGAGTGTCGCAGCTGGGATGCCGACGCGTTGCTGGCGCCGATGAAGCGGACCTTGCCGGCCTTGACCAGCTCGTCCATGGCCTGCAGCGTCTCGTCTTCGGGCGTGCCGGGATCGGGCTCCATCGTCACGTAGAGATCGACGTGATCCGTTTGCAGCCGGCGGAGACTCCCCTCGATGGCGTCGACGATGTGCCGCCGGGAGAGGCTCTGCTCATTGGGACCCTCGGCCATGGCGTAGAAGACTTTCGTCGAGAGCACGACCTGGTCTCGGATTTTCCGCTCGTGGAGCCAGGCGCCGATCATCCGTTCCGAGGCGCCCCCGCCATAACTGTCGGCGGTGTCGAAGTAGTTGATGCCTGCCTCCACGGCGCGGTCCATGATGGCGAAGGCTGCCGTCTGATCTTCCCCCTTTCCGAAGAGCTCGGGAGCCGACCCTACCCCACCGAAGCCACCGCAACCCAGACCCAGGACCGAAACGCGCAGGTCGGTTTGGCCGAATTGTCGGTACTCCATCCTCTCCCATCGAGATGGTAAGGCTTCGTTGCTATCATCGGGAGGGTCGCCATGTCAATCCAGCAAGCGGCACGCCTCCTTCACCAGGACGAGGTTTTGCCACGCGAATTTGCCGGAGGGATGCTGCAGTGGCTGGTTGACCAGCGCCTGGGCGCTGAACACGTCATGGCCTACCGGCTCCAGGTCGCACCGGGCGACGTCGCCAGCCATGCGCACGACGGAAGCGAGGAGGTCCTCTATGTGCTGGAGGGCACCGGCGCCATCACGGTCGAGACCGCCATGCACGCGGTCAGCGCGGGCAAGGCCGTCTTCATCCCCGCGGGCGCCGAGCACAGCTACGAGAATACGGGCGTCACGCCCCTGGTCATCGTCGGCGCGATGGCGCCACCGATCGACAGCGGGGCGATTCGCGCCACCATGCCGAGGCTGGATCTCGAGGGAGCGCTCAGGTCGGCCGGAATCGACGAGCGTCGCATCCGCCCTACCATGATGGATGAAGAGCGGGTCACGCCGACGCTGATGGGTGAGCGAAGCTTTCGCGTCCTGGTCAGCCCCGAGGTGGGCTGCCGCCAGATGACCCAGTTCACTGGCGTCATTCCCACCGGCCGGGCTCCCCTACACGCGCACCCCCACGAGGAGGCGGTCTACATCCTCGAAGGTCATGGCCGGCTCTGGATCGACGAGGAACCGGCGGGCGAGCTGCGCCCCGGTTCAGTCGTCTTCTTCCCGATCGGCGTCCGCCACACGCTCGAGAACACCGGTGACGCAGATCTGAAGGTTCTGGGCACGTTCTCGCCGGCGGGCTCGCCGGAGGCGAAGCTCCCGACACCGACCGCCTGACGCGTACGCGCTACATGCCCAGGTAGGCCCGCTGCATCTGCGGGTTCTCGAGCAGGCGCGCTGCGGTGTCCGCAAGCACCACCCGCCCACTTTGCAGCACGTAGCCCCGGTCGGCGATGGCCAGCGCCATGTTGGCATTCTGCTCGACGACGAACACTGTGATCCCGGTCGCATTGAGGCGCTGGATGGTCTCGAACTGCTGCTCGACGAGGACCGGCGCCAACCCCATTGAGGGCTCATCCATGCAGAGGAACCGCGGGCGCGACATCAGGGCTCGGGCCATGGCCAGCATCTGCTGCTCGCCGCCTGACATGGTGCCGCCACGCTGGCTCCGTCGCTCGCGGAGCCGCGGAAACATCTCGAGTACGCGCTCGAGATCTTCGTCGATCTCTTTGCGGTCCTTCCGCGTGAACGCACCCATGAGCAGGTTTTCCATCACGGTCAGCCGCGGGAAAATGCGGCGGGCCTCGGGAACGATCGCGATGCCGTGCGCGACCCGGCGGGATGTCTTCCAGTTCGTGATGTCCTGTCCCTCGTAGATGATCGTCCCCTGGGTGCACCGCACCGACCCGATGACGGCCTTCATCGTGGTCGACTTCCCGGAGGCGTTTCCCCCGAGTAGACAGACGATCTCGCCTCGCCGGATCTCCATGCTCACGTCGCGAAGGGCGGGGATGGGACCGTAGCGGACCTCGACGCCCTGCAGTTGCAGGACGGCGTCGTTGCCGGCCGCGGGCCGCGCCTCAGGCGGTGGCTGCTCGCCGTCCAAGGTAGGCTTCGATGACTTTTGGATTGGCGTGGACCTCTTTGGGTAGGCCTTCCGCGATCTTGACGCCGTGGTCCATCACCACCACCCGGTCCGAGATTTCCATGACGAGCGGCATGTGGTGCTCGATCAGAAAGATGGTCAGCCCCTGCTCACGCATCGACCGGATCAGCCTCGCGATCTCGACTCGTTCGTAGGGGTTCATGCCTGCGGCCGGCTCGTCCAGCAGCAGCAGCCTGGGGCGGGCGGCTAACGCCCGCGCCATCTCCGTGCGGCGCCGGTTCGCATAGGAGAGGCTGAACGCAGGATCATCGAGGCGCGGCTCCAGCCGTTCGCGGAACAGCGCGATCGCCTTGTCGACCTCGCCGGCGGCCTCCCGTTCGGCGTGCCTCGAGGACGGCCACATGGTCACGGAGCCGAGCATGCCGCTGCGGGTCCAGTGATGCGTGCCGAGCAGGATGTTCTCGCGCACGGTCAGCTGCGGAAAGACCCGGACGTTCTGAAACGTCCGCGCAATTCCAAAGCGCGTGATCCGATGCGATGGCTGCCCGATGAGTTCGCGGCCCAACAAGCGGACTGACCCCGCGGTTGGTTTGATGATGCCGGAGATGAGGTTGAACACGGTGGTCTTTCCTGCACCGTTGGGTCCGACCAGGCTGATGATCTCCCCCTCCCGAATCTCGAGGCTGAAGCCATCGACGGCCGTCAGCCCACCAAAGCGGCAGCTCAACCCCTGGATGGCAAGAACCGGAGTCGACGCAGTCACGACGTCGGGGGCGGTTCGACGACCGGCACGATGGCTCCGGTGGTGGCCTCGAGGTCGGCCGCCCTGGCCCGGGGGATTTTCGCCGGCGGCTCAGCCGCTTCATCCGTAAAGAGTTCCGGGGTTCCACCCATGGCGCGCCGGGGACGGATCGAAACCGTCCCGAGAAGCCCCTCCGGCCGGAAGATCATGACGGCGATCAGCACGATGCTGATGATCAGGTACTTGTAGAGAACGAACTGTTGCAGGAGGAACGGTGGCACCGTGAACGCGATCGCGCCAAGAACCGCGCCGGGAATGCTGCCAAGGCCACCCAGAATGACCATGATGAAAACCATCACGGTGGTTTGCACGTCGAAGTTTGGACTGGGGAAGGCGTTGAAGATCGCGGCGGCATCGATCATGCCGACGACACCGGCCATGACTGCGCTCACCGTGAAGGCCAGCAGGCGGTATTTGAAGGTATTCACTCCCATGGCCCGGGCGGCCAGTTCGTCCTCGCGGATCGCGACCCAGGCGCGACCGGTTCGCGTGTTGCGCCAGCGCAGCATGCAATACACACAGAGGGCCAAAAACAGCACGAAGATCCAGTAGTACATCCGGTAATGCGGCACGGGGCCGATCACCGGAAGGCTTGTCGGCAAGCTGAACGGGGCCACCTGGTGGATGCCGTTGGTCCCACCGGTGATGTTCAACTCACTCGGCCCGAACTGGTGGCCGATCAGCACCGGTGGCCGGTCGAGGTCGAGGATCAGGTCGCGCATGATCAGGCCGAACGCGAGCGTTACGATCGCCAGGTAATCTCCGCGGAGCCTGAGTGCCGGAACCCCGACCAACAGCGCAAAAGCAAGCGTGATGACGATCACGACCAGCAACGCGGCCCACAATGGGTAGTGCTGGTGAATCTGGTCGCTGGCGACCAGCGCATAGGCGTAGGAGCCGATCCCGAAGAAGGCGATGAAGCCGAGGTTCAAGAGCCCCGCGTAACCGACAACGAGGTTGAGTGCCACGGCCAGGCAGGCATACATTGCGCAGGTGGCGAGAATCAGAGTCCAGTACTGCGCGCCGATCCAGGGCGAATTGTCCTCGATGTACTGCAGTACCAGGGGCGTCGCGAGCGCGACGAGCAAGAAGGCGAGGAGCACCGGCGGCCTGGTCAGCGCACGGTTCCAACCCGCCGGCCCGGCCTCCCAGAGCTGCTTCAGCTGATGGGCCGGCTCCCCACCGTCGATCGAGGCCGGCTCGGTGCTCACGCTCGATCACCAAGGGGCTGCCCGAAGAGTCCCTGCGGCCGAACCAGTAGCACAACGATCAGCGTCAGGAACACGAGGGTGTCCTGGAACTGGCTGCTGATGAAGCCACCCGCCATGCTCTCGAGCACACCCAGCAGTAAACCGCCAACCATTGCCCCACGAAGGTTTCCAATGCCACCGATGACGGCGGCGGTGAAGGCTTTGATTCCCAGCAGGTAGCCCATGAAGAAGTTGATCGAGGCATAACGGAGGCCGTAGAGAACGCCGCCCAGCCCGGCGAGCGCCGAGGCGATGAAGAAGGTGACCATGATCACCCGGTCGACGTCGATCCCCATAAAGGTTGCCGCCTCCCGGTCCTGCGCCGTCGCGCGAATCGCGCTTCCGAAACGCGTTCGGAAGACGAACAGATCGAGCCCGATCATCAGCGCTACCGCAACGACAAACAGCAGCAGCCCAGCGAGCGACGTTTCGGCGTTTGCCCCGCGGAAGATCGCCTGCGGCACGAGCGCGTTACTGGGGACGAGCACCGGCGCCGGGCTGACAAAGACTTGGACGACGCTCTCCAGCAACAGTGACACGCCGATCGCCGTGATCAGTGGCGCAAGCCGGTTGGCGT
>JALYYC010000229.1 GCA_030946755.1 Candidatus Dormiibacterota bacterium
GAAAGCGTCGTCGCCTGATTCACACGATGAGAAAGATTGCCGCCTTCTTGATGGTGACCGCCGACGGCTTCCACGAGGGCCTCAATCCCTGGGAAATCGACTGGCACAACGTCGATGACGAGTTCAATGCGTTCTCCGTCGAACAATTGAACGCCAGCGATGGCCTTATTTTCGGGCGCGCCACCTACCAGGGCATGGCCCAGTACTGGCCGGCCCCCGGGGCCTTTGATGACAACCCGGCGGCTGTGGTTGACCTGATGAACACGAAACCGAAGTTCGTGGTCTCCCGGTCGCTTCGGAAGCCTGAGCCCGACTGGGCGAACACGCGTCTCATCGGCGGCGACCTGGCTCAAGAACTGACGGCACTCAAAAAGGAACCAGGGCGCGATCTCCTGGTGCTGGGGAGCTCGAACCTGACGGCGAGCTTGATCGAGATGCGCATGCTCGACGAGCTTCGCCTGATCGTGAATCCCGTCCTGATTGGGGCCGGTCACTCGCTGTTCGGAGCGGGTAAGAAGAAGACGCAACTGACGCTGGTTGGGACCAAGGTCTTCCGCTCCGGTAACGTGCTCCTGACCTACACGCCGCCGATCGCCTGAACCTACTACCGGCCTTTTAGGAACTCGATCAAGCCCCCGAAGTAGGTGGCCTGGTCGTCGTACATGGCCATGTGGCTGCCGTTCGGACAATCGAGATAATGCCCACGCCGTAGCTCGCCCGCCATCCACTCCATATGCGCCGGATCCATCGTGTCGTAACGGGCACCGATGGTGAGCGTGGGCACCTCGATCGTCTTGAGATCAGCGGTGCGGTCCCAGTTCTCGAGCGTGCCCCGCAGGCCCAGCTCGCTCGGACCCTGCATCGGAACATAGATGTTCCTGTTGATCTTTGCGAAGGCGCGGTTCACCGGGTCGGGCCACATGTCGACGGGCAACCGGAGGACATGATGGACGTAGTGCTGCTCCATCAACAGCTCGGTATAGCGGGGATTCTCGAAGTCGCCAGCGGCCTCAAAAGCCTTGATCTCATCGAGCTCGGATTGATCCATGGCCGGCATCAGCACGTCACGCGCGTAGGCGTTGTATGCGGGACAACTGGCCATCATGTTCGAGATCACGAGGCCTTTCAGGTGACGTTGGTACTTGAGCGCATATTCGATCGCCAGGATGCCGCCCCACGAATGGCCAAGGAGATAAAAGCTGTCTCGGTTCAGCCCGAGCGCCTGCCGAACCTGCTCGACCTCCTCGACGAACCGACCAACCTCCCAGAGGTCTGGCTCAACGGGCTGATCGCTGTAGGCGGAACCGAGCTGGTCGTAGTAGTAGTACTCGATGCCCGCCGCCGGCAGGTAGCTGTCCGCTGCTTCGAAGTACTCATGGGTCGCGCCCGGGCCGCCGTGCAGCAGCAGAAGCTTGGTCGTCGGGTTATTTCCAATCCGCTTCGTCCACACCCGGAACCTGCCTCTGGGCGTCTCGATCGGGATGAGCCTGACGCCGCCTGACAGCAGATCGTCTTTGCCGGCGTAGTTCAGATAGGCCGATTGGGTGGTCGTCACCTGGTCCGATGGTAGCCTCCGAGCATCAGCGCGTCAAAGCCTGCGCCCCGACCGTTCGTTGTCGCCGTCGCGCGGGTGATCCGGGAGCTGAAACGCGGCGAGGTCGTGAGCTACGGGCAGGTCGCGGCCCGTGCCGGATTTCCGGGCGCCGCGCGCGCGGTCGGGAACGTGCTGGCGAACAGCGTCGGGCTGCCCTGGTGGCGGGTGGTGCGGGCCAACGGCGAGCTGGCGGTGCGAAAGGACGGAGAACAGCGCCGGCGGCTGCGCCGCGAGGGAGTCCGATTCAACGGTGATCGGGTCGCGTCACTCCGACGTACCTGATGGTGACGGTGCACACCATCGACTTCGAACTGTCCACGACGATCGCCGCGTCACCGTCGACAGTCTGGCGATACCTCGTTGACTGGGAGGGCCTGCATCGCTGGATGTCCGAGCTCTCCGCGCTGCGCATCACCTCGACGCGTCGCGAGGGGGTGGGTGTCGAGGGGGAGGCCACGGTCCGGATCGGCGGGATCAGCACGACCGATCGGATTCGGGTGACCAGGTGGGTCCCACCGGAGGAGCTGACGATCGCGCACCTCGGGTGGGTGAGCGGTGCCGGGGTCATGCGCTGCCGGCAAGCGCCGGCCGGGACGGCCTTTACCTGGCGAGAGACCCTCCAGCCCCCTTTGGGGCCTTTGGGCGCCCTCGGCATGCGCATCCTGAAACCCCTGATCCGGACGACCTTCGCAGCCGATGTTCGGCGGCTCAAGGATCTGGTCGAGTCGGGGAGCTGACCGCCGGTCGTTCAGCGGGGCGCGTCTCGAGGATAATCCGGATCGGCCGATCGAACCGGAAGTAGTCCCAGGCCCACGAGGCGATCGCGCGAGCACGATTACGAAAGCCGACGAGGTAGTAGACATGGACGACCAGCCAGGTCACCCAACCGAAAAAGCCGGTGATCTCGAGCCCGCCGGGAAGTCTCGCGGCACCGGCCCGCCGCCCGATCGTGGCCATGGTCCCCTTGTCGAGATAGTGAAACGGCCGGCTCGGGACCTGTCCGGTTCGGAGCTCATCGAGGATCGCCCACGCGACGTACCGGCCGCCCTGCATCGCCGGCGGCGACACCATCGGGAGCAGCGATGGTCCACCCGGAGAGGCCAGGTCACCGATGGCGAAGGTGCGCTGCTGCCCGGCGATTCGCAGGCACGCATCCACCTCGATGCGCCCGTTCTTGTGGTGGGGTACCGAGCTGTCCCGAGACGGATCGTTTGGACGCACCCCGGCTGACCAAATGATCGTTCGGGTCGGAAGGACCGAGCCATCGGACAGCGTCACCGCCGTAGCGTCGGCCGCGGTCACGAGCGTTCGGGTCCGGACGTCGATGCCGCGCCGGCGAAGCACGCGCTCAGCGTAGGCGCCGATGCGCGCAGAAAAGGTGGTGAGCAGCTGCTCCTGGCCCTCCAGCAGCAAGATCCGGACCTCGTCTCGCCGGATCTGGTGATAGTCCTTGCCCGCCACAATCTGGATCAACTCCCCGAGGGCGCCGGAAGACTCCACCCCGGTGGGGCCGCCTCCTGCGATGACAAACGTCAGCAAGGCCTGCCGCTCCGCCGCATCGGCGGCGCTGTCCGCGCGTTCCAGGCAGGTCAGCACGTGGTTGCGGAGGCGCGTTGCGTCCTCCAGGGACTTGAGCCCGAAGGACACCTCGGCGAGGCGTTCGTTCCCGAAAAAGTTGTCGACGCTGCCGCTCGCCAGCACGAGGAAGTCGTAGGACAGCGTCTCTCCCTCGGCCGTCCTGACGAGGCGCGATCCGAAATCCATCTCGCGGACGGTCGCCTGCCGGACCCGCACGTTGCGGGAGTGGCGGAAGATCCGGCGCAGCGGGTAGGCGATCTCGCTCGGATTGAGGAGGCCGGTCGCCACCTGGTAGAGGAGGGGCGTGAAGAGGTGATAGTTGTGGCGGTCGAGGAGGGTGACGTCGGCCTCGCTGCCGTCCAGTGCCCTGGCGCAGGCAAGACCACCAAAGCCGGCGCCGACGATCAGCACCTGCCGGCGGCGGTCCGTCGTGTCAGTCATGGATGACGACGGTAAGCCGGCTAAAGGCCTCGCGGAGCGCCGTTTCGACGGCCGCCGGGTCATCGGAACGGGCGAAAAGGAATCCGAGATACCGATCGCCCTCGGGCAGCGGCACGAGACGCTCGCCGGCCGGGACGGTGACGACCAGACTCTCGACGCCGGGAACGGTCCGGGCTTCCTCCTGGCCGCGGACCTCCTGTAAGCGGCCGCCGGCGGGGATGGGCAGCATCATGACCCCGGCGGCCCGCCGTTCGCGATCATGCGCGGGCATCGGCAGGCCGGCCGCGTGTCGGAGGATCAGTTCCTCGAGCGACAGTCCGGCGCCGAATCGGAGCGTGCGCGAGCACAGGCCGCCGATGGAGCGAGGTGCCACCTCCAGCACGAAAATCTCGGCGCCGTTGATTCGAAGCTCGGCATGGACGGGCCCCTCGCGCAGGCCGAGCGCGCGGGTCGCCGCCGCGGTTGAGCGCACGATCGCGGCCTGCGTCCCGGTGTCGAAGCGTGATGGCGTGACGTAAATGGTCTCCTCGAAGAAGGGACCGTCGAGCGGATCGGGCTTATCAAAAATCGCGAGGACCTCGAGCTCGCCGCCTCGCAGCAGTCCCTCGACGGCGACTTCGCGCCCGGGCACGAAGTCTTCGACCAGCAGCGAGGCGTCCTGCGACTGGTCGCACGATCGCACGATCGCCACCACCCGAGTGAACGCCTCCGGGAAGGCGACCGACTCATCGACCCGGATGACCCCCTGGCTCCCCGAACGATCCACCGGCTTGACCACGCACGGATACCGGATCGTCGATGCCACGTCGACCGGCACAGTATCGACGGAAAAGGACAGGAAGCGGGGGGTCGGGAGCCCGGCATTCCGCAGGGCCCGGCGGGTCATCATTTTGTTCGAAGCGGTGAGGACGGCCTGCAGTGGGTTTTGCGGCAGACCCAACCGCGCGGAGGCGGCGCTCGCCAGCGGCGTCCCGCTATCGTCGACTGGGACGATGGCGTCGAGGGGACGAGTCGAGGCGAACGCCACGATGCGCTCCACCGATTCATCGAGGTCGGTGAATTCGATCCGCAGGTGCCGGCCGTCCATCAGCGCGGCCAGTGCCGGCCGGTGTGGGGAGCCGACCACAACCTCCACGTCGAGCCGGCTGGCGGCCTCCATGAAGTCGTGGGTGCGGTAGGTCCGGCTCGGGATCAGCAGCAGGACGCGACCCATCGCCTTATCTGACCACGAATAGAATCTCCCTGTGGGTCTCGAGCTCGTGGTCACGCCGACCGCGTTGGACAAGATCGATCGCGTGCGCCGCCAGGGGGGTCGTCCCGACGCCGCGCTCCGAATCGAGATCACCGGGCGGCGGGGCGGTCGCTTCGTCTACGAGATCGACCTGGTCGACCCGGCGGAGCGGACTGCTGACGACGTTGTCGTCGACACGCCAGGACTTCAGCTACTCGTGGATCCGGCGAGCGCCGTGCACCTGGAGGGTGCCGTGATCGACCTGGACCACTCGGCCATCGGTGGGGCGCTGACGATTGAGAATCCCAACGAGGGATGGCGCGACCCGGTGGCGGCGCGTGTCCAGGACGTGCTCGACCGACAGATCAACCCCGGCGTTGCCGCCCACGGCGGCTTTGTCGATCTGCTGGATGTCCGCGACGGCGCCGCCTACGTGCAGCTGGGCGGCGGGTGCCAGGGGTGCGCCCAGGTCGACGTCACGCTTCGTCAGGGGATCGAGGTGGCGATCAAGGCGGCGGTCCCGGAGGTCACGAGGGTCATCGACCGGACCGATCATGCCGCCGGAAGCAACCCCTACTTCCAGCCCGCGAAGAAAGCCTCGTAATCAGCGCCGCGCCAGGCGACGGAGCGGCATCCGGGGGCCGAACCGTGGCGCCGTGATGCCGGCGGTGGCAAGCAACCGGATCACACGTGCACGATGGCCACGATAGGGCTCGAGCAACTCGAGCATGCGGGCATCCGACCCACGCGGCTCCCCGGCGAGGACCCAGCTCACCATGTGGGGGAGGTTGTAGTCGCCGACCGAGACGGCATCCCGGTCGCCAAAGGCCACGGCGGCGACCTCGGCGGCGGACCAGGACCCGACGCCCGGCAGGCTGAGCAGGAGGCGAGTCGCCTCGGTCGCGCCGACCTGCACCAGGTCATCGAGCCGTCGCGCAAGCAAAGCTGCGTTGCGGATGACGTCAGCCTTGCGGCGTTCGATGCCAAAGCGATGGAAGGTCCAGTAGGGCGTGGCGAGCAGCCGCCGAGGTGTGGGCGGCATCAATAGCTCGCCTTCTCCGGGGGCGGGCTCGCCCAGGGCTGACACCATCGCCGCGTAGGAGGCCCACGCCTCGAGGCCAGGCACTTTCTGCTCGAGCACCGTGGGGACGAGGGCCTCGAAGACGCGGCCGGTGCGGCCGAGCCGCAGACCCCGATGGCTTCGATGGATGGTGGAGAGCAAAGGATGGTGGGGATGAAAGGAGCCGGGGTCATCGTCGAGTCCGACCAATGCCGGAGCCGCCAACACCGCCCAGCCGGAGCCCGGACCCCAGGCCTGCGCGCGTAACGTCGTCGACGTCACCTCCAGGCGGAGGGTCGCCGCGCCATCCGGCGTCCAACTGGCGCGCCAGGCACGACTTGACTCGATCAGAATGGTCCGGTCGCGGGCGCCTCCGCGCTGCAGGATCCCCAGCGTCAGGCCGAGATCGAGGGGGCCGGGCAGCGGGAACTCAGCCGCGTCGGATAGCACACCGGCAGCGTACTCCGCGCACCTGGTGGGACCGTATCGATGAGCTTGCGTACGTATTTGAACCTGATATGCGTATCATCAAGTGAGCTGATAGCGCTGGTTCCCATTTGGAGGGGAAGAATGGTTCGTTGCAGACACTGCGGGGCGGAGAACTATGCGATTGACATGTGGTGCTCGAAATGCTCGCAGCACCTGGATTGGGCACCACCGGCGGCCGCTGCGCCGGAGGCTGCCGCGTCAAGGACCGACCCGATCGCGTCTCAGCCGGAGGCCGCGCCCGTGGCGGAGCTGGAACCCGAGGTCGCCCCAGTTACCCAGGCGGAACCCGAGGTCGCCCCCGTTACCGAGGCGGAGCCCGAAGTCGCCCCAGTGCCGGCTCGAGAGCCCGAGGTCGCCCCGGTACCGGCTGGAGAGCCAGAAATCGCCCCGGTGCCGGCGCGAGAGCCCGAAGCTGGAGCCGTGGCAGCCGTCGCTGCGGCGCCCGGGAGGCGATCGACGTCCAGGCGCCGCACCGGTGTCTGGCTCCTCCCCGCCGCCGCGGCGGCAGTTCTCGCCGTGCTGCTTGCCCTGCCGGTCGCGGGGTGGTTCAAGGCAGCCGGACGCGAAGCTGTCTCCCCGCAACTGCCGCTCACGGCCGGACTGAGTGCGACAGCATCCGCCACACCCACCCCAACGCCAGCCCCGACGGAAGCGCCGACACCGAGCGCGGCCCCGACCCCGGCTCAACCCGCCGCTCAGCCGCCGACCATCCAGCCGCCGGCAGACGCGCAGCCGGTGCCGGTTCCGGCATTTCCGACAACCGCCGGCGATCCCAGCAGCGCCATCGGCAGCTTTTATCAGGCGGTCGCCGCGCACCAGTTCGACGCCGCCGCCGCGACGTGGAGCGGCCGGATGCAGGCCAACTATCCGCCCGCTGAGTTCATCAATCGACGTTTCGCCTACACCCAACAGATGAACCTGCGGGCTGCCCGGACTATCGCCAACAACGGGCAGGTCGCCATGGTCTCCATCGATCTGATCGAGGTCTACGCCGGGTCGCAGCGACACTGGGCCGGCACCTGGGAAATGGTCCGGTCGTCGTCCGGATGGCTGCTGAATCAGCCCAACCTGCGGGCGGCCGGTTGACCGATCGCAACTCGACCACTACCGGGCGCGAGCCGGAACGTGGTTACATCATCTCAAGGCTGTGATCAAGCAGAAGAGCAGCATGGGGACGACCGTGCGCTGCCCATCCTGCAAATACGAGAACGTGGCGATCGATATCTGGTGCGCCCGCTGTGGGACGCCGATCGATTGGGACGGGACACGTTCACCGGCCGCCACGAACGGCAACGGCGCGAAACGGGAGGGCCGACCCGGCCGAACGTCCGGCCTCGCGGCGCTCGCCGGTGGCCTGCCCTGGCGAAAGGCGCCGGCGTCCGGGCCTGCGGCCCCAAAGCCGGCCTCGATCGCCAAGCCAGAACCGGAGCCGGCTCCTATCGCTCAGACGCCGGCTCCGATCGCTCAGAAGCCGGCTCCCGAGCCGGTGCCGGCCGTCAAGCCTGCCCCGGCGGTGCCCATCGCCACGAAGCCGCAAGCTTCGGACCCGGTTCTGGCGATCCCTCCAGCCCCAACACCCGCCGCGGCTGTGGCCCCGGCAGCGATCGTTGCCACGTCCACCCCGGCCGCCGCCCCGGCAAGCCCAGCGCGAGTCTTCTGCCCGGGCTGCGGGCAGGCGAACGACGCGACCGCCAAGTTCTGCCCTCGCTGTGGCCGCGCAATGGCATCGGCAGCGGGCAGCGCCCTGGCGGCAGCAACCCCGCGCCGGGCCACACCGCGCACACGGATCAAAATGCCCCGCGTCGCGCGCCCCCGCGTCACGCTTCCCCGCGTCACGCTCCCGCGGGTCACGCTCCCTCGCGTCAGGCTCCCGCGGGTCACGCGTCCTCAATTCCGGGTGCCGCGCATCCCCAGGGTCGCCTGGGCAGTCGCGGCAGTCCTGGCTGTCCTCATCCTGGCGCCACTCGCCTACGTCCTTTCGCCGTCGGGCCGTCACCTGGTGGCCGGGCGGAGCTCGCCGCCGCCGACGCTGACGAAGACCGGACCGCCGGCCAGCCCGTCGTCCAGCGCGCTGGCGGCGGCAATCCCGGGCGTTGAGGCCAAAACCGGTCTCAAGTACGTCAGCGGCTCATGTCCGGCGAGCGGCCCCTGCCTCAAGCTCGCCAGCCAGGCGAGCGGGCTCAATGCCGCGGTCGTCCAGTTCTCGACCGCCAACACCGGTGGGCGGCAGTGTGCCGGTTACGTTTTCCGGGACGCGAGCGGCTGGCATTTTCTCAACGCCACCTGCGCCGTTCCGGGCCAGGTCAGTCCGCTGCCTGGCAGCCCGGCCAGCGTGCATGTCCCCGGGCAATGCGCCAATGTCCGGGATGCCGCCAGCCTCGCGGGCAACGTGATCGTCTGCCTCGACGATGGAACCGCCGTGCGGGTGGACGCCGGGCCTAACTACGCCGACGGCAAGCTCTGGTGGCACCTGGAAAAGCAGGGATGGATGGCGCACGACTTCCTGATCGGCGGCTAGCGAGGGATCAGTCGGCGTGCCGCGGCTGCTCGCTACGCAGCCGCTTGGCGACCTCCAACAGCATCTTGTAGGTGATGCCAGCGTTGTCCATCAAGAGCGGCTTGATCTCCCAGGAGATCAGGGTCATGCAGACCGTGTCTGTGTCGGCGATCACGTCCGCGGTTCTCGGGCCGCCGTCCAGGATGGCGACCTCGCCAAAGAACTGACCGGGACCCATCGTCGCGACCGCGCGGCCATCTTTCTTCACCGCGACCTGGCCTTCTCGGATGAGGTACAGCCCGTGGCCGCTGGACCCGGCTTTGACGATCTCCGTCCCAGCCGGGTAGCGCTGCTCCTTGACGAGCTTGGCGAGCATCGACAGCTCCTTGCGGTCCAGCCCGCTGAACAGCGGGACCCGCCGCAGCTCGTCGGCGACGTCGGACTTCACAGCCATGATCTTCCCCTTTGTTCGCGGGTGACCATACGATAGTACCGCGACCGGCGGCCGGCAATAAAAAAGGGTTCGGACAATTCCGAACCCCTCACCACCGTTGGAGGCTAGCGCTTCTGGGCGGCGGCCAGCTCCCGGGTTTTCATTTCTTCCATCTTCGTTCCGAGGTCCTTGAGCTCCTGCTCGGAGAGGACCTTGTCCTTGACCTTGGGGAAGAGCTCGTTCTCCTCTTCGCCGACATGATGCTGGACATCCTCCATCAGGACCTTGAGGCCGGCCAGCCAGTGCTCGGTCTTCTTGTCCGCCTTCGCCAGGTCGGCCAGGACCATCTTGACCTGCTTGTGCTCCTCGAACGACTCGAGCACGAGATCGTGGGTCTGCTTCGCGTTCTTGACAGCCGGGTAGAAGAGCTTCTCCTCGATTTCCGCGTGCACCGTCAACTCGTTCATCAGCTCGGTAAAGAGATGCTCCCGGTTCCCGCTGCCTTTCTCGATCTGCGAAAAAATCTTCTCGACCTTCCGGTGGTCGCTTTTGAGTAGCGCGATCGCGTCCATGGCTGTCTCCTTATGAATCCGCGGGTCCTTCCAACATGAAAGGTGGACGGGCGTTCCGTCCACCTGTGCCGTTATCGAGTCGTCGATCTAGTGGTGAAAGAAGAGAAGCCAGACGATAAATAGGATCACCAGAATCGTGCCGATCCCCATATGCGGTCCGTACCGACCCATGTGTTGTACCTCCTGCCCGATGGGGCCACCGAGTCCCATCGGATATGTCCGATATGCTGATATCGACGATATCATATAAAGAGGCCCAGAGCAAGGGTCGGCGACGCCGGACGGTTAGGGGATGAAGCCTGCCTGGAAGCGGTTTCGAAGCCGCCAGATGCCGTTGACATAGCTGCGGCTGCTGGGGTAGATGCCGTGATGGCGAACGGCGCTGAGGCCCTGGTAGTAGGCCGCCAGCACCAGCTTGGGGTCATGAAGCTGGTCGAGGTAGGAGCGAAGCAGGGCGGCACCGAGCTCGGCGTTGTCGACCGGGTTGCTGAGGTTGACTGACCGATGGAGCAGCGCCGGACCGGCCGAGACGGCGGTGTAGGGCTCGATCTGCATCAGGCCGACGGCGCCGGTCTTCGAGATGCTTTCCTGCTTCCAGCCGCTTTCCCAGTAGGCGACCGCGAGGACGAAGTTCGGGTTGACCTGGTGATGGCGGGCGGCCCGGATCAGGATCGCCTTCGCCTCCCCGGCGGTCAGATGGACCGGGGCCGGTGCCGAGGCATGAGCGTGGCGGACAGGCTGATGGATCGGGTGCTTGTGGCCCAGCGCGTAGGCCGGGTGGGCGAGCAGGGCGGCCACGATCGCGAGCGTCGGCAGGAGAGCGGCAAGCAGGCCGCGGATTCGTGTCATCGAGGGAGAAACGTCACAA
>JALYYC010000234.1 GCA_030946755.1 Candidatus Dormiibacterota bacterium
GATCAGTTCGATCCCGGCCGCCGCCGCCTCCATGATCGCGTCGGCCGCGAAGGGCGCCGGCACGAAGATGCCGCTCACATCGGCGCCGGTTTGCGTGCGGGCCTCTGCGACGGTGTCGTAGACCGGGACGTCGAGGTGTGAGGTCCCGCCCTTCCCCGGGCTGACCCCGGCAACGACAGAGGTGCCGTATGCCTTCATCGCCTCGGTGTGAAAGCTCCCCTCCCGTCCGGTCAGCCCCTGCACCAGGACGCGGCTCTGCTTCGAAAGCAGGATGCTCATCCGCGCGCCAGCTCCACGATTCTCCGGGCGGCGCCGGTGGCCGTCGCCTCAGGCGTGATCCCGGCTTCGGCCAGCATCTGCCGGCCTTCCTCCTCCCGCGTCCCCGTCATCCGCACGACAAGCGGGAGCGTGAGGTTCAGGTCGCGGGTGGCGTCGATGATGCCGCGGGCGACCTCGTCCCCGCGGGTGATCCCGCCGAAAATATTGATCAAGATGCCTTTGACGTGCGGATCCCCCGCCAGCAGCTCGAGCGCGCTGTGCACGACCTCGGCCTTGGCTCCGCCACCGATGTCTAGAAAATTGGCGGCCTTTCCCCCTTCCCGCTGCACCAGGTCGAGCGTGTTCATGACCAGGCCGGCCCCGTTGCCGATGACGCCGATCGATCCGTCCAGTCGAACGTAGGTCAGCTTCCGACGCTTGGCTTCGGCCTCGAGCGGATCCTCGTCGAACTCCTCGGCGCCATGCAGGTCCTTGTGCCGGTAGATCGCGTTGTCATCGATTTCGAGTTTGCCGTCGGCCGCCACCAGGCCGCCGTCACTCGTGACCGCCAGTGGATTGATTTCGATCGTGATCGCGTCGAGGGAACGCGCCAACCCATACAGCTTGCCGATGACGGGCGTCAGCTGCGACTGAAAGGGGCCCAACCCGGCCCGGAAGATCAGGTCACGAATCTCGAACCCGAGTGGGCCATGCCACGGGTCCGGTAGAGCCGCGCGATCGCCTCGGGGTGTGTCTCGGCCACCTCCTCGATCTCCATCCCACCCTGGGCGCTCAGGATCAGGACCGGTTTGCGGGCGTCGCGGTCGAGGGTGAGTCCGAGATAGAGCTCGCGCGTGATCTCCTGGGCCACCTCGCAGAGCACCTCTTTGACGCGAAACCCTTTGATCGTCATGCCGAGGATCTCGCCGCCGACCCGCTTGGCCTCGGCGGCCGTGGCAGCCAGCTTGATCCCGCCGGCCTTCCCTCGCCCGCCGACGGGGACCTGGGCCTTGACCGCGACCGGGCCGAGCGCCCCAGCCGCGAGCGCCACCTCGTCGGGGGTTTTGGCGACGCGGCCATCCGGGACCGGAATCCCCACCGACCGGAACCGCTCCTTGACCTGGTACTCGAGGAACTTCACAGAGGGATGTTGCCATGGCGGCGATGCGGCCGTTCAACCTGCTTGTCCTTCAGCAGCCGCAAGGAGCTGATCAGCGTCGGCCGCGTGTCCTGCGGTTCGATCACATCGTCGACATAGCCGCGCTCGGCGGCGACGTACGGATTCGCGAATCGCTCCTTGTAGTCGAGCACCAGCTCCTCGGCCTTGCGGGCGGGATCATCGGCCGCCGCGATCTCCCGCTTGAAGATGATGTTGACGGCGGCCTGCGGTCCCATCACGGCGATCTCGCCGCTGGGCCAGGCGAAATTGAAGTCGGCTCCGATGTGCTTTGAGGACATGACGTCGTAGGCGCCCCCATAGGCCTTGCGCGTGATGACGGTCAGCTTCGGCACGGTCGCCTCGGCAAAGGCGTAAAGCAACTTCGCCCCGTGGCGGATGATGCCGTTGTACTCCTGCGCCGTCCCGGGGAGGAAGCCCGGCACATCCACGAAGGTGATGAGCGGGATGTTGAAGGCGTCGCAGAAGCGCACGAAGCGGGCCCCCTTGACCGAGGCGTTGATATCGAGCGCGCCGGCCAGGATGCGGGGCTGGTTGCCGACGATCCCGACGACCTCGCCATCAAGCCGCGCGAGGCCGACCACGAGATTCTGCGCAAAATGCTCCTGGACCTCGAGGAAACTGTCGCGGTCGACCACGGCCCCGATCGCCGCCTTCATGTCATACGGCTGCTGGGGGTTATCGGGGACAAGGCTCTGCAGCTCGAGATCTCGACGCTCCGGGTCGTCGAGCGAGCGGATCGCGGGCGGCCGCTCGCGATTGTTGGCCGGCAGGTAGGCGAGCAGCTGGCGGACCGAGGCGAACACCTCCGTCTCGCCATGGGACAGGAAGTGGGCCACCCCGCTCTTGATATTGTGGACCCCGGCGCCGCCCAGGTCGTCGAAGCCCACCTTCTCCCCCGTGGTCACGCGGATGACCTCCGGCCCCGTGATGAACATGTAGCCGAGCTGCTCGACCATGAAGATGAAGTCGGTGATCGCCGGCGAATAGACCGCCCCACCGGTGCAGGGACCGACGATCACCGAGATCTGCGGCACGACCCCCGACGATTGGACATTGCGATAGAAGATGTCGGCGTAGCCGGCCAGGCTGACCACCCCCTCCTGGATGCGGGCGCCGCCGGAGTCGTTGATGCCGATGCAGGGGCGGCCGGCTCGGACCGCCAGGTCCATCACCTTGCACACCTTTTCGGCGAACACCTCGCCGAGCGAGCCCCCGAAGACGCTGGCATCATGAGCGAAGAGGAAGATCTCGCGGCCCTCGACAAGGCCGTAGCCGGTCACCACCCCGTCGCCCGGGGTCTTGCGGTCGGCCATCCCGAAAGCCTCGGTTCGGTGCACCGCGAGCGCGTCGAGCTCGCGGAAGGACCCCGGGTCGCAGAGCAGCTCCACCCGTTCCCTTGCGGTGAGCTTGCCCTTCGGATGCTGCTTGTCATCGGGGTCACCACCCCGATGCATGGCGTCGTACTTGCGTTTGCGCAACTCGTTGACCTTGCGTTCCGACGGCGAGGGAGGCTGGGGCCTCGAGCCTGTTGCCATCAGGCGGGCGTCACCGGGCGATACTCCCCGAACACCTCGCGCAGGACGCCGCACACCTCACCTATGGTGGCATACGCGCGCAGCGCCTCCCGCATCGGCGGGAGCAGGTTCCCCCCTCCCCGGGCGGTTTCGCGCACGCGCGCGAGCTGGAGGTCCACCGCCCGCTGGTCGCGCTGTTTGCGGAGCTCGGCGAGCGCGAGTTGCTGGTCGCGCTCGTGCTGCGGACTGATCTTGACGATCGGAACGGCCGTATCGGCCGCCTGGAACTGGTTGACGCCGACGACGACGCGGCGGCCGTCCTCCACCGCCTGTTGTTGCCGGTAGGCGCTCTCCTGGATGGCGGCCTGCGTGAAGCCGGATTCGATCGCCGCGATGGCGCCACCCTGGCGCTCGACATCGGCGATCAACGCGCGGGCCCCAGCCTCGAGCTCACTGGTGAGCGCCTCGACCAGGTAGCTTCCCCCCAGGGGATCGGCGACGCTCGTGACGTTGCTTTCGTGCGCGATGATCTGCTGGGTTCGAACCGAGAGCGTCGCCGCCGCCTCGGAGGGGAGGCCCAGCGCCTCGTCGAACGAGTTCGCGTGCAGGCTCTGGGTTCCCCCCAGGACCGCGCTCATGGCCTGCAGGGCCACCCGAACGATATTGTTCTGCGGCTGCTGGGCCGTCAGCGTGCTGCCACCGGTCTGGGTATGGAAGCGCAACGCCTGGGCACGGGGATCGGCCACCTGAAAGCGGTCCCGGATCAGCGATGCCCAGAGGCGCCGGGCGGCGCGGAACTTGGCGACCTCCTCGAAGAAGTCGGAAAAGACGGCGAAGAAGAAGGACAGGCGCGGCGCGAACTGGGCCACGTCGAGCGAAGCCGCCTGGGCTGCTTCGACGTAGGCGATGGCGTGCGCCATCGTGAATCCGAGCTCCTGGACCGCGGTTGAGCCGGCCTCGCGCAGGTGGTAGCCCGAGATCGAGATCGTATTCCAGTTCGGCATCCGCTCGCGGCAGTAGGCGAAGAGATCGGTAGTCAAGCGCATCGAGGGACGCGGCGGATAGATGTAGGTGCCCCGCGCGGCGTACTCCTTGAGGATGTCGTTCTGGACGGTGCCGCTCAGCTGCCGCCCACTAACGCCCTGGCCCTCGGCGACGAGTTCGTAGAGGAGGAGCAGCAGGGCGGCGGGCGCATTGATCGTCATGGAGGTGCTGACCCGGTCGAGGGGAATCTCCTGAAAGAGGAGCTGCATGTCCTTGAGCGAGGAGATGGAGACGCCCACCTTGCCCACTTCGCCACGGGCGATCGGCGCATCGGCGTCGTGGCCGATCTGGGTCGGGAGGTCGAAGGCGACCGACAGCCCGGTCTGGCCGTGCTCCAGCAGGTAGCGGAACCGCCGGTTGGTCTCCGCGGCGGAGCCGAAGCCCGCATACTGGCGGATCGTCCAGATCCGCGACCGGTACATCTCCGGGTAGATGCCGCGGGTAAACGGGTACTCGCCCGGGGGAGGCGCTTCCGGTCCCGCGTCGGCCGCTCGGTAGACCGGTTTGAGCGGAATCCCGCTCTGGGTGGTGGGATCCCCGGGCTCGTCGACCGGCTCAGGCGCCGGGCCGGCCATCAACCTCGACGAACTCGGTCAGGACGCCGCAGACACTCTTGGGATGAACGAACCCGATCCGGGTCCCATGGGCTCCCGCCCGGGGTACCACGTCGAGCAACTCGGCGCCGTCCGATCCGGCCCGCTCGAGCGAGGCGCGCACGTCATCGCTGGCATAGGCCACATGGTGCACGGCCTCGCCACGGTCCGCAAGGAACTTGTGGACCCGGGACTCCGGGCTGATCGGCGTGATCAGCTCGATTCGGCTCTCCCCGACCGGGATCATCGCGATCTCGATCCCCTCGGCCTCGAGCCGCTCTCGCCCGCTCGCCCGCAACCCGAGGCGGCGCTCGTAAACCTGGATCGCCTGGTCGAGATCCCGGACGGCGATCCCGACATGGTCGATCCGGCTCAGCATGGGTTGATTCTACGGGGGGCTGGCGGGGCCGGCGCGGAGCCGTTCACACGCGATCGGCAATCCCGGACTTGACAGCGGGTATCCCACTTGGTTAGGGTGGACCACGGTCAGTTAACTCACGGTTCGAGCTGTCACTTACACTCGCCGTCCCGAACGACCAACTGGCGCACTGATCCAACAAAGGAAGGGAGGTTGGAGCATGACCAATAACTTGACGCGTGTGCTGCGACGGGCGGCGGGCGGCAGCGTGCTGTTCGTGCTTGGCGTCGGCGCCGTCGGCTCCCAGCCGCCGGCCATGATGGCGACGGCAGCCGGGACGACCGCGGTCACGCAGAGCGCAGGCGTTCGAGCGGTGTGGGAGGCGAGTGACCGGACACTGGTTCACGAGGAGCGGGTCGCCGCGCTGGCGATTCGCGCCGCCATCAAGCCGCCCGCCGTGGTCGTGGTCGCCGCCGCCGTTCCCGTTTCGCACCCGGTGGCCAGGGCGCCTCGCACCGTTGCCCTCGCCGCGGCCGCAACGGCCCCGCCCGCCCCGGTCGCCGCCGCCGGCCCGGTCTCGGCTCCAGCCGGAAACAGCGCCGGATATTCGTTCGGCTACTGCACCTGGTGGGTGTCGCATAAGCGCCTGATCCCCTGGCATGGCATGGCCTACCAATGGTGGTCGATCGCCCGGAGTTATGGATTCGCCGAGGGTTCGACGCCCAGGGCCGGCGCCGTGATGGTGATGGGCGCCGGGATGGCCGGGGCCTCGGCCGGGGCTGGCCATGTCGCCTACGTCGAGTCGGTGAACGCCAACGGTTCCTTCGTCATCTCGGAGATGAACTGGTACGGGTCCGGCGGCGGCTGGGGAAAGGTCAACTACCGGACGGTGACCTCGATGAACGGCATCCTGGGATTCATCTATTAGGTCTATCCGCTTCGCTTCAGCAAGCCGAGGCGCTTGGCGCGGATCTCGGCGCGGCTGAAGCACCACACCGACGCCGG
>JALYYC010000023.1 GCA_030946755.1 Candidatus Dormiibacterota bacterium
GGCGTTCCCTCCGCGATCTTCTCGCCGTAGTCGAGCACCACGATGCGCTCCGAGACTTCCATGACCACCTTCATGTCGTGCTCGATCAAGAAAACCGTGATCCCCTGGTCGCGGACCTGCTTGATGAGCTGCATCAGCTCACTCTTCTCCTGCGGGTTGAACCCGGCCGCGGGCTCGTCGAGCATCAGCAGCTTGGGGTCGCTGGCCAGCGCCCGAGCGATCTCGAGTCGGCGCTGGAAGCCGTAGGGGAGGTTACGCGCGTACTGCTCCTGGTAGGCCTCGAGGCCGACGAACCGAAGCAACTCGCGGGCCCGATCGCGGACCTGGCGCTCTTCCTTCCTGGCGAACGGGGTTCGGAGCAGTGCATCCCAAACCTGGGCGTGCATCCGAGGATGCTGGCCGACCATCACGTTTTCGAGTGCCGTCATATAGGAAAAGAGGCGGATATTCTGGAAGGTGCGGGCAATGCCCAGGGTTGTAACGGCGTGGGGCCGCAGCCCGATTGGTATCGGCCCCTGTCCGAGCGAGCGCCGGATCCGGCTGGCGACCGTGTAGTAGGCGGCGAGGGGAGGGAGGAACGTCCGCCAGTACTCGGCCACCGGGTAGACAGACTTCCCGTTGAAGGTGATCTCGCCACTGGTCGGCTTGTAGAGGCCGGCGATCAAGTTGAACATGGTGGTCTTGCCAGCGCCGTTGGGTCCGATCATGGCGAAGATCTCGCCCTGCTCGACCGTGAGGTCGACGCTATTGACGGCCAGGAGGCCGCCAAAGCGCTTGGTGAGACCACGCGTCTGCAGAAGCGGCATCGCCGTGGCTACGCCGACCCCCGAAGATCGGAGACGGCTTCTTCGCTGGTGCCGTGTTCGAGCTCGACCTTGCGTTGGGCGCTCGGGATCAGCCCCTGCGGTCGCAGGAGCATGATCGCTACCAAAATGATCCCGAAGATGAGGAAGTTGGAGCGCTGCACGTAGCCGGCGATGTCGATGTTGTTCAGGAAGCCGATGTTCAGGGCCTGCGTGACGCTCTGGATCCAGCCGGGGAGCTGGATCAGGACGTACGACTGGATCGTGTACACCAGCAAAGAGCCCACGATGACGCCCCACATATTGCCCATGCCACCGAGGACGACCATGACAAGGACGGTCACCGACACCACGAAGCCGAACGATTCGGGGGTCACGATGAACAGCTTCGCGGTGTAGTACGTTCCGGCGAAGCCGCTGAAGGCGGCCCCCATGGCAAACGCGAGCAACTTGGTGGTTACGGTGTTGATCCCGGTCGCCGCGGCCGCCACCTCGTCCTCCCGGATGGCCATCCAGGCGCGTCCCAAGCGCGAGTTGCGCAGGTTCGAGATCAGGTAGATGGAGACGAGCAGCACCGCCAGGATCAGGTAGTAGTAGGGGACGGGGTTGAAGCCGAAGCTCCCGATGATGGGAAGTGAGGGCTGATCCGTGCCGACGATGCCGTTCACCCCGCCGGTGAGCGGCGTCGCGTTGCGGACGACGCGTGGCACGATCTCCCCGAAGCCGAGGGTCACGATTGCCAAATAATCGCCGCGCAAGCGAAGCGTCGGCGCGCCGAGGATGACGCCGAACAAGGCGGCGATCAGCGCGGAGAGGAGCAGGAGGAGCCAGAAGGAGATGTGAATATTGAACTGGCTCGACGCCAGGATCGCGAACGCGTACGACCCGATCGCGAAGAAGGCCGCGTACCCGAGGTCGAGAAGCCCCGCATAGCCGACCACGATGTTCAGCCCGAGGGCCAACAGCACCCAGCGGCCGGCGTCGTCGGCGACGTTGACGTGCGACTGGTTCGAATCGAGAATCGGGAATGCGATCAGGAGGATGGCCGCCCCGAGCACGAGGGACGTCTGCAGCGACCTGCCAAGCGTTCCAAAGCGCTTCTGCCGGGTGGCTGAATACCAGCTCGCCATGCCGCCGGATGGCGTGGTCCGCTGCGTGCTCACTTCTCGGGCACCCGCATCCCCAGGAGGCCAGTCGGGCGGAAGACCAGGACCAGGATCAGGATGCTGAAGACGACAACGTCAGCCCACTGCCCGCCACCGGTGATGTAGCCGCCGACGAAGGCGAGGATGATCCCGATCAAGAAGCCGCCGACGGACGCCCCCACCACGTTGCCGATGCCGCCGAAGACGGCGGCGGTGAACGCGATCAGCCCGGCTCGGAATCCCTGGTCGAACTGGAGGGTCTGGAAGTAAAACCCGTAGATGATGCCGCCCGCGGCCGCCAGCGCCGAGCCGATGAAGAAGGTCGTCGCGATTGTCCGGTTGATGTTGATGCCCATCAGGCGGGCGGCATCCCGATCCTGCGCGGTCGCGCGCATCGCCCGCCCGATGCGGGTGCGCTGGATGAATTGCTGCAGGCTGATCATCAACAGCAGGGCGATCCCGATGATGATCAGGTTGCCGACGCCCAGGGAGACGGCGCCGAGGTTGAGACTACCCGACGGCAGCAGATTCGGGAACGAGATATTGTTCGGCCCCTTGATCAAGAACAGGACCCCCTCGAGGATGAATGACACCCCCACGGCGGTGATCAGGGGGGCGAGACGCGGTGCGTTTCGAAGCGGCCGGTACGCGACCCGCTCGATCGCGACCCCCAGCAGGCCGTTGATGCCCATGGCCGCCAGAAAGACAAAGATCACGCCGACAAACAGGACGGCGGGCGATGCGTGTTGGAGGCCGAGTACGCCGATCAGCGTCAGGCCGATCAGTCCGCCGACCGTGAAGATGTCGCCGTGCGCGAAGTTGATCAGCTCGATGATGCCGTAGACCAGGGTGTAGCCCAGGGCGATAAGGGCGTAGATGGCGCCGAGGGTAAGTCCCAGCGTCAACTGGTCGGCAAAGAAGCGCATCCCTCCTCCCTTTGGCCGGCGATCCCAAACCGGTTGCCAAACAGTGTAGCCAGCGGAGGCATCTGGTTCAAGACCGGGGGGCAGAGCGCGGCTCTGCCCCCGGTCGGTCTAGTCGATGGTTACTGGACGGTCACCTGGTCGACGAAGGTGCCACTGGTATCGTTGGCGGAGGTCCACTTGTAGACCGTGATGATCTTCAAGCTCGTGTCGCCGTTGGCGTCGAAGCTGGTCGTCCCGATCGCGCCCTTGAAGCCCTGGGTCTTGGCCAGCTGGGCCGTGACCTGGGCGCGGGTCGGCGCGTTGCCACCCGCATCGTCAATGGCGCGCTTGATGGCGGCGATGATCGTGCCCGCGGCATCGAAGGCCTGGGCGCTGTAGGCGCCCACGTCCTGGCTGTATTCCCTCTTGTAGTCGGCGTTGAAGGTTTGGGCCGTGGAGAGCTTCTGCGGGTACGGACCGGCGACGGTGAAGTAGCTGTTCGCGGCATTGTCGCCCGCATCCTTGGCGAACTGGTTGCCGGAGATGCCGTCACCTGCGACGTAGGGGACGTCGAGGAGGCCAGACATCTGCTTGCGGATCTGCCCGCCCTTGGTCGCGGTCGTGCCGCCGAAGAAGACGACATCGGCGCCCGCGGACTTGGCTTTGTTGAGGAACGACTTGAAGTCCGTGGTCGACGTCGGATCAAATCCGCCGAGGTCCGGGTCGAGGACGGTGCCGCCGTCCTTTGTGAACTGGGCGGCGAAGTTCTTGGCGAGGCCAAGGCCGTAGGTCTGCTGATCGTTCAGGATGTAGACCTTCTTCTTGCTCAGTTTGTTGGCGGCGAAGTCCGCCGCCGCCGGTCCCTGGATCAGGTCGGTCGTGCAGACCCGGAAGTAGTTGTTGCCGCCTTTGGGGCGGAGCTTGGCGGCCTGCCCGGCGCAGTGAGTGTCAGCGGGTTCCTGAGTGAGGCACTCGTTGGTGTTCGCCGGGCTGACCATGGCAAGTCCAGCGGTGTTGGCCAGCGGGATCTCGGCGCGGGCGACGCTGCTGTTGAACGGCCCAACCATCCCGAGGACGGTGGTGTCGGCGATGAACTGCGACACGTTTTTCGCGCCCTGGGCCGGGTCGTGGACGCCGTTGACGGCGTCATCGAGGGGGACCGGCTCCAGCGTGAAGCAGGCATCCGTATGACTCGACGCGCCGCAGACCTTCGCCGCCTGCTTGATCGCCAGCTTGGCCCCGTTCTGGGTTGGCTGCCCGTCCGACGCGTCCGAGCCGGTCACCGGGAGATCGATCCCGATCTTGATCGTGCCCTTGATGGACTGGCCAGTGCTCCCACCGCCGCCACCGCAGGCCGCCAGTGCGAGGCTTGTCACGGCAAACCCGACTAGCAACTTCGGCATATTCATCCGACGTCCCTCCTTGTGTACTCCGAATAGCCCGAGGGACCTGGTGCCCCCAAGGCGTAGCTCTTTATACACGTTGCCGAATACACAGGCAAGGAGGCCCCCCGTTTCTCTAATACCTACTAATAATGTGCGCGGCCAGGGGCGCAGGCATTCGAGATGCGTGGCGTTGTCCCCCCGGCAATACGTACCCGTAGCTTGACAGCGCTTTCGTAGCGCGCGTAGGGTATACGACGCACTCAGGAGGGCATGCTTGGCTGAATTCGCAGAGCGCACCAAACCCCGCGCCACGTTCGTCGACGAAGCCATTGAGCTCGCGCTGGCGAGCCGGTGGGCGGAGGCCGCCCAGGTCAACCGCGCCATCGTCGACCGGTTCGGCGTGGACGAGGACACCCTCAACCGCCTGGGCAAGGCCTACACCGAGCTTGGCCAGATCGAGGACGCCGTCGAGGCCTACAAAAGCACGCTGAAGATCAACCCCGTGAACCCGATCGCCTTAAAGAACCTGGCCAAGCTCCAGGCCCTTCGTGGCGGCAAGGCGGCGGTCCCGGTTTCCAAGGCGAAGGTCGACGTCGATGCCTTCATCGAGGAGACCGGCAAGACCTCCATGACGGCCCTCCACGTCCACAACGAGGGTGATCCCTGCAGCCAGGTCGCCGGCGGCGATCCGGTCAAGCTGATCGTTGCGGGCGACACGATGAGCATTGAGACGGCGCGCGGCGTCAAGCTCGGCCACCTCGACCATGCACTGGGCCGTCGCCTGATCAAGTTCATCGAAGGGGGGAACAAGTATTCGGGCGCGGTCGCGACCTGCGACGGCACCGCGATCAAGATCCTCGTCCGGGAGATCTACCAGGACCCGAAGTTTTTCGGCCGGCCGTCGTTCCCGATCAAGAAGGGCACCCGGGAGGAGTTCCGGCCCTACGCCAAGGACTCCCTGATCAATCGGGGCAATGATGCCGAGGAGGCCGACGAGGACGGCGAGGAACCGTCGGAGGACCTCGATGGGATGCACACCGTCGACTCCGCCGAGGACGACGTCGAAGTCCCTGAGGCCGACGAAGACACCCGCAAGGAAGACGTCTACTAGCGAGGTTAGCGCACCCGGATTCGGGTGACCGCACCGGCGATCCCGATCACCCAGAGCGTGCCGTCGCCGGCGGCGATCGGGCGGCCGCTGATCGGCAGGTTCCGCACGATGCGGTTTGAAGCGGGATCGATCTCCTGCAGGTTCAGCCCCCCGATCCAGACCTTGCCGTTGACGACCGCGACGCTGTCGACCCCGTCGCTGCCGTAGAAGGGGTCGACCGGGATGCGCGCCTGGACATGGCCGGTCACCTCATCGATGCGAGTCACGGTATTGCCCTGCTCGTTGCGCACCCACACGCTGCCCGCCGCGATCGCCATCGGAAAGGGCCGCCCGTCAGTGGCGGCGTCCACGAGGGCAAGACCGGTCAGCGGATCGAGCCGGCTGACAACCTTGCCGCGAGTTCGGGCCACCCAGAGCGACCGTGGGGAGATGGCGAAGGCCGAGGGACCGTGGATCAGGACGGCATTCACCGAGACCTGGTTGGTCAGCGGGTCGATGCGGAGGACGGCGTCATCCTCGTAGGAGGCGAGCCAGACTGCCGAGGCTGTCCCGGCCATTTCCAGCACGCGGACGCCGACCGGGATGGTGGCGGTGACTTTGGCGGTCACCGGGTTCAGCCGCTCCACCGTCCGCGTGTCGTTCCGGGCGATCCAAAGGCTTCCGGCGGCGACCGTGATCGCGCTTGGCAAGTCGCAACCGCGAACGATGAAGGAGCCCGTCGGTGCGTCGTGGACGGTGCCAGGGCCGCAGCCCGCCGGCAGCCGGTGCGGGTCGCCAACCTGGATGGTCGCGCCCAGTCGGTTGGTCAAGGCGTCGATCCGCGAGATCGAGCCCTCCGCATAGTCGATCACCCAGAGGCTGCCTTCCCCGACCGCCGCGCCGCCGGGAAGCTTGTTGAGCTGGAGGCTGGCCAGGACGTCCACCCCGCCCGCAGTGGGGGCCGTTGACACCCGTGACCCCGGCGCAGCACAACCCGCCACTACGAGGACCGCCGCCCCCGCGACGGCGAGCAAGCGGCCTAGCCGACCCGCCAGTAGATCCCGTCCTTCCGGTTGAGCAGCTCAAGGTCGACCAGTTCCCGGCGGAGCAGGCAATAGTCCGGCCAGATCTCGCCCAGCCGTTGATCCACCTCTGATTCCGGCATTCGCGTGCCGATCGGCAGGGCGCGCACCGCTTCCTCGAGAAGCAGTCGGCGGATCCCGGCGCGCGCCGGCCAGCGCGTGACGCGCCCCTCCGCCAGAAGGGTCGCAGCTTCCGAGCGGTCTCCTCCGCATCCCGCCGCTTCGCGATCGCCATGAGCCTCATTGTAGGAACGAAGTTTGCGCCAAACCTCGCGGGTAGACTGCAGGCACATGCTGCTCGCGATCGACCTCGGCAACACGAACCTCACCGTCGGGCTGTTCGACGGCGCGTCCTTGAAACACGACTGGCGGCTTGCCACCCGGCGGGACAGCATGCCGGATGAGCTCGGCCCCACC
>JALYYC010000047.1 GCA_030946755.1 Candidatus Dormiibacterota bacterium
GCGATCCGATGCTCGCGCAACATCGCCTGGTTGTAGCGGTTCACCGAGGACGGGTCGAGGCGCTCCCGTTTGAGCGCGGCAACACCGGTGGTCAGCCCGTAGACGGTGACCCCGCCCTTGAGCGCTCGCTCCACCACGGCCCGTGAGCGCTCCATGCTCAGGACTACTTCCGGACCGAAGGCGACCTTCGCATCGTGACGGGCGACCGCAACGACGTCGTCGAGGCTTAGGTTCTGACCCGTGACGACGACGGCGCCCATCTGGGAGCCCAAGCTATCACTAACGGCTATCAACACGCGGGTGGTTCAATATGCCTGATGGCCCACACCGATGCCTTTAAGGTCCAGCTCGATGACCGCGGCCGGCTACTTCTCCCCGCTGAAGTCCGGCAGCGTCTGAAGCTCCGGCAGGGTGATGAACTCGTGGTTACCGTACAACCTGACCTCAGCCTACGCGTTGTCAGCAAGCGCCAGTTGGTACGTGGGACGCGCGGACTTTATCGAGCTCGCACCAATGGCCGCTCTCTCGTCGATGAGCTGATCGCCGAAAGACAGGAAGAGGCCAAGCTGGAGAACAGCTCGGACTGACGAACAGTTCAGCGAGTCAGTAGCGGACGCGCGGGTCGAGAAAGGTGTAGGTGATGTCGACCACGACGTTCGCGGCCACGATCAGCAACGCCCCGAAGAGGACCGTGCCCATGACGAGCGGAATGTCGAGGTTGAAGATCGCATCCACCGCCTGCTTACCGATGCCCGGCCAGGCAAAGACGGTCTCAATGACGACCACACCGGCCAAGAAATAGCCCAGGTCCATGCCAAGCTGGGTGACGATCACGGTGAGCGCGTTCGGCATGGCGTGCTGAAGGATGACCCGCCTGCCGTTCAGACCCTTCGCGCGTGCGGTACGGATGTAGTCCTTGGGCAGGATGTCGAGCAGGACGGCGCGGAGCAGCCGCGCATAGTAGGCCGCGCCGCCCAGGCCGAGGGTCAGCGCCGGCAGCACCAGGTACTGTGGCAGCCCGTCGCCGTACCCGCCAGGCGGCAAGATGGGGATGATCGAGGCGAATACGATCAGAAAGAGGAGCCCGAGCCAGAACGGTGGGGCCGCGAGCATCACGAACGTGAAGACCATCGTGATCCGGTCCCAGAGGCTGCCGGGGCGCACCGCCGCCAGGATCCCGATCGGCAGCCCGACGGCCAATTCGACGAACACGCCGGCAATCGCGAGCTCGGCGGTCGCGGGGAATCGCTGCAGGATCGCGGGCAGCACGGGCGCGGAATACCGGTAGGAAAAACCGAAATCGAGATGCAGGACTCTCCACAGGTAGTCACCGAACTGGATCAAGAGGGGTCGGTCAAGCCCGAGCTGGTGGTGGATGATCTTGACCGTCGCGGGTGAGGCATTGGTCCCGGCGTAGAGCCGAGCCGGGTCGCCGGGAACCAGAAAGGCGATCACGAAGGTAACCACGGCGACCCCGAAGAGCACCACCACCATCCAGCCGAGCCGGCGCAGGATGTATAAGGTCACAGACGATCCAAGTGGTGATGGGAGGGGGTCACCGTGCCCCCTCCCCTCCAGCTCATTTCCCTGAGACCCAGATGGACGTCAAGTCCCAGTTCCAAACGGGGTGGATCGCGTAGCCATGCACGCGTGTGCTCGAAACACCCGTCGCGATGGTTGAGTAGAGCGGCACCCAGGGGAAGTCCTGCGCGATCACGATGTCCTGGATCTTCTGGTAGAGCTTCAGCCGTTCGTCGGTGTTGGTATCGCCTCGCGCCTGGTCGGCCAGGGTGTCAACCTGCTTGTTGCAATAGAAGGCAAGGTTGCTTCCGTTCGCCGTGACATTCGCCGCTGCGCACGTCAGGAGTGGGTCGACGAAATCGGATGGATCGGGAAAATCCTGGAACCAGCCGTTGTAGCTGAGCGGCGTGCTGTTCGGTTTTCCGGTGATGTCCAGGTAAGCGGGAAACGACAGCCCCTTGAGGTTGAGGGTGACTCCCACCTGCTGGAAGTCCTGCTGGACCGAGGCGGCAAGGCTATCCGAATCGGAATTGGCTTTGGCGTAAACGAGGTCCTGGGCCGGGAACGGATGCGCACTGTCGTAGCCCGCCTGCGCCAGGAGCGCCTTCGCCTTGGTCAGATTCTGCCCGTTCTTGTCCAGGCCCAGGGGGTTGTAGTTGGGCACATAGCTCGGCATGGGGGGCGCCTGGATGCCGTTGTTGGGAACCCCGCGGCCATTCAGCACCTTGGCCTGGTTGGATTTGTTGACCACATAGTTGAAGGCCTGGCGCACCAGCTTGTTGTCAAACGGCTTCATGTTGGGGTTCATCGCCAGGAACCAGATATCGACGTTTGGCTGCTTGACGATGCGATTTTTGAATGTCGGGTTGCCCGAGAGCTGGATGTATTGCGCCGACGGGAGCGAAGTACCCGGCTCGACCAGGTCGGCCTGGCCGTTCTGGAGTCGGAGGACGCCGAGTTCCGCCGTCACGCCGATCTGAAAGTCGACCTCATTGAGGTAGGCCGCCTTGCCGAAATACGTCGGGTTCCTCTTGAGAACCAGTATCTGCCCGGCCGTCCATTTGTCGAACGTGAACTGCCCGGCTCCAACCGGCTTGTGCGGCCAATCGGCACCGGCAGCGGCCACGGCTTCCTTCGGAACGACGTAGGCAAACGGCATCGCGACGATGTTGAGGAATGATTGATTGGGCGCGTCGAGGTCCACTTCCAGAGTGTGCGCATCGACCACCTTGATCCCGCTGATGTGCGTGGCGTTACCGGCAAAGAAGTCCTGGGCGCCCGTCACGCCTCCCCAGAAGGTGCCGCCCGTCATCGGGCCCTGGGTCTTCGGGTCGAGCATCCGTTCCCAGGAATATTTGTAGTCATCCGCGGTCACTTCGCGACCGTTACTGAACTTGACGCCACTCCGGATCTTAAAGACGTAGGTTTTGCCCGCGTTCGAGATCGTGGGCATTGCTTCCGCCATGTCCGGCTGGAGCTCGGTCGTGTAGCCCTTGTAGTTCAGCAACCCGTTGAAGATCGCGCGCTCCACCGGCCAGCTGGTGGTGTCGTACCCGATGGCGGGATCGAGCGTCTTGGGATCGTCCTTGTAGGCGACGATCAGCGTACCGCCGGACGTCGGCGTACTACTTGTTGGAGTCGTGGTGCCGCAGGCGGCGAGCACCAACATCCCCACCGCCACCGGCGAAAGTTGACGAACGAGCTTCCAATTCATTGTTTCCCCTCCCTGCTTATGCCGACTCGACTTCTGGATGGCTCGTTATCCGCGTGGCGACCGCCTGGCCACCCACCAGGATGCCGCCGATCACGCGCCTGGATAGCGATCGCTGTCGGGGATCCAGGGCATCCCGCAGCCCGTCGCCGACGAGATTGAAGGCCAGGACCGTGGCCAGGATCATCAATCCCGGGAACAGGACCAGCCACGGCGCGACCTGGAAATATCCCTGCCCCTCCGAGACCATCTTGCCCCAGTCGGCGGTCGGCGGCTGGACCCCGATGCCGATGAAGCTGAGGATGGATTCGGTGCTGATACTGGTCGCGATGCCGATCGTTCCATACACGATCAGGATGGGCGCCAGGTGCGGCAGAATGTGCCGGAACAGAATTTGGGTCGGCCGTCCCCCGATCGACCGGGCCGCCTCGATGAACTCTTTCTCCCGCAGGGACAGGACCTGGGCGCGGACGATCCTGGCCACGGCCGTCCAGTAGAAGAGCGCGATCACCGCGGCGATCACCAGGACGTTTCCACTCCGCTGGAGGATGGCGATCAGCGCGATCGAGAACAGGAGGACGGGGAACGCCATCATGACATCGGTGAAGCGCATCAGGATCGTGTCGACCCATTTGCCGAAATAGCCGGCAAGAATCCCGACCACGACGCCGACGACCAGGGCCAGGCCGTTGGCGATAAAGCCGATGAACAATGACACCCGGGAGCCCCAGATGATCCGGCTCAACAGGTCACGGCCGTTGGCGTCGCTCCCGAGCAGGAAGGTCGAGCCCGGCGCCAGGGGCTGACCGTTGTCAGGGAGCAGCTCGTAGTAGCCGTGGTTGGGATTGCGGAGTGGCAACAGCGGGGCGAGGAGCGCCAACAGCACAAGCACGACAATAAACACGCCTCCACAAAGGGCCAGCCGGTCCTTCCGAAAGCGGTCCCAAACGGGTAGCCACCCACCGCGGCGGGGTGGGTCCATCTGCCCCTCCTCTTCCCTGAGTTAGGCCAATATACGCGGCGGCGACGCCCTGTGCTTGAATCAGCCCGTGCCGGAATCGCACGACGAGCGTCGGGTCGTCACCGCGCTCTTCGCCGACGTCGCCGGTTCGACCGCGCTGAGCGAGCGCCTGGACCCGGAAGAGGCCAAGATCGTCATCCAGGAGGCGATCGGCCGGGCCATCCGGGCGGTCGAGACGTACGGCGGTACGGTCAACAACCTGATGGGCGATGGGCTGCTGGCGCTATTCGGGGCGCCGGTCGCGCACGAGGATGACCCGGAGCGCGCGGTCCGGGCGGGACTGGACATCGTCGCCGCAGCCCGTGACTATGCCGATGAGGTCCGGCGCGGCTGGGGTGTCGAGGACTTCGCTATGCGTGTCGGGATCCATACCGGCGAGGTGGTGACCGGGCAGGTCGGTGCCGGAGGCCGGGTCGAATACGGTGTCGTCGGCGATACGGTCAATACCGCGGCGCGACTGGAGGCGGCTGCCGACCGCAACGGCGTGCTCGTTTCCGAGCAGGCCCAGCGCCAGGTCCGTGCCCGCTTCAACTGGGGCGAGGTCCGATCGTTGGAGCTGAAGGGAAAGGCCGACCCCGTCACCGCATATCCAGCCCATTCCCTTCGGGAGTCTTCCGGACGCGCAACGACCCAGGCGCCCACGTCGCAGATGGTCGGCCGGGATGCCGAGATGTCATCGGCGATGCAGTTGCTGGACCGGCTTGGATCCGGCCGGGGCGGCGTGCTCTTCATCGTGGGCGAGCCGGGCATCGGCAAGAGCAGGCTGGCGGCGGAGCTCCGCCAGCAGGCAATCAGCAAGCAATGCCCCTGGCTGGAGGGACGCTGCGTTTCCTACGGCGAGTCCCTCCCCTACTGGCCTTATCGGGACCTGTTGCGCAACTGGCTGGAGGTCAGCCCGACCGAGAACGACCTGCGAGTCCGGGTCAAGCTCCGCCGCAAGACCGATGAGGCCTACGGCGGCCAGGGCGGCGAGGCATATCCGTACCTGGCGACCGTGATGGGCCTGAACCTGGAGCCGGAGGTCGCCGCCCAGATGCGCGCGTTATCGCCCGAGTCCATGCAATACCGGACCTTCGAGGTCGTGCAGGAACTGCTTCAGCGGGTCGCCACCATTCACCCACTGGTCGTCTCCCTCGACGACCTGCACTGGGCAGACGCAACCTCGCTGGCGCTAACCGAGCGTTTGCTGGCCCTTACCGAAACTGCGCCGATCATGCTGGTGATCAGCCAGCGACCCGAGACCGAGCACGCGTCCTGGTTGCTGAAGGAGAAGGCAGCCCGCGAGTACCGGCACCTGTTCCGCGAACTGGCCCTGCAGCCGCTCGGCCACGACTCGGAAACCAGGCTGCTGACCTCGCTGGCGGAAGGCCGGGCGCTCCCCGCCCCGGTCTCCGAACGCCTGCTCGCCTACGCTGAAGGCAACCCCTTCTACCTGGAGCAGATCCTGCGCTCCTTGATCGACGGCGGCACCCTCATCCCCGAGAACGGGCACTGGACCTTGAAGGCGAGCGAGACGCTCGAAATTCCGCAGACGCTGGAGGGCGTCATCATCGCCCGCATCGATCGCCTCGAGCCGCAATGGCGCGAGGTACTGACCTCGGCCTCGGTGCTGGGGCGGACCTTCGGCCTTGGGCTTCTCGAGGCCGCCACCGGGCTACCTGCAGCAACGCTGCGCCAGGCCGTGCACCACCTCCTCCGCCTTGATCTTTTCCGGGAAGAAGGCGCGGCGGCGCAACCCGTCTACCGCTTCAAACATGCCCTGATCCAGGAGGCTGCCTATCACACGCTGGTCGGGCCACGCCGCGCTGCCCTGCACCGCCGCGCCGCTGAATGGTTCGAGTCGTATTACAAGGACCGGCCGGAGCGAGTCTACGGGCTGATCGCGCACCACTGGCTGGGGACCGACGACCAGGAGAAGGCGGCACACTTCCTCAAGCTCGCCGGCGATCGGGCCCTGGCCGAATGGGCCGTCGACGAGGCTGCCGGTCACTTCCGGGCGCTGGTGCCACTGCTCGAAAAGGCCGGCCGCAGCCAGGAGGCAGCCGAAACGCTGTTTCAGCTGGCCACCACGCTGCACCTGGCGATGCGTTTCCGCGAGGCGAATGAGACCTGGCAACGAGCCTTCGACCGCTGGACCCCCCCGAACTTGCCAGCCACCGTGCCGACCGCGGCGCTGAAGATCTCGGCGCCGGTCGTCCCCTGGCACACCGATCCCGCCCAGGCCCTTCATACGCCAAATCTGATGCTGCATCTCCAGCTCTACCAGAGCTTGCTCAAGGGCCGACCTGGGCCCTCTGTGCTGCCGGGACTCGCCGCCAGGTGGGAAGTCAGCGACGACGGCCGCCGATACCGGATGCACCTGGACCCGCGGGCGGAATGGAATGAGGGCGGCGCGATCCGCGCCCAGGATCTGATGGAGGGCTACCGGACGCTGCTCGACCCCAAGGTTCATTCAACCGCGGCCGCGCACCTGGCGCCACTCGAGAATGCTGCCGCCTATGTGGCCGGAGAGATCGACGACTTCGACCGGGTCGGCGTGCACGCCCTGGACGATCGCACGCTCGAATTTCGCTTGCACTCGCCCACGCCCTCCTGGATTTTCAGCCTCGTGGTCACCGGGCACAGCGGAGCCGTCAATGGCCGGCTCAGCGGGCCATTCAGGGTCACTCGCTTCCTCGAGAACGGGGCCGTGATCGAGCGCGATTTACGGCATAAAGATCAGCGAGGTAATGTGGCGACCGTTGAATGGATCCGCCAAACGCGGGATGAGCAGCTGGAGAGCATCCTCCGGAAGGAGGTGGACGTCGTGACGCCCATCATCCTTACCCCGGACGCGGACGCCGCGATAAACGACGGGCGGTTGACTACGTTTGTGACCCCGCCGATTATGACGAGCTATCTTGCCTTCAGTGGCGCCGCCGCGACCGCACCGGACATTCATCTCCGCCGGGCCCTTGCTCACGCGACCGACCGAGGAGTTCTCGCCGGTTTCCTCGCGGCCAACCAGCTGGCCGCACACGGGGGCCTCGTCCCGCCAGGACTCCCGGGACACACGCCGGATTGCGTCCTGCCTTTCGACCCCGAGCTGGCGCGTGCCTGCCTGCAGCGGTCGTCGCATCGCGGCCCCCTCCGCATCACGATGCCGGTTAGCTGGGCGCTTCCGTACATCGAATCGGTGATCGATATCTGGCGGACCAATCTCGACCTGGAGATCGAGCGCGTCAAGATTGCCGTCCAGGACCTCTTTGCCGGAACCCTTGCCGGCCACGCCGATCTCGGAATCTGGATAGCCGGTTACCCCGATCCCGAGTACTACCTACACATGCTCCTGCACAGTCGAAGCTCGAGCAACATGAGCCGCTGGTCATCGCCCGCCTTTGATGCGCTGATCGACCGCGCCAACTCGCAGGAGAACGGTGCGGCACGGCTGGCGCTCTTCCACGAGGCCGATCGGATGGCCGTGCAGCAGGAGTGTTCGGTGCTTCCGCTGGTCTATACGCGAGTCGGCGCCTTGCTGCAGCCCTGGGTCCACGGCTGGTGGGCGTGGGGAGTGCCCTGGATGGGTTTCGACGAACTCACGATCGACGAACGATCGCC
>JALYYC010000052.1 GCA_030946755.1 Candidatus Dormiibacterota bacterium
AGTGGGTCCTTATCGACCGCCAGAATCGTTGCCATTGGCTTCCCCCAATTTGTTGGCCAGTGGCTATGAGATACAGACGGTCCGAATTAGGTACCCAGGTCCTTCGCGCTTGCCCCTTGCCCCGAACGGAACGCCGGCCCTCCCAAGCCTTGTTCGCAATCCTACAGGATTAGTCCGTTAAGTCAATAATTCGTAGCCCGATCGTATTTAGATTTGGTGAAGACCTAGACCAGCCCCCCTTGACGCGACGATAGAAAGCTTCTATAGCTAGCCTGTGCTGCTGGCGCAGGTGGAGGGATTCCTGGAGGTCGCTCGGCGTGGCAACGTCAGCCGGGCGGCGGAAGCCATGTTCCTCACCCAGCCCACCCTGACCGCTCGGCTGCACGCGCTCGAGAAGGAACTCGGCGAGCCGCTCTTTGCGCGCACCCGGCGGGGGATGCGGTTGACCGATGCCGGACGCGCCTTCCTGCCCTATGCGGAGCGCGCGATCCGGGCCGTCCGCGACGGCCGCCAGGCGCTCGCCGACGCCCGATCGGTTTCTGCCGGCCGGCTTGTCCTCGGCGCGGCGCCAGCGGTCAGCACCTACGTGCTGCCGGCGCTCCTGCAGCGGTTTGCCGCGACCTATCCACGGGTCGAGGTGGCCGTCCGCACCGGCCACTCAGAAGATGTCCTCCAGATGCTCCTCCGGGAGGAGGTTCAGCTCGCCATGGTCCGCGCGCTTCGGCACCGGGACATCGAATCCATCCCGCTTTACGACGAGGAACTGGTCCTCGTGGTGCCGCCCGGCCATGCGTTTGCCGACCGCAACCGCGTCGGGATCGCCGATCTTTCGTCCGAGCGGCTGATCCTCTTCGACCGCACCTCGAGCTACTACGAGCTCACCCAGACGTTCTTCCTCAGCCTCGGAGTCACACCGCGGGAGGTGATGGAGCTCGACAACATCGAGGCGGCCAAGAAGATGGTCGAGCGCCGCCTGGGCGTCGCCCTCCTGCCGCGCACGGCCGTCTCCGGCGAGATCGCCGCGAAGACACTCAGTCTGGTCACGGTCACCGACGCCCCGCATGTCGCGCAGCAGATCGTGGCCATCCGCCGGCGCGATCAGGGCCGTCCCTCCGGCCCGGTGGCCGCCTTCCTGGCCCTGCTAAAAGACGCCGACCTGCGACCGAGCTAGGCGCTAAACCACCCGGTCTTCCGGCAGCGCCTCCACGAATTCGCGGCCCAGCCGTGCGGCATCGTAGGCCTTCCCGACCAGATGGTGATATGGAACGCCGGAGAAGAAGTGGTGACTCCTGGTCGGAAAGTCCTCGCCCGCCGCGAACTCCTTGCGTTGCAGGGCGATGTAGCCGTCCTGCTGCTCGCTGGACATCGCCTGGAGCAGGACACTGAGGCCATGGCCTTCCGCATGCTGCGCGCCGAGCGTGATGAAGATAAATTTCACGCCCATCTCCCCCAACTCCACAAAGCTGATCGGGTCAGGGTCCTTGAACCATTTGAAGGACGATGACCAGTTGAAGGCGAAGCGCGCCTCCGGGAAGCGCTTGCGGATCTGCTCGGTAAAGTGCTCGACCGGTCCGCGTTCGGAGGTCGGGAACTCGCACCAGAGCAGGTCCGGGTATCCGCTGTCGAGGTAGCGCAGCCCGCGTTCGACCGCGAGCTCCATGTGGCGCAAGGACTCCGGGGCGTCGACCGCGCTCAGCCCGTCGGTCCGGGCGATCAGGACGAAGTCCTTATTGCCGAGGTCGTCGGCGACATTGCGTGCCATCCGCAGCTTCCCGATCATCTCGTTGACCGCGATCAGCGCTTTGCCCCCGATGTGGCCGCAGCGCTTGGGGAGCACCTGGTCCTCGATGTGCGCCGCCGCCACCCCGCCGGTCACGTAGAGCTCGGTGGTGCGCTGCACGTTGAAGATGTTGCCGTAGCCGCCGTCCATGTCCACGATGACGGGCGGGATGTCCAGGTGCCTGGGCGGGACGCCTTTCTCCGGGTCGCCCACCGCCATCGTCAGCTGGAACTTGCGCAACCCGCTGACGGTCCGGCGGGCAGCGTCCGCGATCTCGACGCTGGAATAAAGGTCCATGTCGGTGGTCCCAAGGTGGCCGATCGCGAACGAGTAGCCACTGAAGTAGACCGCCTTGAATCGGTGGTACATCACCAGCTGGGCCCCCATCGGGTCATAGACCCCGGGTCCGAAGAGAAAGGGTTCGCGATCCAGCAACTGCCGCATCCGAGTGCTGGGATGGATGGCGCGCGAGGCGGGCACCTGGAACCCTTCCGGAAGGAGTGGGCTGGGCGTCAGGTCAGGGCGGGCCGGGCCGTTCTCTTCGCTCATCGGCTCTCTAGTCGTTGCCGTGGTCGCGGTCGCAGCGATCGGGGCAGCCGCACTCGGCGGTCTCGGCGGCGCACAGCCCCGAATCGGAAACGGCGGCATCGGCGACTCGATCGGTGTAGAGCCCGTCGAAATTAACCATGTAGAGACGATATCAACTAAGCCGTCATCGAGTCCAATCGTTTCCAGCGATTGGTTCTATAGGCCGGCTCTATGACACCCGCAGGCTGGCGGTCAGCAGCAGGAGCGCCCCGACGGCTGCCGCGAGCAGTCCGGCGACGATCCGAGCGTCCTTGGCCGCCGAGGTTATCAGGCTCACGAGGCGTGCGACTCGCCGCGTCCGGATTGGCGGTGGTCCCGAAGACAGATCCATTACGATCCCTCCTTCCTTGCCGCTGCGACCGACCGGTTCCCCTGCGCCAACGCTAGCAGAAGCTGAGCCGTTTCCTCAAGCGGGGCGGAGGTTCCAGTGCTCGATCACGGGCTCGTCGTGCTCGTGGCCGAGGACGCTCCAGGCCGCGGTCCCGAGCGCGTAGAAGCGCCCGGCCTCGGGAGGCTGCTCCAGCCAACGGGCTGCCAGTACACGGAGGACGTGCCCGTGCGCGAAGAGGAGCACGTCGCCACCCGCCGACCGGGCTTCCGCCAGGACCCGGTCGACCCGATGGCCGACCTCGGCGGGCGACTCCCCGCCGGGACCTCCATCGCGCCATAACGACCAGTCGGGACGCCTTGCTCGGATCTGGGCGGACGTCAATCCGTCGTAGGTACCGTAATCCCACTCCTTCAGCTCCGGCCTTGGCTTCGCCTGCCCGGCAAAGCCCGCCAGGCGGCAGGTCTCCTCGGCCCGCTGGAGCGGGCTGGTCAGCACCAGCGTGAATCGTCGGTTGTCGAGCTGCGGACGGAGCGCGGCCGCCTGTTTGCGGCCGGCCTCCGTCAGGGGGATATCCGTCACGCCGGTGTGCCGACCGTCGCGACTCCACTCGGTTTCGCCGTGCCGAACCAGGACGATCTGCCAGTCGGCCACCAGCTCAGCCGGTCTTGAACTGGACGTGGGAAATGCCGCCGCTGACGTCGATGTTGAGGCGGTCGGTGGCGCTGTTGTATCCCGGGCTCTGGTGCTGCAGGCTCCCGACCGCGCCCGACCGGGAGCCATTGATATCGACGGAGGACAACCCACCGCTGACCGATAGCTGCCACTCGACCGACGGCGCCTGGATGATGAGGTTGGTCGCGCCCCCGCTCACATTCACCGCCAGGGTTCCCTTTGGCCGAGGCAGGCTGAGATCCAGGCGGGTCGCCCCACCGGAGATCTCCAGCTTGGAGAGGGAAGCGCTCGACAGCCGTAACGCCATGGCGGCCGCCCCGCCGCTGACCTGGACACTCCAGGGAATTCGGTTCGTGAGGGTCACCACGATGTGACGGTCGCCGTGAGGGCCAAAGAGGTGGAAGACGGATGAGCCGCCCCCACTGATCTGCAGCGTCGAGGCCCCCCGGTCGACACTGACATCCGGCCTCTGCTCCCCGCTCGGGTAGTCGACCTGCGCCTTGAAAAGCTGACCGTCGAGCGCGGCGGACTCGACGTCGATGGCAGCGCCGCCGTAGCTGAGGTCGAGCGTTGCGGCGGTCATCCCGGCGAGCGGCTCGGACGACTCCAGGTGCTGCGAGCCGCCGGCGGCGGCCGGCGCGAGGATGGCGACAATCAGTGCCGCCACGATCAGGACCGCCGCGACCGCGAGCCCGGCCAGGCGTGCCTGGGGGTGCGGAAGCATGTGATTGAGGACCAGCTGGATCCCGAGGAAAACCAGGATCAGGGGCCACAGGTCAGCCAGGCGCTGCAGGGTGCCGGCCGAGAGAACGCCCGTATTGGCAAGCAGGACGACCACGCCGATGCCGATCAGCAGGAGGGGGAAAACGAGGTCCCGGGTTCGCCGGGTCATGTCAGCGCGCTCGGCGGAAGAGAACGAGCAGCCCGATGGCGATCAGGACGACCGGCCAGAAGATGTCCCAGCGAAAGGCATTGAGGTAGCCGAGGTTGGCGAGCAGAAAATAGGCCCCGAGGCCGATCAGGATGATGCCGAACCAGAGCCCGCTCGGGCGGCCGCCACCGTGTCGCCCACCCCAACGAGAGCCCGGCGTTGGGGGTGGGGTGGGCGTGCCAGGGGGCGTCGCCTGGGGCGGACTCCCGGGCGTGGTCGCCGCCGCATGGGGACCGAAAATGCCGCCGCGGAATTCCCGGCGCACCTCGTCATTCATCTGGCGAAAACGATCCCCGACCGTTCGGGGCGCGGTGGCGGTGGCCCCGGACGGCTCCATCAGGAACCAGAGGATCAGGTAGAGGATGATGGCCGCCCCGGCTGAGGCAACCGTAACGATGGCGAAGACGACCCGAACGAGTGTGTAGTCGAGGTGGAAGTAATCACCGAGCCCTGAACACACGCCGGCGACGATCCGATCCGCGCCGCGCCGCAGGGCTCCCCCCACCGTTTCGCCCATCGTGGCTGAATTATCGCAGGTCCCCGGAGACGAAAGAAGGGGCGCGCCGCCGGGCGCGCCCCTTGCGAAAATGCGCCGATTTAGACCGCGCGCCGGCCCATGAGCAGGTTGTAGATCACGCCGACCACGGCCAGGACGAGCAGCAAGAAGATCAAGCTGCCGCCGACGTGGAGCGCGAATCCGAGCAACCA
>JALYYC010000095.1 GCA_030946755.1 Candidatus Dormiibacterota bacterium
ACCAGCGAGCGAGACCTGGCCCGTTGGGGTCCGCCCTACCGGCCGACCAGCACGAACCGTCCGCGTGGTTGGAGCGAGCCGTCCGGCACGATCGTCCACGGCCTCCTCGAGAAGCTCGGTCTCGAACCGCGGGTGATCCTCTGGAACACTGTCCCCGGCCATCCGTTCATTCCCGGCCGGCCACTGTCCAACCGGCGTCCGACCCGTGGCGAGATTGCGCAGGGTCTGGTCCTGCTCGAACGCTTGATCGGGATTCTCGAACCAGTGACGCTCGTCGCCGTTGGTCGGATCGCCGAGACGATCCTCGCCGGCCGGGGCGCCGTCTACGTCCGGCACCCGGCCCAATCGGGCGCGACCGCATTCCGTAGGGGGATGCGCGCCTACCTCGTCAGGGCAGGTCGGTGATCATCTGGTAGACCGTGCCCGGTTCGATCTTGAGATTCCCGCGGCACGCGGGAGCGTGCGTGAAGCGAAGGGTCCAGAACCGGCCATCGGTGCTTCCAGTGGGCTGGCTAAAGATCCAGGCCTTCTGGTAGGCACCCTTCGAGTAATAGCTGGCGACGTCCACCGGGTTCACGCCAAAGACTTGCCAGCTGTTGGGCATGGGCGGCGAGATGTGATACTGCACCGATCCTGGATACAGCGGGAAGTCCGCGTACGAGCAGATCGGATAAGTCGCATTTCCACCCGGAGTCGGCAGGGTGATCGGCGTCGGAGTTGGGGTGGGCATGGGGGTCGGGGTAGACGTCGGCGTTGCCCTCGGCGTCGCGGCACCCGTCGGTACAGGGGATGGGGAGGCGCTCGCCGGCACGGTTTGAACGGCCTGCGCGACTGGGCTGCGCTGCGCGTATCCGAGGGCGTAGCCTCCGAGGAAGCCCAAAAGGAGTAGGGCCAATGCGCCGAGGCCTCCAAGGAAGGCAAATGCGGACCAGTCGCCGCCCGGCGGCTTCACCTGGATGAAACGGAACGTTAGCTGGCTGCCTGCGTTTTCGGCAAACAAAAAGAGGCGGCCCCTAGGGGGGTCGCCTCTTTCCTACTTGGCGAATTCGATGATTCGGGTCTCGCGGATCAGGGTCACCTTGATCTGACCCGGGTACTGCAGCTCACTCTCGATGCGTTTGGCGATGTCACGGGCGAGAATCTGCGCCCGGCTGTCGTCGATCTGTTCCGGCTTGACGATAATGCGGATCTCGCGTCCGGCCTGGATGGCGAAGGACTTTTCCACCCCTTCGAAGTCGTTGGCGATGGCCTCCAGTTTCTCGAGACGCTTGATGTAGGTGGTCAGCGTTTCGCGGCGGGCTCCCGGCCGGGCTGCTGATACGGCGTCGCAGGCAACGGTCAGGATGGCCTCGAGGGTTGTCGGTTCGACATCCATATGGTGGGCGGCCACGCAATTCACCAGTGCCTCCGGCCGTCCCAGCCGCTTGAGCAGTTCCCCGCCGATGATGGCGTGGGATCCCTCGACCTCATGGTCGACGGCCTTGCCGATGTCGTGCAGCAGGCCGGCCTCGCGCGCCAGCGCCACGTCGGCGCCGATCTCGGCGGCCGCCATCGCGCATAGGAATGACACCTCTTTGCTGTGGGTCAGCACGTTCTGGCCGTAACTGGTGCGGAAGGCCAGGGTGCCGAGCAGCTTGACCAGTTCCGGATGCAGGCCCGTGACGCCGGTCTCGAACATGGCCTGCTCGCCCTCTTCGCGGATCCGATTCTGGACGTCGTTGCGAGCCTTGGTCACCATCTCCTCGATCCGCGCCGGATGGATCCGGCCATCGACCAGCAGATGGTTCAGGGCGACGCGCGCGACCTCGCGGCGCACGGGATCGAAGCCGCTCAAAATGACGGCTTCGGGGGTATCGTCGATGATCAGGTCGACGCCGGTCGCATGTTCCAGCGCCCGGATGTTCCGCCCCTCGCGACCGATAATTCGCCCCTTCATCTCATCACTGGGGATGGCGACGACCGAAACGGAGGTTTCCGCCGTCTGGTCGGCGGCGATGCGCTGCATCGCGGTGACCAGGATGTTTCGAGCGCGCTTTTCGCTCTCTTCTTTGACGATGGCCTCGCTCTCCCGGATCTTCTCGGCGACTTCCTGGTTGAGCTCCTTCTCCAGGTTGCTCAGGATGCTGGCCTTGGCTTCGGCCCGAGTCATCCCGGAAATCCGCTCGAGCTCTTTCACCTGCTCCGCGAGGACATCATTGACGCGTTCCCTGGTCCGGCCGATCTCCAGCTCTTTCGCCGTGACGGCCTGATCTTTGCGTTCCAGGTCTTCGAGCTTGCGGTCGATCGATTCTTCTTTCTGTTGCACGCGGCGTTCCGAACGTTGGATCTCCGCGCGAGCGTCGCGAACTTCCTGCTCCAGGCTCATGCGAATGCGGTGAGCTTCCTCTTTGGCTTCGAGGATCATCTCCTTGACCTGGGTATCGGTGTCGGCCTTCAGCTTGTCGCGCTCTACCGACGATGCGGCACTGCGCTGCTGGTTGGCGTTTCCGACCCAGAAATAGGCGATGACCCCGCCCACAACCGCACCCACCACGACCCCAATGAGCAGGAGTAATAGATTGGGCATTGAATACACCTCGCTCTATGGACTTGTGAAGGTTCTTCTCACCGCGCGTGGGCGCGGCGGGACTAGTCGTTACAAAGCGACAAAATCTTGACCATCTTAATCGTGTTCTTAGGGACTGTCAAACCGGCCGCCGGCTTCCCATTCGTCGCCCAATTGGCGGCAGACGCGATACACCAGCCCGCTATCAAAACCCCGCCGGCTCAGCCGCGGGCCAACCCAGGTTTGGAGCGCCTGGCGGTCGGCCGGCGCCCGATGGGCCAGCAGGCTGCGGCCAAGCGTCAGGGCGTGGCTGAGCTGGGCCTCGCGGTCGACGGTCTCCAGGGCCGGACCGGCGGCCTCATCCTCGACGCCCTTGGCGCGCAACTCCTGGGCGATCAGGCCGTAGCCACGGCTGGCTGAACGGCGACGGACCACTGACTGCGCATACTCGCCGTCGTCGAGATAGCCCTCCGCCTGGGCGCGGTCCAGCGCGGTGCTCACCGCGTCGGCGGCGTACCCCTGCCGCTCCAGCTTCTGGCCGAGCGCGGCCCGCGACTGGGGCTGACGGGCCAGCTTCTTGATCGCCGCCACGTAGGCGGCGTCCGGGCTGTCCGGATTCGCGGGGGCGGCCGATGCCCCCGCCCGCCGCTTCACGCCGGCTGGAGCGTTTTCTCGAGCTTTTCGGCCTTCTCGACCGTCTTTTCCTTCAGCCGCGCGATGATGTCTTCGCCGATCTTGGGATTGGCCTTGAGGAACCCGACCGTTTGCTCGCGGCCCTGTCCGAGGCGTTGGCCATTGGACGAGAACCATGAGCCGCTCTTCTCCACCAGGGCGGCATCGACGCCGGCGTCGAGCACGCTGCCCCAGTAGGAGATGCCCTCGTTATAGAGGATGTCGAACTCCGCCGACTTGAACGGCGGCGCCACCTTGTTCTTGACCACCTTCACCTTGACCCGGTTGCCGGTGACGTCGAGGCCGCTCTTGATCGAGTCGACCTTGCGGATGTCGAGCCGGATCGAGGCGTAGAACTTCAGCGCCCGGCCGCCGGTCGTGACCTCGGGGTTGCCGAACATGATCCCGACCTTCTCGCGCAGCTGATTGATGAAGATCACCGACGTGCTCGACTTGGAAATGGCGCCGGTCAGCTTGCGCAGCGCCTGCGACATCAGGCGTGCCTGCAGCGCGACGTGGCTATCCCCCATCTCGCCGTCGATCTCGGCCTTCGGCACGAGCGCCGCCACTGAGTCGACCACGATGACGTCGATCGCGCCGGAGCGGACCAGGACGTCGACGATCTCCAGCGCCTGCTCGCCGGTGTCCGGCTGCGAGATGAGCAGGTCCTCGGTTTTGACCCCGATGTGGGAGGCGTAGACCGGGTCGAGCGCGTGTTCCGCGTCGATGAAGGCGGCTGTCCCTCCCTGCTTTTGCGATTGCGCGATGACGTGCAGGGCGAGCGTCGTCTTGCCCGACGACTCGGGTCCATAGATCTCGACGACGCGGCCGCGCGGGATTCCGCCCACCCCGAGCGCGAGATCGAGCGTCATCGCCCCCGTCGGGATGGAATCGACGTGACGCTGGGCCGCCGCGTCGTTCAGCTTCATGATGGCGCCCTTCCCGTAGGAGCGTTCGATCTGGGTCAGCGCGGCCGTTAGTGCACGTTCTTTCTCTGACATTTAGTGAACCCCTTGCTTGTGGTCGGCCTGGCCTCTGCCGTTCATGCTACTACTAATTTGTGTTACTGTCAACGCATAGTGTCGGCTGCCCCGGCCAACAGGGTCAGCGCGGCGATCACCGAGTCGCGCCGGTTTGCCCAGCGATCCCCGGCCCATTGATAGTGATAGGCGCGCACGCCTACGTCCGTCGCGACCGCGATGTAGGTCAGTCCAACCGGCTTGCCGCCCTCTGCCCCGGGCCCGGCCACGCCGGTGATCGAAACGCCCAGATCCGCCTTCAGCAGCGATCGAACACCGGTGGCCATGGCGCAGGCCGTCTCCGCGCTGACCGCCCCATGGGCTTGCAGCGTCGCGGCCGGCACTCCGAGCTGCTCGACTTTCACCTGGTCCGCGTAACTGATCACGCCCCCGAGAAAGTAGCTCGAGCTGCCCGGCACGTCCGTGATCGCCGCCCCAAGTAGGCCCCCGGTGCAGGATTCGGCCACGGCGAGCGACCGCCTCGTCTGGCGCAGCCTCTCCCCTACCTGCGTGGCCAGCTCGAACGTTGTTCCGGGCGGTTGCACCGGTCACCGGTAGTTGATGAATTGCAGGGGGACCGGAGATTCGTCAGCCTTGAGCGCCTGGATCACGGTTTGCAGGAGGTCCTTCTCCCGGCTGGAGACCCGGATCAGGTCCCCCTGGATGCGCGGCTGGACCTTGGGCGAGATCTGCTTGATCTGCTTCACCAGGCTCCGTGCCAGCTCGTCGTCGATCCCCTCCTGGAGCTCGAGCTTCTGGCGGACATTGCCCTTGGCGGCTTGCTCGATCGGGCCCGGCTTGAGGATCTTGAGGGACAGATTGCGCTTGACGAACTTGCTCTGCAGCACATCGATCATGGCTTTGAGCTTGAAGTCGCTCGGGCCCTGGAGGGTGATCTCGTCCTCCCCCAGATCGATGCTCGCCCCGGTGTCCTTGAAGTCGTACCGGGTCGTGATCTCCCGCTGCGCCTGGTTGACGGCGTTGACCAGCTCCTGGCGGTCGAACTGGGAGACGACGTCGAACGAATAGTCCTGAGCCACGGAGCTATGCTACCCCGCCCAATTGACAGCTGTCTGTCGGGATTCTGGGCGCTTCAGTTGCTCTCGTCGAGGTCCTTGACCAGCTCGTCGACCTCGAGCAGGTTCATCAACACTTCGCGGGATTTGGACCCCTCGTAGGGGCCGATCACCCGCTGATCGGCCAGCTGGTCGACGATCCGGGCCGCCCGCGTGTAGCCGACGTTGAGCTTGCGCTGCAGCAGGGAGACCGAGGCGCGCCCCTCCGTGGCCACCACGTGCGCCCCCTTACCGAAGAGCGGATCGCGCTTCATGCCTTCCTTGACCCAGGAGACGGTCGCCTCGACGTTGAAGATCTCCTCCTGGTACTGCGGCTTGCCTTGCGCCTTCCAGAAGTCGATCAGGGCCTTCATCTCGCGGTCGGAGACGAAGACGCCCTGCAGCCGGGTCGCCTTCCCCGCCTCGACCGGCAGGTAGAGCATGTCGCCGCGCCCGAGCAGCTTCTCAGCGCCGGTCTCGTCGAGGATGACGCGTGAGTCGATACTGGAGCTGACGGCGAAGGCGATCCGGGACGGGATATTCGCCTTGATCAGGCCCGTGATGATGTCCGCTGAGGGACGCTGCGTCGCCACCATCAGGTGGATGCCGACGGCGCGGGCCAGCTGGGCTACCCGGCAGATCAGCTCCTCGATCTCGCCGGCGGCGACCATCATCAGGTCGGCCAGCTCGTCGATGACCAGCACGATGAAGGGCAGCCGGTCGAGGCCCATCTCCGGCGCGCGCTGATTGAAATCGGCGATGTTGCGCACCGTGTGGCTGGCGAAGAGCTTGTAGCGGTTCTCCATCTCGGCTACCGCCCAGCGCAGCGCTGAGGTCGCCTGCTCCGATTCGGTGACCACCGGGACGAGCAGGTGCGGCAGGTCCTGGAACATCGCGAACTCCACCCGCTTGGGGTCGATCAGAATCAACTTCAGCTCCTCGGGCGTAGCCTGGAACATCAGGCCGGCCAGAAGGGCATTGATGCAGACGCTCTTCCCCGAGCCGGTGGCGCCGGCGATCAGCAGATGGGGCATTCTGGTCAGGTCGCCCACCACGGAGTTGCCCGACACGTCGGTGCCGATCGCGAGCGAGAGCAGCGTCTTGTCGTTCTGGAAGGCCGGAGTTTGCAGGATCTCGCGCAGGGTGACCAGGCTGGTCGCCTTGTTGGGCACCTCGATGCCAAGCGCCGGTTTGCCCGGGATGGGGGCCTGGATCCGGATCGCCGCCGAGAGCGCGAGCGCGAGGTCGTTCTGCAGGGCGGTGATCTTCCGCACCGGCACGCCCACTCCGGGCTGGATCTCGTACTGGGTCACCGATGGACCGGAGTTGACGCCGATCACGGTCGCCTGGACATCGAAGCTGGCCAGCGTCTGCTCGATCAACTTGATATTGGCCTTGATCTCGTCGTGCAGCCGGTCCTTACGGACGGCGACGGTGTCGAGGATATTCAGCTCGGGCTTGACCCAGGCATGATGCTGCTCCTCGTCCCCCGGCGCGGTCGGAGCAACCTCTGGATCGGGAACGACGGCCAGAACGGCTTCCGCCGGGCGCTTCCGCTTCGAGACGGGCACCTCCGGTTCGAGAATGGGCTCGGGAACGGGCAGCACGACCGGGGTCGGGGCGGCCCCGACGCCCTGGATCGGGACCAGGACCGGTTCCTCGGTCTCGGTTCGAAACACCTGGTTCTGCGCGTGCCACCCCTCGGCCGGCTTCGGCTTGGGCTTCGCGACCGGCTTCGGCTCTGGTCGGGCCGCCAGGTAGTGCTCACGGAGCCCGCCTACCGCATCCCGCACCGAGACATCAAAGGCAAGCACCAGCGAGCCCAGCAGGACCGCGACCAGGATGAGGACGCTGCCGGCGGTGCCGAGCAGGCTCCCGAGCGCATCCCCCTCGAGCCGGCCGACCGAGCCGGCACTGTGACCGACCGAGACGTCGAGCAGACCGAGGGCGCTGAGGGCCAGCAGTGCCAGGCCGAGACCGCGACCCCAGGTCATCGTTTCGATCCAGGGCATAAGCATCTCGATGCCAGCCGCCGCGATCGCAAGGATCACGAAGACTACGCCCAAGCCGAACAGCGCAACCAGGCCGCCGTTCAGGACGTGCATCGCGGACCCGCTCGACCCCAGCGCGACCGCCAGCACGATCAGGCCGGCGAGCACGATAAGGGCGATCCCCGCCAGTTCTCGCTGCTGGCGCGACGGGACCTCGAGCTTGGGCAGCCGCGGAGCCTTGATCCGAAAACGCTGGCGGGAGGCCGAGCGCTTCGGGCGCGCGATCCGCTTTCGCCGTGTCTTCAAGGCCGTGGAAGGGCTGCGACGTTTGCTGGGACGAATGGCGCCATTCTACCGTGCTCGACGGGTGCTGACTAGAAGGTCTTCTTCTCGCCCTAGTTCGGAATCCATAACAGCCCCGCGATTAGCAGGAAAGCGCTGATAGCGAGGGCGGCCACACTCACCACCGCGAGTTCGTGGCGCGGCTTCCAGCCCAGAATGCCGGGGCTCAGGCGACCTCGGACCTTCCGCAGCTTCAGCACGCCGTAGTGCGAAGCAATTTCCGAAAGAGTGAGGGGAACTAAGGCAATCGCGAACCGCCGAATGCCAGTAAGGTGCAGCGCTAAGTAGATGAAGCCCGCGATCCCCACGACAGCCGCGGCATTAATCATCGCGAGCGCGATAAACAATTGCTGCCGCTGCTCCCTCGGCATCGGTGTCGGGTGGGGCAGCGTTCCCGCTCGCTTCAACCC
>JALYYC010000124.1 GCA_030946755.1 Candidatus Dormiibacterota bacterium
GTCGTCACACAAAAGCCCGCCGGCACGCGGATGCCTTCGACCCGCGAAAGCTCGCCCAGGTGCGCGCCCTTGCCGCCAACGACCGCGACCAGCGTCCGGTCGGTCTCCTCGAAACCCAACACGTAGCGGCTCAGCCCGCTCATCTCCTTCCCATATCCGCAGATTCCGGCCTCGGCCGCCGATTATGCGGCACGACCGGGGGCTTGCCGCAAGCCCCCCGGGGCGCGATATATTGAGAGTGGAAAGGGGTCGGTCCCCTGCTTTCCCCAAGCGCAGCCGCTCCCCACGAAGCGAGGACGATCGAGGGCGGCGGCCTAGCTCTGGACCGGCTTTCCCCCGCTGACCAGCGCCTTCTCCGATTTCGGATCGAACAGGTGGATGTGCTGGGTGTCGACCGCGATCTCAGCGGTCTGACCGGCCTGCAGGTCTTCGCTGCGCGGGTCCATGCGAGACGTCAGCGTCTTGCCACCGAGGTTGAGGTAGACGAAGTTTTCGCTGCCCATGCTTTCGGTGACCTCGACCTTGGAGCGCACCTTCGGCAGATCTTCCCGACCGGGGAACCGGGCATCCTTGAGATCCTCGGGTCGAATCCCCATGATGACTTCCTGACCGCGCTGCGCGCCAGCCTCCGAGAGGAGGCGCTCGGACACGGGAATTTCGAAGCCCTCTCCCTGCAAGGCCGCCTTTCCGTTGCCGCCGACCTTGACCGGCAGGAAGTTCATCGCCGGGCTGCCGATAAAGCCCGCTACGAACATGTTGATCGGGTGATGATAGAGGGACGCCGGCGTGTCGACCTGTTGCACGATCCCTTTGTCGAGAACGACGATCCGATCGCCCATCGTCATCGCTTCGACCTGGTCGTGGGTGACATATATGAAGGTCGTCTGGAGCCGTTGATGCAGCTTGAGGATCTGCACGCGCGTGGCGACCCGGAGCTTGGCATCCAGGTTCGAGAGCGGCTCATCCATCAGGAAGACCTGGGGCTGGCGCACGATGGCGCGGCCCAGCGCAACGCGCTGCCGCTGCCCTCCCGAAAGCGCCTTGGGCTTCCGGTCGAGATACGGCTCCAGGCCCAGGATGTCAGCCGCCTCCCGGACCCGCTTGTCGATCTCGCCCTTGGGGGTCTTTCGCAGCTTGAGCCCGAACGACAGGTTGTCGTACACCGTCATGTGCGGATAAAGGGCGTACGACTGGAACACCATCGCAATGTCCCGGTCCTTGGGGGCGACATCGTTGACGACCCGGTTGCCGATGGAAACCTTGCCGTCGGAGATCTCTTCCAAACCGGCCAACATCCGAAGCGCGGTGGATTTCCCTGAGCCCGAGGGACCGACGAGGACGACGAACTCCTTGTCCTTGATCTCGACGTTCATGTCGTCGATGACGACGTTTCCGGGGTAGCGCTTGTATACATGCTCGTAGGTGACCCCTGCCATGCGGCCAGTCTATGCCCGAAGCGCTCCACAGGTCAATAGAGACTTGCCAGGTATCGTGAGACCGGTAGCGTGATTGACTCCAGGTCAGCGCGTCTGTGGGCGCTCGCGCTGCTCACGGCCTTCCTGGCGGCGTGCGACCCGGCCGGGACGACACCCAGCAATGGTGGTAAGCATTTGCATGTCATCGGCACCTGGATTGGTGACGAGCAGGCAGCCTTTCTCGCCATGGTCAAACCGTGGGAGACCCGCAGCGGAAACAAGGTTGACTACGAGCCGAGCCGCGACCTGGACAGCCTGCTCGCGGCCCGGCTTCAGGCGGGCGAGGCGCCGGACCTCGCCGGCCTGTCCGGCCCGGGCCAGATGGCCGACCTTGCCAGGGCGGGCAAGCTTGTCGATCTCGGCAACGTGCTGGACATGAACCGGATGGCCAGCCAGTATGGTCCCGGCTGGGTCAGGCTTGGCACGGTCAACCGCAAGCTTGTCGGAGTCTTCGTCAAGGCGTCGATCAACGGCCTGATCTTCTACGACCCGTCGGCCATCGCGAGCGCAGGCCTGGATTTCACCAACCCTCCGAAGACATGGGGCGAGCTGGCGGCGGACGCCGACCGGATCGTTTCAACCACCCAGACGACGCCGTGGTGTATCGGCGTGGAGAGTGGAGCGGCGTCAGGCTGGCCGGGTGCGGATTGGATCAAGGACTTTTTCTTGCGGGAGGCAGGCCCGGCGACCTACGAGAAATGGAGCCTGGGCCAGGAACCCTGGACTTCCCCCGAAATGAAGCGAGCCTGGCAGTCGTTCGGCGCGATCGTCAACAGTGCTTCGCTGGCCTACGGGGGCAAGAGCTATGTGCTCGATACCAACTTCGCCACCGCCTTCGAGCCCATGTTTCAGAGTCCGCCCGGATGCTACCTGCATCGCCAGGACCAGCTGCTCACCCAGAGCATCCGGAACGCGCGGCCGGTGTCGAAGGTCAATGCGTTTGGATTCCCAGATGTCGGCACCCAGTACCTGGGAGCCCAGGTTGTCGGTGGGGACCTCCTCGGGATGTTCACGGACTCACCTGAGGCTCGCGACCTGATCAACTACCTGACGACCGGCGAGGCGCAGCAAATTCTGGTCAAACGCGGCGGCGCCGTGTCGCCCAATAAGGCCGTAGGCCTGGACGCCTACCCCGATCCGATCCTGAGGCGAGCGGCGGCGTTGCTGGCCGCGGCCAACCCGCCGGAGTTCGACGTCGCGCTCCTGCAGTCGAGGTCGCTCCAGGCCGCCTTCGCCAGTGGGGTGGTCGCGTACATCCGCAACCCCGGGTCGCTTGATGCGATCCTCAATGACCTCGAGAAAAAGCGCAAAAACGGCTAAGAGCCGCGGATCGACGAAGGGCCCGCTGAGTTCGGCGGCAATTGACAAACGCCCACGCCGTCCATAGACTCGCTGATGAGGAGCCCCGCCAGCGAGGCGTAATTCCCGCGCATTCGTCGGGACGGCGCTTACGGGAGCAGTGAGGAGGCAAACCAAATGGGAAGGTTGACCCGAATTCTGGCCGCGATGGCCATCATGGTTATCGGCGTCGCCGCGTGCGGCAACAGTACGAGCACGTCGTCCGGAAAGATTGGCGGGACGGTCCACATCCTCGGCACCTGGACCGGCACCGAGAAGGACTCGTTCGACGCGGTCATGAAGCCGTTTACGGACCAGACGGGAGTCAAGATCTCCTTTGAGGCCACCCGGGATCTCGATGCCATCCTGCAGACCAAGATCAGCGCCGGCAACCCGCCGGATGTGACCGCGGCCCCGGGCGTGGGCACCCTGATCAAGCTGGCCCGCGCGGGCAAGCTCATCGCGCTCGACGACAAGCTCGATATGAGTCAGCTGAATTCGAACTACGGCTCCGACTGGATCAACCTGGGGAAGGTCGACGGCAAGCTGATTACGCTCTATGCGTGGGCCGCGCTGAAAGGCGTGGTCTGGTACGACCCGAAGGCGTTCCAGGCGAAAGGCTACACGGCTCCCAAGACCTGGTCCGACCTGACGACCCTCACCGCCAAGATCAAGGCCGACGGCGGGACGCCCTGGTGCGTGGCCCTGGAAAGCCAGGCGGCATCGGGCTGGCCGGGGAGTGACTGGCACAAAGAGATCGTCTTGAGCCAGGCCGGGCCAACCGTCTACGACAGTTGGTGGCAGGGCAAGACCAAGTGGAGCTCGCCTGAGATCAAGCAGGCCTGGCAGACCTGGGGCCAGCAAATCCTCGGGTCGAACGACAGCAACGTCTACGGCGGGAAGCAGTACATGATTGCCACCACCTTCGGCGATGGAGGCCAGGGCCTCTTCGCCAGCCCGCCGAAGTGCTACATGTTCAACCAGGGTTCGTTCATCACCAGTTTCTTCGATGGCTACACCCCCAAGCCGACCGCCGGGACGGACTACGCCGTCTTCCCGTTGCCCGACGTGAGCTCGGCGAATACCGGCTCGCACGTCGTCGCTGGTGACGCCTTCGTGATGACCAAGGACACCCCTCAGGCCCGGGCGCTGCTGAAGTACCTGGCGACGGCGGAGGCGCAGGACATCTGGGTCAAGCGGGGCGGCGGCAAGATAGCCATCAACAAGCAGGTCAGCCTCAGCGATTATCCGGACGCGATCTCGAAGTCGCTGGCACAGGTCGTCGTCGACACCAAGATCGCGCGCTACGACGCGGGTGACCTGATGCCGAGCGACATGCGGAACGCTTATTGGTCGGCGGTCCTCAAGTTCGTGCAGAACCAGGGACAGCTCGACACCATCCTCGCCGAGCTGGACAAGGTGCAGCAGACCGCCTATGTGGGCACCTCGCCCTAGCTAGATAACGGCCGAAAGACAGCCGGCATGGACGCGAGCACGCTGGTGACAATGGCGCTTCCGACGCTGCAGGTTGACTGGCAGACGTTGCTGACGGTCAACCTGCCGGCGCTCCTCGCCGTGATCATCGGTGTGCCGGCCGTGTTGGTCGGATACATCGTGGGCACTGACATTCTTGTCCGTAGGCTTCCGAAGCGAACCCAGCCCTCCGTCCGGCCCTGGGTCTGGGTCGGGCCGGCCATCCTGTTGGTCGGCGTCATCCTGGTCTACCCGATGGTGGGCACGATCGTCCGCAGTTTCTTTGACCGCGGCGGGAGCAACTTCGTCGGCGTCGCCAACTACGTGAGGGAGCTGACTGACCACGGGGTGCTGATCACGCTGCGAAATAACGTTCTCTGGCTGCTGCTCTACCCCGGGTTAGTGCTCCTCTTCGGCTTGACCCTCGCTGTTCTGTCCGATCGGGTTCGCTACGAAAAGCCGATCAAGTCGCTGATCTTCATGCCGATGGCCATCTCCTTCGTGGCCACGTCCATCATCTGGCAGTTCGTCTACTACTACCGGCCGCCTGACGTCCAACAGACGGGCATCCTGAACGCCATTCTGGTCAACGTTTTTCACGGCCAACCGCAGACATGGATCCAGGACACCCGATTCAACAACTTTGCCCTGATCTTCATCGGGGTCTGGGGCGCCACGGGTTTTGCCATGGTCATCCTCTCCGCGGCGCTGAAGGGGATTCCGGGTGAACTGCTGGAAGCCGCGCGCGTGGACGGCGCCAATGAGACGACGATTTTTCGGCGGATCATCCTGCCGCTCATGATGCCGACCATCGTGGTGGTCGGCACCACCATGGTGATTTTCGCGCTCAAGGCCTTCGACATCGTGTACGTCATGACCGCCGGCAACTACAACACGGACATCCTGGCCAGGCGCATGTTCGCCGAGCTCTACAGCGCCGGCAACAACGCGAACGCGAGCGCCCTGGCGGTCGTCCTGCTGCTGGCGGTGGTTCCGGTACTGATCTTCAATCTGCGCCAGTTCCGGGCGGTGGAGGCCAGGCGATGAGCGTTGTGACCGCGGCTCCTACAACAATTGAAATGGCCGAGCCGGCCAAACCGGCCAAGCCGGCCAAGCTGGGGCCGACGCGGCTCTCCGCACGTCTCTCCAGCGCAGGTCTCAACGTGGCCGTGCTAGCCCTGACCCTGGCCTGGATCGTGCCGACGCTCGGGCTGCTGATCAACTCCTTCCGGTCGGGAGGGGCGTTCAACACGAGTGGATGGTGGACGGCGCTCGCTCCGCCATTTCAGTTCACCCTCGACAGCTACCGGCACGTGTTGGGGGCCAGCGACCTGGCCCCGAGCTTCTTCAACAGCTTTATGATCACGATTCCCGCCACGCTCATCCCGACGGCGATCGCGGCCTTCGCCGCCTATGCCTTTGCCTGGATGCGCTTCCCGGGACGCGACTGGATCTTCCTGGCCCTGGTCGGGCTCCTCGCCGTCCCGCTGCAGCTGACCTTCATCCCCCTGCTGACCCTCGCCGTCCACCTGGGCCTCACCTCCGGGAACACCCTTCCGTTCGGCCTCAACGCTGGATTCCTCGCGATCTGGCTGGCCCATACCGGCTATGGCTTGCCCTTCGCCATTTACCTGCTGGCCAACTTTTTCCGGGTGCTGCCCGCGGACCTATTCGAATCGGCCCAGATCGATGGCGCCGGCCCGGTGACCGTCTTCTTCCGCCTGGTTCTGCCACTGTCTGTGCCGGCGATCGCGTCCCTGGTGATCTTCCAGTTCCTCTGGGTCTGGAACGACCTGCTGGTGGCACTGATCTACATCGGCGGGACGCCAGAAGTCGCCCCACTGACGGTGACGCTGACCAACCTGGTGGGGTCCCTCGGTCAGAACATCCAGTACCTGACCGCGGCCGCGTTCGTCTCGATGATCGTGCCCTTGATCGTCTTCTTCACGCTTCAGCGCTACTTCGTTCGCGGGATTCTGGCCGGCTCCGTCAAGGGCTAATCCCGAAGCGAACCTCTGGCTCAGCGCCTGGTCAAGACCGTCGCCACTAGCGCCATCACGATCAAGAGCGGAATCGATACGATCGCGATCGCGAGCAGGAGCAGCGTCGTGTCGAGGCCGGCTCCGGGAACCGCCGCTGCCGGTTCCGCGGCCTGGGTGGCGGCGGCCTGGCTGGCCCTGCCGGCCTGTCCCGTAGCCGGTAGCGTCGGTGCCGCGCTGGTGTCCGTACCGGTCGAGGCCAGGCCGGGAGTCGCCGCGGCGGCGATCAATGCCGGTGGTACCGGAACCGGCGTGGCCGTCGGGGCTGGGGTGGGCGGGGCCGGAGTTGGCGCTGGGGTCGGGGACGGCGGTGGCGGTGGCGATGGCGATGGCGATGGCGTCGGCCTGGGCGTCGATGTTGGCGTCGGCCTGGGTGACGGTGTTGGCGTCGGCGTCGGCCGGGGCGTGGGCCGCGGCGTTGGGAACAGGGTTGGCAGCGGCGTTGGCTTCGGAGGAGGTTTGAGCGCGACGTTGGCGTAGGCCGTCACCGACCCGAGGTCGACAGTCAGCGCGAGGCATGCGGCCAGGACCAGCAGGCCGACGCCAGGCGCCTGATGGCGGGCACGGTGCAATCTCAAGGGGTCCCCTCCTTACGCCGAAGGATACCGGTTCAGCGACCAACGCCACCCCGGGTGGCGAGCGACGGCCGCCGACCGGCCTACCATTACCCCTATGGCGGACCCACCGCGCGTCGCCGTGGTCACCGGAGCCAGTTCGGGCTTCGGGGAGGCGACGGCGCGAGGGCTGGCGGCCGCGGGATTCACGGTGGTGGTCGGCGCCCGCCGGATGGAGCGACTCGAGGCGCTGGCAACGGAGATCGGTGCCCGGGCTCTTCACCTGGACGTCATGGACCGGCGCAGCATTGACGAATTCGTCCGAATGATCGACGCCGAGCACGGCCAGGTCGAAATCCTGGTGAACAACGCCGGCCTCGCCGCGGGGCTCGAGCCGGTTGCGGATGGTCGCGATGAAGACTGGGTTCAGATGATGGAGACCAATGTGCTGGGGGTGCTCCGCATGACGCGCGCCTGCCTCCCCCTGCTGCGGAAGGCGCCTCGCGCCCACATCGTCAATCTCGGGTCGGTCGCGGGTTTCGAGGTCTACCCGGGCGGGGTCGGGTACACCGCCAGCAAGCATGCCGTCCGGGCGATCTCCGGAACGCTCCGGCTCGAGCTGCTGGGCGAGCCGATCCGGGTGACCGAGATCGAGCCGGGTCTGGCCGAAACCGAGTTCAGCCTGGTTCGCTTCAAGGGCGACCGGGAGCGCGCGTCAACCCCATACAAGGGAGTCACGCCGCTGGTCGCCGCTGACGTCGCCGATTGTATTGTCTGGGTGGTGACCCGGCCATCTCATGTCAACATTGATGAGATCGTCATCCGGCCGGTCGACCAGGCGACCACCCGAGATTACGCCCGCCGGCCCTGACCAGCGCGCGACGAGCTTTTCCACAGGGCCTCCACATATTCACAGCGCGGTGGCGGCCCTACGTGCCAATTATTTGACGTAAGGATAGGACACTGATATTATAGCCACGGTATCAACTTACCAATAAAGGATACCGGGAGGTAATTCATGGCAGTCGTTCACGAGCATGACAATGGCGACGGCGGCTCTAGCGCGGCGGTTGTGGCGATCTTCCTGATCGCCCTGATCGTGATTCTCGCGATCTTGTTCTACGGCTTCGCGGTTGGGCACTGGTTCGGCGTTGGTGGTGTGACCAACGTCAATGTCGGCAGTGGCGGGACTTCCGCGACCGCCGCGGCGAGCGCGGCGACGTCCGTTTCGGCCTCGAGCAGCCCGTAACTCGGCGTCGACTACAAAACAAAAGACCGGCACGGTGCCGGTCTTTTTTGCGTCGATCGCGCGCTAGTTAGTGAAATCTTCGACCATGTAGACGCGGCTGCCGCTGGTGAAGACGCCGACGCCGATGTGACCGTAGTGCGAGCTGAGGATGTTCGCCTTGTGCTCTGGCGAGTTCATCCACCAGGTATTGAAGTAGCTCGCGAGGTTTGCCGACGGCTGGCCCGACTCCCAGATGATGTTCTCGCCCGCCCAGCTGTAGGGCACGCCATAGCCGCGAAGCAGCTCGACCACCGCGAGGGTCGACGAGCCCGGCCGGTAGTGCGCGAAGTATCCATGGGTCGCCATGTCCTGGGCGCGCGAGGTGGCGACCAGATCGAGCGCCTGCGTCTCGCGCAGGGCCGGCAGGCCGGCGGCGGCGCGATCGCGATTGACGAGCGCGACCTCCTGACCCGTAAGGCCGCCCGAGGTCAGCAGGACCACCGGGGCAACCTGCGGGGTCGGGGCCTTCGGCTTCGGCGCGACCGGCTTGACGACGCGATGCCACACGACCGGGTGCCAGGCGACCCGGACCCGGGTGCAGTGACGGACGTGATGGCGCGTCGAGCAGCGCCAGACGAGATGAGTCCGGCCGGCGGCGGCGGCCTCGAGCGGGGCCGTGCTCAACGCCAGGCCTACGGTCACGACCATGGCCACGACAATCGAGCCGAAACGGGTAACGAGACGTGATGTCATCCAATCCTCCTTGGTGGGTACTAGCGCATACAACCACCCCGCCGCGGCCGGTTTGCGCCACCCACGGATTACGGTCGCCATTGCGACATCTCCTTTTCCGGGTCGCGTTCCCCTGGTGTTCGCGCGAGGTGGAATGGCACGATCATGTAACGAGCCCCGAAAGGTCCTGCGGGCACAATGGCGATGTGTTGAGTGGACTACGGCGTCTGACGGCGCGCCTGATGCGCGGCGAGCGTGGGCAAGGCATGGTTGAGTACGCGTTGATCCTGGTCCTGATCGCGGTGGTCGTGATCGTGCTGCTGGTCGTCATCGGGAACCAGATCCAGAACGTCTTCTGCAACATCTCGGGCGCCATCAGCCAGTAGCCTGTTTTAAGCTGGCTTCATGGTGTCAGGGTGCAGCCTGGTGATCCTGGCGGGTGGTCGCGGCCGGCGGATGGGCCGGGACAAGGCGACGCTGTCGGCAGGAGACGAAAGCCTGATTCAGCGGATCAGCCGACGGGTCGGTGCGGTGGTCGACCAGGTCATCGTGGCGGGTGGGCAGCCGGAATCGGCGCCCATCGGCACGATGGCCGTCCCGGACGCGTACCCCGATGCGGGGCCGCTTGCCGGGATCCTCGCCGGCATGCGGGCGGCGCGAACGCTCCATATCTGGGTGGTCGGCTGCGACCTGCCTGATATCGAGCCGGCCCTCGGCCCGTTCATGGTGCGCGCCGCGGACGGCGTCGACGCGGTCGTGCCACGTGTCGGCGGCGAGCCGCAGGGCGTCTGTGCCGTCTATGCCGTGACGCTGGCGCCGCGGATCGACAACCTACTTTCGTCGGGCCAGCGCCGCGTCGGCGTCCTCTTCGAGGCATGTCGAGTGCGCTACATGGACGAGGCCGAGCTGCGGTCGGTCGATCCGGAGCTGCGATCCTTTCGCAACCTCAATACCCCGGCCGATTACGAGGCGTGGCTCAGGCCGTCCGTGCGCTGATCTGGTCGATGGCGGCTGCCAGGGCCGCCGCATCAGTGGTGGGGGCCTGGCACACGAATCCCTCGCACAGGTAGGCCGTCGGCCGGCCGCCGATCGCGGTCCGACCCTGCAGGATGGGGATATTCGGGCGTGCGTCGCCTGGACTTCCAGCCAGCAGAACGTTTGGCAGGTAGCGCTGCCGCAGGACGTCGAGCAGCCTGAGCCGGTCCTCCGCAGGACTCTCGCCCACGATCGCGATTTCGATCGGCCTCGCGAGCTCGAAATCGAGCGCCGCGAGCAGGCGCCCGAACGCCAGCGGGGCTCGCGCCGCGGTAGGCGCCAGCCGGGTGAGAGCGGTGCGGCCGCGCTCGACCCAGGAATCCTCCCCGAGAAGGGTGCCCGCTCGGAGCAGGACATCGATCGCCATCGCGGTCCCGGACGGGATCGCGTTGTCGGTGGTGTCCTGCGGCCGCACCACGAGCGTTTCATGGTCGGCCGCGGTATCGAAGAAGGCCTGCGCAACCGGATCCCAGAAGGAGGCAATCATTTCCTCGACCGTTCCTCGCAGGCCGTCAAGCCAGGCGGAGTCCAGCGTCAGCGTGTACGTGGCCAGCAGGCCATCGGCGACCGACGCTTGGTCCTCCAGGTATCCGGGGAGCGTCGCCCGTCCGTCCTTGTAACTGCGAAGCATCCGCCGCCCCGCGGTCAGGCGGTCGCGGAGGAAGCGGGCATTCCGGGTCGCCAACAGCTCCAGATCGGGTCGATCCAGGATGCGGGCCGCGTCCGCGATCGCCCGGAGCATCAGGCCGTTCCATCCGGCAAGGACCTTCTCGTCGCGGTGGGGTCGGACGCGCCGGGACCGACCCTCGAGGAGGCGCGCGCGAGCGCGGTCCATGATGGCGGGCGCCTCCGCGGTGACCGGATGGAGGATGTTGCGTCCCTCGAAGTTGCCGCTGTCGGTGACGTCGAACGCGGCGGCAACCGCCGCGGCCTCCGCCGCGCCGAGCGCGTCGCGAAGGTCTTGCGGAGTCCAGAGGTAGAACCGGCCTTCCTCGCCCTCGCTGTCCGCGTCGAGACTGGCGTAGAAGCCGCCGTCGGGCGAGGTCATCTCCCTGCTGACGAAGTCGAGCGTCTCCAGAACGACGCGCCTGAACGTCGGGTCCCCGGTTCGCTGCCAGCCGTCGAGGTAGGCGCGCGCCAGGAGCGCATTGTCGTAGAGCATCTTTTCGAAGTGGGGCACCAGCCAGTGGCCGTCGACGGCATAGCGATGAAAGCCGCCGCCCAGCTGGTCGTAGATGCCGCCGGCGGCCATCGCATGGAGCGTCTCGACGGCCATGGCGAGCGCGGGCTCGTCGCCGCAGCGACGGTTGGTGCGCAAGAGAAAGTCGATCAGCATCGGCTGCGGAAACTTCGGCGCGCCGCCGAATCCGCCGTGGGCGCGGTCATAGTCGCGCTGCAGTCGCTGGTAGGCCTCGTCGAGCAGCCCGGTGCCGAGCGGCTCGGGGGCGGCGGCGGGCGCGGGACGCGCAAGAAAATTGCGGATCTGCGCGGCCGTCTCCAGTACCTCGGCCCGACGAAGCGTGAAGGCCTCGACGACCGCGGCCAGGACGCGACGGAAGGAGGGCATGCCGAAGCGCTCGGTAGGCGGGAAATAGGTGCCGCCGAAAAACGGCGTGCCGTCGGGGAGGAGAAAGACGGTCATCGGCCAGCCTCCTGACCCGGTCATCCCCTGGACCGCCCGCATGTAGACCTGGTCGAGGTCGGGCCGCTCCTCGCGGTCGACCTTGATGCAGACGAACGAGCGGTTCATCTGCTCGGCCACCTCCGGGTCCATAAACGACTCCCGCGCCATCACGTGACACCAGTGACAGGCGCTGTACCCGATGCTCAGGAGAATCGGTCGCTGCTCGACCCGCGCTCGATCGAGGGCCTCCGGTCCCCACGGGTACCAGTCGACCGGATTCGCGGCATGCTCCAAGAGGTACGGGCTTGTCTCTTGAGCGAGCCGGTTGGTCATGGTCGGAGCGCCGGCAGGGCCGCGGGTCGCCGGATGCTCTGCGCATACGCGACGGCAGCGTCCGCCGCCTTCCTCGACGGGGTGGCGCGAGCCAGCTCAACCCAGAATGCCGCCGGAGCCGCATACCGGTCGCGCGGCTGATGGCCGCCCGGCGCATCGCAGCGATAGGCACGGGCGCCGTCCCGAAGCCAGGCGGCCCCGTCGTCGGCCGCCAGGTAGATGAGTCGCGGTCCCAGCTCGGACAATCGCCGCAGCGCCTCACGCGGCTCGAGCGGCTTCCCGAAAAGCACCGAAACGTCCCGCTGGGAGAGGGCCACTGTGTGCGCGAGGGCGATCGCGGGCTCGACGAGGCGCAGGGTCATGCGCGCATTCGTCTGCCAGAGCTGCTCCGCGGGGAGGAACAGGGCGGCCCGGGCCTGGCGGGCTCGGGCGGTCCGCAGCGCGCCCAGTGCGGTTGACCGGGCCGGCTCGACGCAGAGGCTGTATCCGGACACGACCACGAGCTTCGCCGGCGCGCTCGAGGGTGAGGGGAGTTCGTCGAGGCGCAGGGTGGCATCGGCGCCGCGGTCGACCTGCCAACCGCCTGGCCGGCCGACGCCTTCGTGATAGGCAGTCGTCCTTACGCCGGCGACACGGCGCACCCAGCGCAGATCCACCCTGGTCCGGCGCAGCAACTCCTGGGCGCGCCGCCCGAGATCATCGTCGCCGACTTTCGCGACCAGGGCGACGTGGGCACCCAGGGCCGACGCGTGCAAGGCGAGACGGGCGGCCGCACCTCCGAGGACGGGGTCGGGGTTGGTGCCGCTATCCTCGAGACCCAGGTCTCCGACCGCGAGCCAGTCGAAGACCGCGGACATCGGGGTCATGATAGTTAGTTCCCGCCACGGTCTCGGTCTCCGTTTCCAGGATCACCCCGGGGTCGGTTGACGGCCGGGTGGCCGGCTGCTCAGGCGCGGTTGCTGAAGCCGGCGTCGCCGCGCGAACCGGGGCGACCGCCCGGGCCACTGAAGCCTTGCGGGCCGCACCCGCCGCGTGGCCGGCCGCAGCCGAGAACGCGACCGGTCGCGGAACGCTGATCGTCGCCAGCTCACCCAGCACGGCGTCGCGATAGCTCCCGAATGGGCTTGCCTCCTCCTGCAGCTCGATGCTCGGGGCGCTCAGTGAGAGGCTCAATTGCCGGCTGGTCGGGGCGCCCAGCGTCAAGGAGGTCATCTGATACATCGCGAACGCGCCGCTCACGAGCAACAGCGTTCCGGCCGACGCGGTGGTCGTCCGCAGCCGGGCCAGGGTGGTGGCAGAGTCCATGCTGGCCATACTAGAAAGCGGACCTTTCGGTCCAGTAGGCCATCTGGCCTATTGACAGGTCCACCCGGCCCCGGCCGCGCTGTAACGCCGCCATGGCATGGCTGGCGCAGGGTCGCGACGACGGCTTGGTGTCGCCCGCGCCCCCCGTTGCGTGGGTATGGGCGGGGACCTGCGGCTATGGGTGGTCCTCGTGGTGGTCTGCGCCGCGTTCCTGCCGGCGGCGTCCGCGTCGGTCGCGCGCCCTCAGCCGGCGATGACGGTGGGATTCGTCATCGATGCGCCGACGGCTAGCCCTTGGCCAGTTGCGACAGGTGCGGTTGAATCCGCGACCAGGGAATCGGGTGCGTCGGGATCCCTGCCTGGCTCAGGTACCGGTCGCGAAGCCCGCTGACGTCCGGATAGCCGTGCACGTAAAAGATGGTGCGGATCCCGGCGCTGATCAGGAGTTTTACGCATTCGATGCAGGGGAAATTGGTACAGAAGATCTCGGCGCCCGCGGTCGAAGACCCCCGATACGCGCTCTGGGCCAGGGCGTTGGCCTCGGCATGGGCACAGTACTTCAAGGAGAGGTCGGCGCCGCTGACACCGCCGACACACGGGCACGGTCGCGGGAACTCCTCCGGATGCCAGGTCCCCTTGGGTGTGCCGTTGTAGCCGGTCGCAATCACCTGCCCGTCGCGGACGATGACACAACCGACCCGGCGGCTCAGGCAGGTCGAGCGCATCGCCGCTGCAAAGGCGAGGATCATCGCGTAGGAGGACTTGTCGGGCCGGCCCTGCTGGCTCGGCGCGTGCGCCTCCGCGGCGTCCGGATTCGGGGCGGCACGCCGGGCGCGGCGCGCTGCTGGCCTCGATGGCCGGGTGGTCACGCAAGGATGTTACCCGCTGCGGCGGACCCCCTCGCGATGGGGAGCGTCAGCTGGCTTTTTGAATCCGCGTGATCGTCGTTCCGCAGTGGGCACAGGTGCCGATCCTCGCCCAGTGGCCCGACCGCAGTGCCGACGTCGTGGCACGGAGGTCGACCGCGCAGTGGCACTGGTAACAAAAGGTCAACTGGGCCGGAGTGCGGGAGGCGTGGGCGACCGTGGGGTTCGTGAAGCGCAGCGAGAGGATGTTTCCTAGCTCGTGCATGGCTCTACTCTCCGTAACGTCGCGGTCCACCTCCCCTGTTCGGGCCAGGGCGCGACGATCGAGTAACGCTTTCTCTGTCTTGCGGTCAGCCTTGCGGATGCGGCGACTTGACGGGACCGCACCGCCCGCCCTTAATTAGCAGGGAGGCTGGCGTGG
>JALYYC010000202.1 GCA_030946755.1 Candidatus Dormiibacterota bacterium
TTGAGAGCCTCCTGTCGGTCTGGTTGGTTGCACACCCAAACCGAACAGAGGGGCTCTCTATTTGTCAATAACCTTCGTGGGAACTACACCTAGGTGATCGCCGGCGGCGGCGGTGGGTCGTCGGCGGGCGCGGGCGGAGCGGGCGGAGCGGGTTTCTGGCCGCCGCCCATCTGCGCTCGATGGTCTTCGAGCGCGGCGTCGTACTCCTCCAGCGACTTGTACTCCTCGGCCTCCAGCAGGACCTTTCGCGTGGCGCTGACCCAGTCGCGGTCGAGTGTCTTGAACATGGGTAGGCCGCGCTTGCGGCGGTAGACAGCAAAGAGGATGACTGCGCCGACCACCCAGATCGGGCCGACGATCCGGGCATACTCATGCGTGAGCAGAACCATCACGAGAAAGAACAGGACGCCCAGGAAACCCAGAACGCCTAGCAAGGGAAACCAGACCTGGCGGCCCTTGTACTGGATTTGGATGTTCAGCGGCATCTTGTAGGGCCGAGGGGTAAATGGATCCTTGAAGCGGAGCACGAAGAGCGAGATGAAGACGAGGAGGTATCCCGTCGTCGCTCCGAAGGCATACAAGTCCGCCAACACGGCGATGGCTGCCGTCTTTCCGGGGGGACCAGGGGTTAGAAACGCGATCACGGTCTGAATCAGGGCCACGCCCCCAAACACAATGATCGCCCGCGAGGGAGTTGCGGATTTCTTGTTCACTCGGGAAAACCACCTCGGCAGTAGGTCGAACTGGCTCATCGAATAGCTCAATCTGGATGAGCTGACCACCCCCGAGTTGGCGGAGATGAAGACGATCAGGGCGCCGATGGCCGCGGTGACTGGCGCGGCCACCACACCGATAGCCGGGATTCGACTGGCTATCAGGGCTACGGCGTCCCCGTCGTGATTCCGAAATTCCAGGGGATGAAGGAGGCCGACCGAAAGGATTGAAAAGGCCATTGCGAACAAGAGGACGGAAATGACGAGCCCGATGGAGGTCCGTGGAATGATGGTGGCAGGGCGACGAGTTTCCTGGGCGACCTGTGAGATCGTTTCGAGTCCCACGAAGGCGATGATCGCCAGCGACGAGCCGAACGCGAACTGGCTTAACGACGGCCGATCGAAGAGGAACTCGTTGGCGACCATCTCTGGATGCCAGACCAGGACGAAGCCCGCGACCACGATCAGGGTCTGGGCGACAATAGCGATGGTGCCGATAAGGCCGTTGAAATCGGTCGAAATCTTGATGCCGCGAACGTTCAGCCAGATGAGGAACAAGATGCCGGCAAGTGACTCAATCAGCCAGATCCAGGTGAGGTGGATCGGGCCCATCGCGATCGAAAAATCGGTGACGTGGTGTCCGAAGCTGAGGAATGGCACGAAGTAGTTGAAGTAGCCAAAGGCGACTACCGTAAACAGCGAGATGTCGATCGTGTAATCGAGCACCAGCGCTGCACCTGCCACAAGTCCCCAGAAGTCGCCAAGGCCGCGCAAGGTGAAGTACTGACCTCCTCCGGCGAGTGGGTAGGAGGAGGCCAATTCCGCGTAACACAGACCCACCAGCGCGAAGACCAGGCCGGCCGCGAGGAAGGCCAGCGGCGCCAGGCCCAGCGCCGCCAGGGTGATGATGCCGAGGGCGGTATAGATGTCCGCGCCAACGGCGGCGTAGCCCCACATGTAGGAGCCCCAAACAGACACGTCGCGGCGAAGCTCGCTGCCCGAAAGTCCCTCTTGCTGCGGCTGCATCCAAACGATAGTACCGGGCGCCCCGGTCGAGCGACCTGAGTACTCTGAGGTCATGGACCGGCTGATCGTTGACGGCTACAACATGATCTTTGCCTGGCCCGAGCTGGCCGCCCTCAAGGACGTGAAGCTGGAAGACGCCCGGGACCTCCTGATCTCGATGATGGCGGACTACGGCGCGATGACACGGCAGGAGGTGGTGGTCGTCTTCGACTCGCACCGTCGGGCGGATTCCGCCGCCTCAGAGCAGCGAATTGCCGGCATCCAGGTGATCTACTCCGGTGGCAAGACGTCAGCCGACCACGTCATCGAGCGGCTGGTCTTCGCCGCCAGGCCGTCCGACGAGGTGACGGTCGCCACCTCCGACGGCCTTCAACGTGACTATGCCCTCAGCCGCGGGATCAAGACCGTTTCGGCGCTCATCCTCAAGGGGCAGCTCGACGCGGCCCTCGAGCGGCGAGACCGGCAGATTGGCGACACCCGCGCTCGCTCCGACATCGCCCGGCGCCTCGAGGATCGTCTCGATCCGAAGAGTCGGGAACGCCTCGAGAAGATCAGGCGCGGGGAGGCCCCGGAGTCATAAAAAAAGGGCCGCATCGGCGGCCCTCGCTTTGCATGTCGTTTAACAGCGCGGAAGTCCGGGGCTGAAGTTGTTGAACGCCGGCGTCGTCGTGTAGAAGTCCGTGACGTAGGTGCCGTCGCTCAGGCGGTCCCAGATCCCGGTCCCGTTGATCACGCTGCCCGAGCGGGTCTGGCAGGTGATGGAAATCTGCTGGCCGTTCTGTGTGAAGCCGAGTGTCGCGTAGCCCGTTCCCGGTCCAGAGCGCTGCCGAACTACGTCGGTCATCCGATAGAGATGCCCGGCCGGTGGTGCCGGCTGCGGCTGGGGCGCCGGCGGCGCGGGAGCGGCGGTGGTCGCGACGAAGTGGATGTAGCGCGGAGCCGTGGCTACGCGCTGGTCATACGCGACCGAGTGGGTCCAGTTGTACTCCTCGATGACGGCCTGGCCCGCCGGGGTGACCGCCATCACGTATCCGACGTGGCCGCCCCACCAGGCGTAATTCTCGCCACCGTGCCAGACGGCGACGGCACCGACTGACGGATGGCTGTCCACCGTGTACCCGATGCTGCGCGCCGCGGCGTCCCAGGATCCACCGTTCCCGAAGAACGCGCTCCTACCGTTCGGGCCGGTCAAAGACGCGCCGTGGAAGCGGACGCCATCCTGGGCCAGCCGAAAGGCGACGAACGAAGTGCAGTACCCCGTGTAGAAGCCCCAGGCATCGATGCGGTTGACCGTCCCCCGATAGGGATAGTCATTGATGCCGGCGGCCGACGCGGTCGCGGCGGGAATGCCGACCGTCAGCACGGCCGCCCCCATCAGTGCCGCCAACGCTCTGCGAACGCTGAACGAACTTGTCCTGCCGACCATTGGGCGTACGCCCCCCTTTTGTTCGCGCGTTTCGCGCGGAATTTGCTCCCCGATCGCTGCAGGTTTAACGCGCGGGGCACGGGCGGGGCATCACCCGCGGTGAAATCGTTTCAGCCGGTCGCAATCGCCGTACTTTGCCGTTACCTCAATGGCAAGAGGTCGTGTCAGGGTCGAGCCACACTACGCGGTTGGCGCGGCCTGGACGATCTCCGGCTTTCCGGGCGGCTTCAGTTCCGACCGGGCATAGCGGAAGATGCCGATCGTCCAGAGCCACCCGAGCAGGAGCCCGGCGACGACATCGGTTGGGTAATGGACGCCGAGGAGGACCCGTGAAAGGGCAACCGCCAGGGCGATAATGACCGCGGCCGTCAGCGCGACCCCACGCCAGAGCGGTGATCGGCCCTGCGTCAAGGGGCTGGCGATCGCGAGATAGATCCCGGCGGCCTGCGTCGTGTGCTCGGACGGGAAGCTGAGCGACGTCAGATGGGTCAAATGCTCGATCGTGGGGCGTGGACGGGCGACAATCAGCTTCACGAGCGATGGCAACGCCGCGCACCCGGCGGCGACGACGATCAGGGCAATGTCGTCGGCGGGACGCCTCCAGCGGCGCAGGAGGAGCAGGGCGACCGTGAGCGGGGCAAGGATCGCAAACGAGCCGGCGTCGCTGACTAGGCCGGCGATCGTCGTGCCGAACGCGCTTCGATGATTCGCCACCGCCTGCATGCCGGCGACATCAAAGGGCGGCGACACGGCGCGCACCAGGATGCCGGCAATCGCCGTCACTACCGCTAGCACCAGGAAGATCGCCAGGATCCGGATGCCGAAGCGGCCGAGTTCCCGCCGGTCAGGCACCCGTTGTCTGCTCGAAGCTTGCTCGTGTGATCACGCGCAATCCGTCCACCACGACCTCGAACGTCCCAGGGATCTTCGCGCAGACTTCGCCGTCGAGGGCAACGTCCATCGGCCGCTCCGGCGAGACCGTCACGCGGGTGATCGGCTCGAGCCGAACCCCGCGCACCAATCGCCGACGTCTAGTCAAGTTTTGAACCAGCGATTGAAGCAGGCGCCGGATTGGCAGATGCTCAACCAGCAGCAGTTGGAGGCTTCCGCTCTCAGGGTCCGCGCCGGGAACCTTCAGGCGAAGGGCGCCGCCGACGATCGGGGTGTTGATCACCGACAGCTGTTCCAGCCGGAGTTGCTCTGATTTTCCGTCGCTGGTGATCTCGCAGTTGAAGACGGGCCTTTCCCGCAGCGCCATCACACCGGCGACGGCATAGGTCAGCCGCCCGAGCCGGTGCCGAAGGTCGGCGCGAGTTGCCAGCCGCGCGAAGTTCACATTCAGCCCGGCCGTCGCCGCGTGGACGAAATACCTCGGTGCTTGTCCCTGCTCGGTCAGCCGGCCGGCATCGATGGTGGAGACCTTGCCGAAAGCGAGCAGCCGAGCGGCGTGCTCGATACGCATCGGAAGCTCGAGCGATCGGGCGAAGTCGTTCGAGGTGCCCAGTGGAAGCACGCCGAGAACTGCCGAGGTTCCGACCACGTAGTTCGCGACCGCGCCAACAGTGCCGTCCCCGCCGGCCGCCACCACGATCGGCGGGGTGCCCGCGGCCTTCAAAAGTTGCGGCAGCCGCGAAAGCTTGTCGACGGTCAGCTCATCGACGATCTCGAGGCCGGCCGCCTTCATGGCTTCGCGGGCGGTGTTCAGCTCCTTCGCCTCTCGGCCGGCATGCGGGCTCCTCACGAGGACGACGCGGTTGGTGGGAGGGCGCTGCGGCAGCGGTGCCGGCGTCCGCGCGTCGCGCCACTCGCGCCCAGCTTCGATGAGCGCGTTGCTGGCACTTCCCATCGCAGTACCGATGGCGGCGCCCGCAAGGACGTCGAACGGATAGTGCACGCGGAGGTGGACGCGCGAATAGGCGACGGCAGTGGCGAGTGGCAGGACGAGGAGCAGCAGTCGAGGATCTTCGCGAGCGACCGCAGTCGTGAACGCGAAGGCCGAGGCCGAATGGCCGGAGGGGAAGGAGAAGGATCCGGGTATAGGCAGAACCGGCGGGCGGTCGCCCCGTCGCCGCTCGGGCCGCTGGCGGCGTGCCAGGTATTTGAGCGGCAGATTCACCAGCGTCGACGTTAGCGAGATCGCCAGGACGCCGCGGAACGCGGCTCGCCGCCCCCGGCCGCCGCCGAGGATCGCCACAACGCCGGCAATCGACAGCCAGAGGACCGAGCGGTTTGCGATGGTCGTCAAGGCCAGCAGACTGCGATCCATTACCGCCTGCTCCCGCCGTGTGAGGTGCGTAAAGAGGCGGCGGTCGAGCGCATCAAGGCGTGTCAGGGTGCCCATCCAACCGCACAGCCTACCGGTTGCACCGGCCGGACCGATCGTCCGGCATAATCCTGAGGTCATGGACCTGAACCTGGCCGCGGTCATCTTCATGGGTGGTTACGTCGTCGTGATCGCGGTTGCGGGACTGCTCCTGGTCCTCCGGTCGGGTGCAGGGGTGACGGCGATGGGCATGCCTCATGCCGCGGGAGAGGGCTGCGGGCAGGTCATCCCGCTCGGTGGCGAGGTCGAGGCCCTTGGGAATTTCCGGGGCCAGGTCGAATCGGTCCAACTCGAGCCAACCGGGAGGCTGGTTGCGATCGTCCTGGGCAGCGGTGGCGGCCTGATCGAGGGTGGGCGGGTGCCTGCCCGCGCGATCCTGTCGGCGGACGGACAGGTGTTGCAGATTGCCGAACCGTGGACCGAGCCGAGTGCTGAGGGATCGGCGAACCTGGTTACGCTTCAGCGGAATGCCGCGGTGATCAGCGTGGAAGGCAAGCGACTTGGCCGGTTGCGGATGCTCTGCGTCGACCGAGCCGCCGGTCTCGTCACCGGGCTCATCGTGGCAGGCGGGGCGCGTACGGGTCGCTCCGTGCGGGTTCCGATCGATCGGGTCAAGGCGGCGGGCCCGGAGCGCGTGATGACGAATCTGAGGGCAGACGAGTGGGCGAGCTTGCAGGACTTCGCGCCCGACCAGACTATTAGGCAAGCCGTGCTCCAACACCTGGCGGCGGATCCGGCGACACGGCTGTTCGTCCGGTCGCTTACCGTGGACGTCGAGGGTCAGCGGGTCAAACTGGGCGGATACGTCCGCACGCAGGTCGAGGCCGAGCAAGCTGCCGGCGTCGCCCGATCCGTTCCCGGCGTGCTCGCGGTCGACCGAGCCGTCCGGACCGACGAGGACCTGGTCCGCGCCGTCCGCGACGCGATCAGCCGCGACCTGGGAGGGTCGGCGACGAACATCGATGTCCGCTCGGAATTCGGTCAGGTGGACGTTATCGGGAAGGTGCGCGATCGGCAGGCCCTGCGTCGAATCGAGGCCGCCGTCGGGGCGGTGCCTGGCGTGCTCGTGATGCACAACTTCGCGACCGTCGGCTAAGTCAGGCCCGAGGCGTCAGGCTTCGCGCTGCTCGTCCCGCTTCCGACCTCGCGGGAGCCGATTGTTGAGGATGGCGTTGGTCTCTTCGACCAGTTGGGTGTACTCCTCGGCCGGGATCGCCGGATGCGTTTTGGCCGGGTACCCTTCGCGCCTGCAGATCGCGTCAATGCGATGAAGCGTTCTGGGGTCCTTGGCCTCACCGATGATCAGGAGGTCGTACTCATTTCCCAGCACGTTGAAGATCTGCTGGACTTTCCCCCCGACAAGCGTGATCTGCTTTTCGAGCTGCCGCCACTCGCTGGCCTCCTCATCGGGCACCCGCGCCGCGTTGCTGTTCGCCCGCGGCCGGATCTGTGCGAGGGTCACAAACTCCATCCAGGAATCATAAAAAACCCATCGCGCGGCACGCAAGTGCTGGAATTGCGGCCAGAGGGTCAGAAGGGAAAGCCCACGACCGGGGTTGAACCGGTGACCTACGCCTTACCAAGGCGTCGCTCTACCACCTGAGCTACGTGGGCTCGCAATGGGCAGAGGAGGATTCGAACCCCCGAAGGCGCTAGGCCAACTGATCT
>JALYYC010000241.1 GCA_030946755.1 Candidatus Dormiibacterota bacterium
TTCTTGATATCCCGCCAGTGGTTTGTCATGGCTCCCCTTCCGAACGTTGCGGCCAAACTGACCACTGTGGGGCCGTGTCAAACTCTTGCCTGTTGTTCTAGATGCACCAGCCCGAGGCCGCGCATCACCTTCGTCGCGAAGTACCCTTCCTCGCTGCTGAAGGCGGCGCCGCCGGCGAAGGCCATCCCCTCGGTGCGGTTGACCGTGTTCCCGGCCGCGTCCTGGGCGACAAAGGTGGCGTCCCGGGCGTCTTTCACCCGCTGGGCCAGCTTGTTGAGCATGTCATCCCAGCTGATCGACTGCCAGTGATCCGAACCCGGAGCCCGGTACATCGGGGACTCGACCCGTCGGGCGCTGGTGGCGAGCTGCATCGCGGTGGCGCCCTTGGGGCACAGCCGTCCCTCGTTGACCGGGCTGTCCGGATTGCCTTCGATCTGGAGGAGGGTGCGCTTGCCATTCCCGTCGTCGCGGGTGGAGGTGACCAGGGCGCAGCCGACGGCGCAGTAGGGGCAGACGGAATGTGACTCCGTGGCGCCCGCGATCCGAAAACGTTGCTTGACCTGGGCCGCATGGGCGGCGTCGAATCCGAGGACGGTGAGACCCGCCGCCCCGGTTCCGGCAGCGCTGATCTTCAGGAAGTCGCGACGCGTGACCTGCGGCACCAATCCTCCGAAGCCGGAACGGCGTGGACGGCTCAGCCAAGACTACGCGGCGCCCTGCGACGGTGTCAATAGCTCTCGGCGCCGACTGCGCTGAGCGCGCTAACCGGCTAACTCGTTGTCCAGCGGAAAGACGAACGCGATCGCATACGCCACCAGGCAGAGTGGGAGCTCGAACTGGATTCCCCAGTAACGGATCTGTTCGGCGAAGACCCAGGCAAGCAGCAGGTAGACAGCGACCGCACCGATGTAGGCGGCCAGCTGGAGACGTGGGGCGCGATCGCGCGTGACCGCGAACGCAGTCAGGATCAGCGGTAGGAGGGCGGTGAAGCGCCCGATCGAGAAGCCGGACAGGAAGGAGAAGGCGAAGCCGCACAGCGTCGCAACCGCGAAGACCACGATGGCCGGGCGATAGGACCGCTCGATCAGGAGACCTCCGGCGAAGCCCGCCAGCAGAAAAATCGCGACCATTCCCCAGGCGATATAGCCGAGAAGGGGTAGATCAAGGGTCATGGCCTGTAAAGACGTTAACCGAAGGTCCGATAAGCTCGGCATGAGGGCGGGCCCGGGCCAAGGCCCGTCGCGGCGTGAAGATCAAGGTCGCGGGACTGCGGAAAGGAGCTAACTCTGTGGCGATTGCCGAAATCATCGAGATTCCCCGCGGAAGCAAGGAGAAGTACGACCAGATCATCGCGGAGGTTGGGCTGACCGGGTCGAAGCTTGCGCCCGGCCAGCTGGTTCATTTCGCCGGTCCGATGGAAGGCGGCGGCTGGCGAATCGTCAACGTCTGGGAATCGCAGGACGCCTCCGACCAATGGGAGAAGGTCATGGTGCCGGCGCGACGCAAGGCCGGTTTGCCTGACACCATCCCGCCCCTGCGGGTCTATCCGGTGCATCGGCTAGCGAAGTAAGGGGTTTAGCGGACTCAGCCGCAACGGCGTACCCTTAGGAGAGTCGGCTCCGAAGGCGTCCGTTTCTGGCAACAGGGGGGCTCACCCTGGAGGAAACGATGTTGGGCCAGTGTCCCCTCGACGTTGTGCTGGTGGCGACCGACCTGGAGGCCACGCGGGCTTTTTACGCGAACAAGGTCGGCTTGACGATCCTGAACGATACGCCGGGGGCGGTGACCTTCAAGTGCGGGGGCGATGCGCATCTGGTGGTTAGTAAGAGTGCGGTCGGGACGAAGGATGAGCAGACTCAGGCGGCGTTTCGGGTCCGGGACCTTCGCACGGAGGTCTTCGAGCTGCGCCGGCGGGGCGTGAAGATCGAGGATTACGACACGCCCAGCCTGAATACCGTGGATGGCATCGCCGACCTCGGCTTCGCCCGGATGGCGTGGTTTATCGACCCGGGACAAAACTGTATTGGCATGATCGAATTCAAGTAGGTCGCGACGGAAGCTGAGCTAAGCCGAAGCGGAGTCAACAGTAACGGCTTCCCGTAGTATCGAGGCGGACGCGACCACCTCGAGGAGGACGAATGCGCTATACACGGCTCGGGAACGAATCGGCTGCCTATATGACGCGGCGCGAAGAGCTCCGCCAGGCGGAGATCGACCTCATGCGCCAGCGGGAGCATGTGGCCCAGCTGCGGCGCAACCTCCCGCCGGGACCCACCGTCAGGGATTACGTCTTCAAGGAGGGGCCGGCCGATCTCGACGCCGGCGATACGCCGGCCCGGGACGTCCGGCTGAGCGAGCTCTTCACCGGCACCGATCGACCGGTGGTCGTCTACCACTTCATGTTCGGCAAGAAGGAGAAAACGCCCTGCCCGATGTGCACGCTCTGGATCGACGGCTTCGACGGGGTCGCGCACCACATCAAGCAAAACGTCGACTTTGCGATCGTCGCGGCTGCCGACCTCCCGGGCCTGCGGGCGTATGCCCGGAATCGTGGCTGGCGCAACCTGCGCCTGCTCAGCGCCGGCGACAGCAGCTTCAAATACGACCTCACCAGCGAGGACGCCGAGGGGAACCAGGACTCGACCATCTCCGTCTTTACGCGAGACCCAGAGGGCAAGGTTCGTCACTTCTACACGGCGCATCCGTCCATGGCCGAGGACATCCCCGAGCGGGGACTCGATCTGCTCTGCCCGGTGTGGAACCTCCTTGATCTGACGCCAAAAGGGCGCGGCGACTGGTACTCAGCGGTCACCTATCCAGACGGCGCCCGCCGGGCCGCCCTTCGCTAAGCTCAGCGGGTGAATACGTTCGAGGCGATCCAGGCGCGGCGCAACGTCCGCGCCTACGCCGATCGACCGATTCCGGCGAAGGAGCTGGACCAGATCCTGGAGGCGGCCCGCCGCACGCCCTCCTCGATGAACGAGCAGCGGTGGGACTTCGTCGTCGTGACCGACCGGCAGGAGTTACAGGAGTTATCCAGGGTCTGGGACTACGCCGGCCATGTCGCGAGCTCGGCGGCCACGATTGCGCTGGTCGCGATGGACGCCTCGGATCCGGCCGGCCGTGAATCGATCCAGTACGACCTCGGCCAGGCGACGATGAGCATCCTGCTGGCGGCCACCGACCTCGGCATCGGCAGCGGCCATGCCGCCGTTTCGGACCAGTTGCTCGCCCGGGAGATCCTCGGATTCCCGGCGGGGTACTTCTGCGCCTGGCTGATCGCGCTCGGGTATCCGAAAGACCGGCCGCTGAAGCCGATGCAGAAACCGAAGCGGCGTCCCTTCAACGAGGTCGTTCACCGGGGCCGCTGGTAGGAAATAGACCTACCGGCTGGCGGTGACGCTGTAGGAGTATTCGAAGAGGGTGCCGCCGCTCGGCAGTTGCTTGCCGATGACACCGCTCAACTGCTTCGGATCGTTCATGGCCACAACGAAGGCCTCGCGGGCGCCGCGCTGGTAGCCCTGAGCCGACAGTTGGGTGGAGAGCAGCGCGGCGAGCTGGAACGGCTTCCAACGGTCGGCCTGCAGATGGGCCTGGTACCACGAGTAGACCTCGGCCGGAGAGTCCTGCGTGAGCAGGATCGCTCCGGCGAAGGCCGAGTTCGTAATCCCCTCGGCAGGGTAGCGCGACTCACCCTGGTCGATGACCCGCAGCGTCTGGGCGTTGGGGTAAACAAGGTGAGCGGGGGAGCGGGAGTTCACGAACTGATAGCTGACCGGACCCAGAGGTAGGCGCTCGCTGTCGAGCCGCTGACCGGCCGATGAGGTAAGGACGGCCTTCACCCCGAATACAATCGCAACGCCGGCCAAGAGTAGGCCGGCGACGATTAGCGCGCGGGTGCGGGGTCGGCTCCGAAAAACTGCCAGGTGGCTTGCTCCAGACTAAGCAACCCTGGACAAAAATGTCATGGCGTTTCCGACCCGTGGTAGCGCGGCGATCGTTCGTCGATCGTGAGTTCGTCGAAACCCATCCAGGGCACTCCCCACGCCCACCAGCCGTGGACCCAGGGCTGCAGCAAGGCGCCGACTCGCGTATAGACCAGCGGAAGCACCGAACACT
>JALYYC010000021.1 GCA_030946755.1 Candidatus Dormiibacterota bacterium
GATATGCGATACCCATGCCGACGCCGCCGATAAACCAGGTGACGTAAGGGACGACGAGCGACGCCCCGGCGAGCGTGGCGATGATGCCGAGGAGGCCGAAGACCAGCATCGCGCTGCCCAGTCGTGCGAGCATCAGCCGCGAACGCGTCGTGACGGCCCGCGATTGCCACCAGCTGCCGAGAGACCAGCTGACGGTGCCGGCGGTAATCACGATGCCGGCCTCCGCCAGCGACCGGCCGCGCACGGCGGTCAGGAGCAAGGGAATGAAGTAGTCGGCGCCGATGTAGGCGAAGATCAGCAGGAAGATTGTCACGACGGCGGCGGGCAAGCCGGGCCGTACCTCAAGCGTTCCGGCGGGAAGGATGCGCTGAAGCGCCGACCAGCTAAGCGCGATGCCCCCGATCAGGAGTGGAACGCTGAGGAGGGATAGCAGCGACAGGCCGGTAATCAGCGCACCCAGGCCGATCGCGAGCTGCAGGGGCCACCGAAGCGATAGGTGGGGTGACGGCTGGGCCGCAGGCGAGACGCCGCGGAGCGCGGGGAGCATCAGGTAGGTCGCGACGAGCGTGAGGGGAACCATCGAGATAAACGCCCATCGCCATCCAACGGTGCTCGCGATCAGCGCCCCATACGAGGGACCGAGGAGCCCCGGGACGATCCAGGCGCCGGCGAGCAGGGCGAGCACGCGCGCGCGGCCGGCCTCCGGGTAGGTACGCGTGACGGAGACGAGCGCGACGGTGTACGCGCCGCCTGAGCCGTATCCCTGCAGAATTCGCACCAGGGCGAGGACCGGCATCGAGGGCGCGAGCCCCGAGAGGATCGTGCCGACCAGGAAGAGACCGCTGAAAACGAGGAAGGGTGTCGCGGGACCCCGGCGGTCCGTGATGCGGCCGGCGGTGGGCGCGGCCACCAGCGCGGCGACGGAGAAGCCGCTGAAGACGAGGCCGTAGTATTCGATCCCACCGAGGTCATGGCGGATCGCCGGCATGATCGCGGTGACGACGAGCGCCTGCACGGCGAAGAGAAACTCGACGAGCAGAATGCCGACGGTGAGCTTGGCGCGTCCATGCTGGAACAATTCGCGCCAGCGCATCGGAGCATCCATCACCGCTAATGGTGACGGACCGGTTCGATCATATGGACTAGCGGTTGATGCCGCCCTGGATCGCGGCGTTGCCGAGGACAGCCGCCAGTCCGCAGACCCAGAGGAACTGCTGGGTCCCGTTACCACCGCCGCTTACTGACGAGCTTGCCAGGACGGATGATCCCGTGAACGTGAAGCTGGCGTTGCCGGCCATGCTCAGCGCCGACTTCGGGAGATAGGTAATGCCGCTAATGTCGGTGGATCCCACCGAGATGCCGCCGGTGTATCCGGTCGCGCCGCTCGAACTCCAGAAGACGAAGTTGTGCGTACCCTGCGGGTCTCGTGGCCCGACGTAGCTCTGCGGATGAAGGTCGTCAAGACCGTTAAGGGTGGCGGCGCTCAGGTCGAGCCCACCGGTGTCCGTGTTATCGAGCATGATCACGGTCGCACCGTTCGTGTTCTCCGTGCCGGCAGCGGTGGCGATCACATCGATGCCGGGGCTGATGGTGCCAATGTAGCCGACAATTTTGTACACGCCAGGGTTCAGCTTGCCGCCGTTCGGGGCGATCCCCGTATACGTCCCCGGCTTCCAGTTTCCCGAAGCGTCCTTGGCGGTCGCCTGGTTTACCGAGTTGAAGGAACCACCCGTCACCGTCGGGGCGCTGTTGTCATAGAGCAGCGTCGCGTTGGCGTTCGTATTCTGGACGCCGGTGCTTCCGGTCCACGCCCACTGCAAACCGTTGGTGGTGGCACCGCCGAAATCAACCTGGCTCGGGGGCGACCCCGGACAGGTGGTGCCATCGTAGTTCGTCTGGACCGAGGGCACGTGCGTGGTATGCGGAACGTTATTGCCGCCAAAGTTGCCTTTCACGTAGACGGAGCCACCCACGTTCCCGGATGGGGCCGACGTGCCACCGCCGAAGACTGCGAGGTCGCCGCTGACCGCTTCCGCGGCATAGAGCGAGGGGATGACGGTTGGCCCTGGCGCAGTAGTCCGGACGCTATTCCCGGTCTTGACCGTCTGGCCGATCAACCCGGCAAAGAGGCCGGGCTCGGTGTGAGAGATCGAGAGGTCCATCTGCTTCGTCGCCGGGTCCCCGATCGTGATGGTGTAAGTGCCGGTTGTATAGGTGCCGGCCGGGCACGCGGTGATCGCCGTGCACGAGCCGATTGGAAGTGTGAAGTTCAGCGGCTTCTGGAGGTATTGCAGGGCGACCCAGTGGGCGGCCGGCGTGCTTGTTGAGTAGGCAACCGCGCCGGCAAGCGCCGCCGAGTCGACGTTCGCCTGCAGCAGGCGGCGGTCGGTCATCGCCATGCTCAGGTCCAGGGCGTAGGCTGCCAGGCCAAAAAGCAGCACCGCCATCAGGGCCACGATGACGGCCACCTGCCCCTGGCGTCCCCGGCGTGCCGTGCTGGTTGTAGACACCGCGATCGACGCTCGCACGGAAGAGTTACGGGCAGGATGAACGACCATCGGCTTCACTGACTTGAGACCGTCCAGGACCGGCATGCCGATTAGAACTCCTCGCCCATCATCGACGTCGACGCGGTAAGGGTGGGGCTGGGTCCAAACGGCGTGAACGCCGTAAATTTGTACTTGACCGTCACCTGGACGAGGAAGCAGCCTTTGAACTTCGGAAAGGTCCACTCGGCGTTGCGCGAGCCAAGGTCGCCAGGCTGCGGGTCGTGAGCCAGCCGGGTTTTCGCCGCGGCGCAATCGGCGTCAGCCGGGTCGCCGGCCCCGGTTTCGGAGGGGGCAATGCAGATGCTGACGTTGCCGGCGGTCGGGTTGGTGCACGAGGCCGCCAGGGTGTTGGAGTACAGCGTCACCGTGCCACCGAGTGGCTGGACGACGTGGAGGACCGTTTCCTTGATCCTGGCATCGGTCAGGCAGCCGGTTCCCGTTGCCCCGGATGTGAAGCTGGTGCCCTGGCAGGGCTGACCATTGCTTGCCCCCCAGGGGCTGTCGGCCACCGATCCGTTCGCCACCGCTTGACGAGCGCCCTGCCGGGCGGCATCCGATACGGTGCTGTACGCCTCGATCACCCGCATCGAGTCGATCACGCCGATGAGGACGAAGAACAACAAAGGGGCGATCAAGGCGAACTCGACCATCGCCTGCCCCCGGCCGCGGGTCCGGTATGTCCGGCTCATGTCAGTATTGCGCCCGGGCCGTGATATCGGCCTTGATGCTGAGGGGTGAAGGCACAAAGTTGCCGAGGAACGGCGTGATCAGGGTCATCGGGTAGCTGATCTGGACCTCGACGGCCGACGAACCGGTGTTCGATGGGTCCGTGCTGGTTGCCGTCGTGTTCGTCACGGCAACGTTCGACGCGCAATGCCAGGTCACGGTCATGGTCGCGCCGGAAATCGTCGTTCCCGAGGGTAGTCCAGTGGAGGTGCTCTCGAGCGACGCCTCGTTTCCGATCGTGGAGAGCGTGCCTGCCGAGGGCGGCAGCGTGGTGCTCAGGGATGCACTCGGGCCTCCCCCGGCACAAGCGGTATTGCCGGCTGCCTGCTGCGGTTGCAAGACGGCAACACGGAGCGCCTGGCGGGTGGCGTTCGCGACCGCCTCGCGGTAGAAATATCCGCGGCCGATGTCTGCGATGCCCAGGCCGAGAAGGAGGACGACGGGCAACGTCAAGGCAAGCTCAACGAGAGACTGCCCACCACGGCGGCGGCTTTGGCGGTAACTATTCATATGTTGGCTGGCCGATTCGCGG
>JALYYC010000027.1 GCA_030946755.1 Candidatus Dormiibacterota bacterium
GCCTCGGCCGTTCGGATCTCGTCCTCGTTCGACGATGGCTTCAAGGGCTTCAGCTCACCGCTTTCTTCACGAGCGCGCCGATCCTTGCCTGGTCGGCGGCGGTCAACTTTGTCAGAGCGTACGCGGACGGCCACATGGCGCCTTCGTCGAGGTTCGCCTTGTCGCTGAAGCCGAGCGTCGCGTACCTGGTCTTGAACTTCTGCCCGCTTTGGAAGAAGCAGACGATCTTGCCGTCCATGGCATACGCGGGCATCCCGTACCAGAGTTTCGGCGAGAGGACGGGCGCGCTGGCTTTGACGAGAGCATGGAGTCGCTTGGCCATGGCGCGATCCGTGGCCGGCATTTCGGCGATCTTCGCGAGCACCGCACGTTCCTCGTCCGCGTTGCTCCCGGCCGCCTTCCGTTCTTTCACGAGATCACGCATCGCGGATCGTTCCTCTTCCGTCAAGACGCTGGACGCCCTGGTTTTCACTGTGCGGTTCTTCGCCTCCGACATCTTGTTCCTCCTTCTTTTGTTTCGTGGCGCCGGTGGTGCTACGGGACGGTCAGCCCCTGTTTAATGGCGACGAACTCGAGCCGCCGCAGCAGGATGTCGATGACCCGCTGCCAGGTGTAAGCGCGAGCGGTGCGCTGGGCCGCGATCCGCAGGCTCCGGGCGTTCTCCGGGTGGTCGGCAAGATTGGTGACGTACGCCACGATCTCCGCCGCCTCGTCGGTCTCGATCACGATGGCGTTGGTGAAGGCCTCCGCGTACTCCTCGCCGGTGGCGCCGACGAATACCACGCCACCCGAGGCCATCGCCTCGAGCCCGACCAGGCCGAACGGCTCGTGGCCGCTGTTGGCGAGCGTGGCGGTCGCCGACGCATAGATCGCGGGCAGCAGTTCATCCGGAAGGAATGCGGTCAGGTTCCAGATGTCGGCCTCGGCATTTTCTCTGAGCAACCGCGCCAGGCCGGCGACATCCTCCACCCGGGTCGAAAGTGGCACGACCCGCAGCCGCTGCTGCCCGGCAAAGGCGAGCACCTCGCCCCCAAATGGCTCCATGCCACCGCGCATCAGTAGCTTGACCGGCGTGCCGCGTTCCTTCAACTGCGTTACGGCGGCGATCGCCTGGTGCCAGCGCTTGTCGGGGCTGAAGCGCCCGATCTTGAAGAGAAACGCCGGCGCATTGACGGCGGCCCGAAGGGTGCGGACCTGGACCTGGCTCACACGCGAGATCATCGACCCGGGGATGCCGTTCGGCACCACGATCGGGTTGACGCCCCACTGCCACATGATGTGTTTCATGTAGCGGCTAACCGTCATCAGCTGCGTCGTGAAACCGAGCGTGCCCCAGCTGATCCGGTGAAAAGAGAAATGGTTGTTGGCATTCCAGAGCAAGAGGCACCGCTCGCGCAGGCCGGCAAAGTACAGCGCGTCGGAGAGGAGCGTCATGGCATGGGCGAGGTGCCACTCCTCACCAATCACCACCACCTGGCTGCCGCGTCCGACGGCCGGCTTGATGAAGTCCGCGACGAGGGCATTGGGCAGGCTTCGATTCAGATCCGCGACCTTGTCGTCCTCGCCGCTGTAGACCCCCATTGGATAGAACTTGCTGATCCACTGGCTCCAGCGGTGCAGGTGCAGGCGACCGTCGAGTTGCGCTTCGTTCGCCGGCAGCGCCGGATCGCCGACAAAGAAGAGGTGGGTCTCATAACCGCGCTCCGCGAGCGCCCGCGACAACTCCTTGACCCGCACCCCCAGGCCGCCGGCCTGCGAGTAGACGTCGGGGCCCTCGAAGGAGAGGATCAGGAAGACCGTCTGCTCAGGCTCGAGCATCAGCCGGCTTCCTGCATCAGATCGAGCGCGCGCCGGTGCGCAGGGCGCGACGCCGACGCCAGCAACGTGGTTCGCGAGTCCAGGCGGGACGAGATGTCATCCAGCGGCTCGCCGGCAAAGGTCGTGGCGATGCCGCCACACTCGCGCAGGATCAGGAGCGGTCCAGCCAGGTCAAAAGCGCGAACCGGTGCCGGCGTGACCTGCAGGGTGATGCCGCCAGTTGCGGTATGGCACATGTTCAGCGCCGCCGATCCCATCTGGCGGGTCTTCTCCGCCCGCGCCAGGATCGGCCCGGCCGGGCCTCGGGCGTCGACACCGGTCGGGGCGTCCACGGAAACGACGGCGAACCCGCGTCCGTCGAACTCGGTCGCATCCGGTTCGAGCGGCTGCCCGTTTCTGAAGGCGCCGCCTCCAGCCTTCGCATAGAACTCGTCACCCGTTACGAGGTTCAGGACGTAGCCCAGCTGCACGTCCTTGATCCGGTCTCCGCCGCCCGCGGCAAGCACGACGGCATAGTACGGCAGGCCCTGCTTGGCGTTGAAGCTGCCGTCGAGCGGGTCGACCAGGATCACGTCGGATCCGCCGAAGGCCCGCTCCCCCAGCTCCTCCGAGACGAGCTCAAAACGGGCCCCGCTGCGATAGGCTTGCTCGAGGTGGCGCACCGCGATCTCCTCGGCCAGCTGGTCCATATAGATGGTTCCGTCGCCGCCGGCACCCTGGCCCACCACGGTGCGCCCGCGGGCCGTTCCGGCGAGAGGCTGCATCGCGGAGCGGATCTCCGCGGCGATGGCACGGAAGACGGGAAGCCAGCTCGTTGAGGTCAATCAGTCAGGCGGCGGAGCGCTCACCACGTCGCGATCGTACCCGAAGCCTGACCGCGTGGTTGCCCGGCTCCGCACGGCTCAGGCCCTGGTGGACGCTGCTTGGGCTCGCCCTCCTCGTCAAGGTCCTGATCGTGACGATCACGCTGGTCGAATTTGGGGCCAGCCCGGACCCGCTGTCAGCCCTCGGCCAGGCCTGGGACCGGTGGGATGCCCAGCACTACATCTACTTGAGCGTCAATGGCTACGCGACCAGCGGCGACGCGCGCAACCTGATTGCGTTCTTCCCGCTCTACCCGGCCATCATCTCGGTGGT
>JALYYC010000068.1 GCA_030946755.1 Candidatus Dormiibacterota bacterium
GGGGTTGGGCTGGGGCTCGGAGTTGGTAGGGGCTGCTCGATCACAAAGAGTGGCGAGGCGGACGGCCGGACCGCAACGGGCTCATAGCGTGGTGCGGCCACGACCGTCGCCGCGCCGGCGGCGAGCAAAACGATGGTAACGAGGAACAGTGCAGCTGAGCGCATGGTTCAGGGATGCTGGTGGCCACCCTCCGTGGGTGGCAGCGGAACATAGTCCCGCGCGCCAGTCTGTGGATTGTACCGGACCTTCATCAACTGCCCCGTCGAGGGCTCGACGACTACAGCCACCCATTCTCCTCGGCGAGCCTGGCAGCTTCGGCACGATTGGTCGTGTCGAGCTTCTGGATGGCTGACGACAGGTAGTTCCGGACGGTGCCCTCGGAGAGGAAGAGGCTCCTCGCGATCTCGGCGATGCCGTCGCCACGCCGGCTGGCGCGCAGCACCTCCCGCTCTCGATCCGAGAGGGGACTGTCGCCGGCGCTCAGCGCCGCGGCCGCAAGGCCGGGATCGACCACCCGCTCGCCGGCCATCGTTCGCCGGATCGCGAGCGCCAGCTCGTGCGCCGGCGCGTCCTTAAGCAGGAAGCCCGCGGCGCCCACCTCCATGGCGCGCCGCAAGAACCCGGGCCGGCCGAAGGTCGTCAGGATCAGGGTCTTGCAGGCCGGCAGCTCCTTTCTCAGCTGACCGGCGACCGTGATCCCGTCACCCCCCGGCATCTCGATGTCGATCAGCGCGACGTCAGGACGGCTTTCCATCGCCAGCGCCATAACGCGGTCGGCGCGATCGGATTCGGCCACGATCTCGATGTCGCCCTCCATGGCGAGCAACGCCTTCAGTGCGCCCCGCACCATCGCCTGGTCCTCGGCGATGAGGACTCGAATCACGCCGTGACGCGATCGGCGGGTGCCGTCACCTGTGCCAGCGGTAACCGCACCCGGAGGCGAAAGCCCTCGTGCGGCAGGGGCTCCGCGCTGAGCTCGCCGCCTCGCGCGCGGACGCGCTCCTCGAGGCCGCGTAGACCGCTGCCGGCCTCCGGCGTCCCGCCGCGGCCGTCATCGACGACCTCGACCGTGGCCTGACCATCTTTCTGGCTCAGTCGAATCGAACAACGGCGGGCTTTGCTGTGCCGCATCACATTGGTTGCGCCCTCGCGAACGGTCCAGGCAAGCACGGCTTCGACCGCGGGTGGGAGGGCCGCACAGTCCTGCTCGACCAGGCAGTCGATGCCGGCGGCGGTCAGGGCTTCCCGCGCGCCCGCCAGTTCCGCCGCGAGCGTTGGCTGGCGGTACCCGGCGACGACCTCGCGAACCTCGCGCAACGCCTCGCGTGCGACCTTCTCGATGTCTTCGATCTCGTGCTCGGCCATCGCCGGCGAGCGCTTGATCAAGCGCCCGGCGAGCTCGCTCTTGAGGGCGATGACCGACAGGCTGTGCCCGAGAAGATCATGCAGGTCGCGGGCGAACCGCAGCCGCTCCTCGCCGACCGCCAGCCTGGCGATCTGCTCGCGGGCGAGCGATAGCTGCCTGTTTGCCTCCAGCAGGAGATGGCCGGCTACAACGGAGAGTCCGACGATCGCGTCGTTGATCAGGCCGTCGCCGATCGCCTGCACGGTGTCCACGCCGCGGATCAGGTCCACGATGCTGGCGCTGACGGCGACGCCGGCGACCACTGGGATGGCGAGGCGCCAGGGGAAGGCGGCGCCGACCATGACCACGGCATACACGAACAGGCTCCCGTATTTCGGCGGGGTCATCAAGGTGAACACCACGGTCAGAATGAAGTTCAAAACCACGGCAACCCAGACAAAGCGCCGATCCGGGCCGTCGCCGACGATTCGCGTCCAGAACCATATCCAGATGAGCGCGATGGCCACCAGAGCCCCCGTGGTCATCACCTTTTCCGCAAACGTGAAGTGTCCCGGGATGATGACGCCGAGCGGGAAAAAGAAAAAGGAAAGCCAGGCCACCATGAAGAGGCGGCCCAGCTTGATCCAGCGTCGGGTAAGTGGCATTCCGGATTAGCCTAGGCGATCGCTCCCTGGACATCGAGCTGGGCCAGGTAGGTCTGGTCGGGCTTCGCCCGGACGTCTGAGAGGACCTTGCCGTCCTTGAGGCGGACGACGCGGTCTGTCTGCGCGGCGATGTCCATATCGTGGGTGACGATCACAAAGGTCACGCCGTGCTCGCGGTTCATCCGCCGCATCAAGGAGATGATCTGCTGGCTGGTTTCGCTGTCGACTTCGCCGGTGGGCTCGTCGCCGAGCACGAGCGAGGGCCGGTTGATCAGCGATCGGGCGATCGCCACCCGCTGCTTCTCACCGCCCGACATCTGGTCGGGCCGGTGGTGGGCGCGCTCCGTGAGCCCGACCTCCTCGAGCAAGGTGGCGGCCCGCGCCTTCCCGTCCTTCCCGCTTTTCTGATAGCGCAGCGGCAGCATGACGTTCTCGATCGCGTTGAGTCCCGGCAGCAGGTTGAAATCCTGGAAGACGAAGCCGATCTTCTTGCCGCGCATGTCGGCGCGCAATCCATCCCGGAGTTTGCCGGTATCCATGCCGTCGAGGATGATCTGGCCGCTGGTTGGCCGGAGCAGCAGCCCCAGCAGATCCAGGGTTGTCGTCTTTCCGCTGCCCGAGCGGCCGACGATCGAGATGAACTCGCCCGCCTCGATCGCCAGGCTGATGCCGTCGACCGCCCGTACTGTGGTCGCGCCTTGCTTGTAGTGCTTGGTCACGTCGTGCAGTTCGATGCTTGCCATGTGGTTACCTCCTATGCCGCCCGCAGCGCCTGGACCGGATCCATCCGGGAGGCCCGCAGGGCAGGAATGATGCCGGCCGCGGCTCCCAGTCCGACCGAGAACAGGATCGCCACGATCACCAGGCGCCAGCTGAGCAGGAACAGGGTCAGGTTCGACGATGCCGTGGCGGCGTTGATCAGGCTGGTCAACCCCCAGCCGAGCAGGAGCCCAATGCTTCCGCCGATCCCGCCGATCAGGACTGCCTCGAGCAGTTACTCGCGGAGGATGTGCCCGACCCGTGCCCCGACCGCCTTCTTGAGTCCGATCTCACGGACGCGCTCGGTGACCGCCATCAACATGGTGTTGATCACGGATAGGCCGCCGACGACCAGCGCGATCAACGCGGCGCCGGTGGTGATGGCGGTGAAAATCGCGCCGCCCGAGTTGAAGCTGGCGACGAGGACGCTCGGCTTGGTGGCCTTGACCCCTGGGACCTCAGCATTGATTTTGTCCGCGAGGTTATCGAGGTTTGCGCCGGGCTTCCCATAGACCGTCGCCCCATTGACGAGCTTGGTGGTGTCGATGCTGTTGCGGATGCTCGCCGGGAGCGTCTCCTTGAGCAGCATCTGGGCATCGGTCAGGCTGACGTAGGCTCCGGTATCGGGAGCCGTCTGGGTCTTGTCGAGGATTCCAACGACGCTAAAGGTATGGTTCACGAAATCAGCGGGCGCGTCCTTCGCCCGGATCGGCAGCGCGATCGTGTCGCCGACGTTCTTCTTGAACTCGGTGGCGAAGTCGGAGCCAAGCACCACCTCACCGTTGGTGCCCGCATTGAGCTCGCGACCCTTCCCGACGTGGATCTTGAAAGCGCTGTAGGTGTTCGCCCGTGGATCCGAATTCGAGATGTAGTCGGGGATTCCGAATGACACGGTGTTCGTGCTGCCCGGCTTGGCGGTCACGCTAACGTCGGGAAACGCCGCGGCGACCCCGTCGACTTTTTCCAGTGCGGCGACCCGGTCCAGCGTGAGCAGCCCGCCCCCGAAGGCGCCGATCGCGCCGCCGGAGCTGTCGGCTACCTGGATGTTGGAACCGAAGTAGGTGGCGCCGCCGGAGAGCAGCGCGTTGAACTTCTCTGCCATCGCCCCCATCGTCACCAGGGCGAGGACCCCGATCACGATGCCGCTGATCGTCAGGATGTTACGCAGCTTCCGCCGCGTCAGATTCCGAATGATTTCCATTGAACGTCCTCCTTGATGCCAGTCG
>JALYYC010000072.1 GCA_030946755.1 Candidatus Dormiibacterota bacterium
GGGTTCTGGCTCCGTCACTCTCACAGTCGCCAGCACCATGACGACGGAGTACTGATGCATGGGTTCGTCAAACGCAGTAAGTCCGGCCAGGCAATCGTGCTCGTGGCCGCGTCCGTGCTTGTCCTGACGGCTATCCTCGCCCTGGCGCTCGACGGTGGCGGCATCTACCTGGAGCGCAGACAGTTGCAGAATGCGGCCGATGCGGCTGCGCTTGCGGCGGCCGAGGACCTGTGGACGTCGACGCCGCCCAGCTATACCTCGATGCACAACCAGGCGCTGATAACGCTGGCGAAGAACCTCGGTATCTCCACAGCCAGTGTCGTGCCAACCAATACCCCCACCGGAGGCAGTCCGTGGTCGATCAGCCCCAACTACCTGCTGGCCGTGCAGGCAAGTACCTACAACTACCAGGTGACGCTGCAGCACACCCACCCGGTAGTGGTCGCGCCCATCCACGGCTTCGCCTCCACGCTGCAGCTGCAGGTGCAGGCCACGGCTCAGAACGAGAACCTGCCCTACGCGATCGTGCTGCTGCAGTCGGGTGCGGTGCCCACCTACTCGAACCTGCAGATGAGCTCGGCCGGCACGGCGTTGAACCTGCGCGGCCCCGGAGGTACCAACTCACTGGATCGGGGCGGCATCTTCTCGAATGCAAGTATCGACCCCGGCTCGGGCAACATCTACTTCAGCCCGTGCAGCGCAGGCCCGCCGGCGACCACGACCGGTCCGGGAACCTCGGGGGACCTCTGGGCGGTCTCTGAGACAGCTGCCGATGGCGGCAGGGTCAACGGTCAGACCTTCTGTAACCAGGTGGCGCCTTCCAGCTGGAAGGTACCCACCAGCACATTGCCGGACCCAGGCTACCCGGAGCCGGCGGCCCCCAACGTCACGAATCCGTCCTCGACAAGCATTGGCGGCAACACGATCCTCTGTCCGGGTCGGTACACGAGCCGGATCTCCGCGACCGGGACCTACATCCTGTATCCCGGCGTCTACCATGTCGCTGCCGATGTCGATATCTCCGGGACTTTGAGGACCTTCAACTCGGGCGACAGCTACCCGGTGACTAATCCGTGCGGCGCGGGAACAACGCTGACCTCCTGGGGGTCATTCGATCAAGGTGCAATCCTGGAGATCCAGCCGGCGAATTCCTCCGGCAGCCCAAACTGCTCCCGGAACTTGCTGAGCACCACCTCGGGTTCCACCCTGAACCTCTCAGCATCTGCGAAGTACTTCAACATAAGCATTTACGTCGAGGAATTGCCGACCTGGCGGTCGGTCTGCTCCGCGTCACCACTGGGCTCGACCGTGGTGCGGATCACCGGTGGCGGCACATACAACATTCAAGGCACCATATACGGGCCGGCTGACAACATGCAGATCAATAGCGCCACTACCGGTTCCAGCTTGAACCAGGTGATCGCCTGGACGCTCACGCTCGGGGGCAGCGCGGCGATCAACGAGGACTACGTGCCGAACCAGGTTCCCTACCTTAAGGGCCTCACTCGCTAGACTTGGCCGGCCGTTCGTAAAATCGCCTGGTGTCAGCTGCAACCGATCGACGCACGCTCGGGGTCGCACTGATCATCGGCTCGGCCTGTTGCTTCGGCACCCTGGGCATTTTTGGCAAGCTAGCCTACCGGCTCGGTCTGAGCACGCCGCAGTTACTGAGCTATAGGTTTGCCACCGCCGCGCTACTACTCTGGTTGGTCAATCTCACGTTACGCCAGCCGCTGCCAAAAGGGCGCAACCTGGTCGGGCTTGCAATCATGGGCGGGGTGGGCTACGTGGGGCAATCCGCCAGCTACTTCAGCGCGTTGCACTTCATTCCAGCATCCATCAACGCCTTGCTCCTCTACACATATCCAGTCGTTGTCACCCTGCTCGCCGCCTTGCTCTTCGGCGAAAAGCTCGGCTGGATGAAGGTCGGCGCGGTCGGCGTTGCGTTCCTTGGGACTCTGCTCGTGATCGATGTCCAGCTTCGCGCCGCGCCGCTGATCGGGATCGTTCTGGGTCTGGGCTCGGCCGCGTTCTACACGGGATACATTCTGTACGGCAGCCGGCTTTTACCCGGTCTGCCTGCGCTTGCCAGCACCGCCGTGATCATGACCTCGGCCGCCGTCGTCTGGAGCGCCTACGCGCTGGCCACCGGTCACCTCGCAGTCAGTTGGACCGCGCCACGCGCCGGCCTGCTGGCGAGCTTTGCCGTAATCGGCACGGCGGTGCCGATTCTTACCTTCATTCTTGGCCTGCGGCTGGTGGGAGCCTCCCGGGCAGCAATCCTGAGCACGTTCGAGCCTGCCAGTACGGTGCTGCTCGCCGTCCTGCTGCTGGGCGAAACCGGGAGCCCATTGCAGTATGTTGGCGGGGCGTTGATCCTGGCTTCCGTTCTGCTGCTCGAAGGACCCGGCTGGCGCGCGTCGCGGGTGCTCGCCCAGGCGACCCGCGAGTAGTACTACTTATAATCCGCGACGCCGCCCCCTTAGCTCAGTGGACCAGAGCGGGTGCCTTCTAAGCACTAGGCCGCAGGTTCGAATCCTGCAGGGGGCGCTTCCCTCGCCCGTCAGCGCTCGCGGCGTGCGGTGACGACGGCCTGAATACTCGCCAGGTGTTCGGCGCAATGCCGGCTGATCGCACCGGCGATGCGCTCGACCGGAAAGATGGCACGGCCGGCTGGGCCGAAGGCCGCCTGGCGATCGAGGTCCTCCGCTGACAGCGCGCACAGGACCGACACGAGGGTTTGCGCAGTGCGCTCGTTGAGCGCGAGGACGTCCGCTTTCGTGCACGCGGCGAATGTCCGGGCGTCCTCGGCGTTCTGAATGTTCAACTCGTCCTCCGTCAGCCTCACGGGCTGTCCTGCCGTCATGATTGCGATCCATTCGGCGCCCCTCGCATGACCATGCGCGATGTGGTGCGCGACGGCGGCGACCGACCATCCATCCTGGCCACAGACGTTCGCCCACGCGTCTTCTGGACAGCGCTCGACCGTTTCGACAAAGGATGCATTGACGCTCGCAAAGGCATCGTGCAGCGTCGTGACGCGCTCGCTGAGCATAAGCCCATGATATCGGCCGGAGCATCTCTCACTTTGCGTGACGCAAACACTGCGCTCCGTGTTCAGGGCGACTGTATGCGACAACAATATTGACAATCAGCAATGCACGAGTACTCTGGCTGAGTAGTAAGCGGGCGCGGCAGTAAGGCGTAAGCAGCAGGACTTGTAAGGGACAGACACAGGCAGCGCCAGGATGGCGAAGCCTGCGATCCGACCCAAGCGGGACCGACCGGAGAGGGGATGCCAGTATGGTGAGCGGGGGGTCCACCGCCGTCGTATCGGCGAAGGTGATCGTGCCACAGGCCCAATCGCTTGCCCGCGAACGAATCGATGCCCTGCTCGCACGGATCTGGCAGTACCGCGTCGGTCTCGTGGTCGCACCGGCCGGCTCCGGCAAGAGCACGTTGCTGGCTCGGTTTGCCGCCTCCGCCGGTGTCCCGGTCGCGTGGTACCGTGCCGAGAGCTGGGACGCGAAGACCAGCACGCTGCTGAATCACCTCGAGCGCGCGCTGGTGGGTGCGCTCGGCGATCTGCCGCGCGGCTGGAACTCGGTGGAAGCGGCGGCACAAGCCCTGGAGGCATGGCCCGGCAAGCGCGCGCTGCTTGTCATCGATGACCTGCACAGCCTCGAGGACAGCCCGGCCGAGCAAACCCTCGAGCGCCTGATCGACTACGCGCCGCCGAGCATCACGTTCTTGATCGGCTCGCGCGCGCTGCCAGGCTTCAATCTTTCGCGGCTACGCGTCTCGGGCGCCCTGCTCGAGATCGGCACCGAAGACCTGCGTTTCCGATCCTGGGAGGTCGAGCGGCTCTTCCGCGATTTCTACCGTGAGCCGCTGCCACCGGAAGAGCTCGCTGAGCTGGCGCGCCGGACCGAGGGCTGGGCGGCCGGGCTGCAGCTGTTCCACCTGGCCACGCACGGCAAGCCGGCTCACGAGCGCCGGCGAATCCTCAAGGCGCTGGGCGTGCGCTCGCGCCTGACCCGCGAGTACCTGACCCGCAACGTGCTCGAGCAGCTGCCGCCGGATCTGCGTCGATTCCTGGTGGGCACCTGCGTGCTCGGCCGCCTCAGTGGCCCCCTGTGCGATGCGTTCCTCGAGCGCACCGGCAGCGACCAGTTGCTCCAGGAACTGGAGCGACGGCAGATCTTCACATCGGTGACCGACGACCACGGCGGATATCGCTATCATGAGGTGCTTCGCTCGCATCTCGAGCAAGTGCTGGTCGAGGAGCTCGGCGAGGTCCGGGCGCAGTCGACCTACCGCCGGGCGGGCCTGTTGCTGGAAAACAGCGGCGCCTTCCCTGAAGCGGTGCAGGCTTATTCGCGCGGCGAAGACTGGGAGGCGGTCGACCGGTTACTCCGCAGCCAGGGCGGCGAGTTGTTGGAAGGCCCGGACACGTGGATCGATGCCCTTCCCCCGGCCCTGTTACGTCAGGATCCGTGGCTACTGCTGGGGAGCGCGCGGCGCCACCGGGCCGAGGGCCGCTGGCGCGAGGCGATCGACGCCTATCACCGAGCGGAGAAAGGCTTTGGCTCGACCGAGGCGGGATTGATCTGCCAGACGGAGCGCAAGGCGCTTGCCGGCTGGCTCGAGCCGGCGCCCATGCCGGGCACCGATTGGGCCGGCGTGCTCCGCCGCGCGGTCTCGCACGATCCGCTCGGTGCCAAGCATCTGGCCGGGCAGCTGCCCGAGGCGACCGGCAAGCTGGCCTCCGGCATCGTCTGCTTGCTGGCCGGGCAGATGGAACAGGCGCGCCGTTACCTGAACACCGCGGCGGAGAGTCGCGACGCGACCGATGCCCTGGCGACCGCGGCCCGCTTATGGGCGGGCGTTGCCGCCTTGATGGGTGGTGATCTGCAGGGCGTGTTCGATCTCGAGCAAGCGGCGGACGACGCCGAGGGCCTCGGCCTCGGCTGGCTGGCCCGGCTCGCTCGCGCCGCCCTGGTGCTCACCTTGCGTCCGGGCAGCATGGCCGACGCCGAGGCGATCCGGAATCTCTGCGAACGCGAAGGCGACCGATGGGGTAGCGCCCTGGTCGTCCTGATGCAGGGATGGGCCGCGGTCTACGCCAATGAGCCGGCCGTCACGATCCTCGAGCCGGCGCCGGATATGTTCCGGCAGCTCGGGGCCGGCGTGTTGGAGGCCTGGTCGCGCGCGCTGCTCTCGCTGGCCCTCGCTCGCCTCGGTGCGCCCGAAGCGCGCGACGTCGCGCTGCAGGCCGAGAACCTCGCCCGCTACAGTGGCACACCCGGGGCGCGTTACTTCCCCTACCTGGCACTCGCCGAGACGGAAACGGATCGCGCGGCCGAGTACCAGGGACTGGCGAGCGCCGTGCGGGATGAGTGCCGGATCGCGTCGTTCGCGATCTTTGCACCCGCTCCCGCAAACGTCATCGCCATCACGCCGGGCCGGCCCGTGCCGTCGCTTAGTGTCCGTTGTTTTGGCGGCTTCGCCATCGCGATCAAGGGTGGGCCCGTCGATCTCTCGGCGATCAAGCCGCGCGCGCGCGCCGTCCTTCGACTGCTGGCCGTGCACGCGGGGAACGCAGTCCACCGCGAGGTGCTGCAACTCGCCTTCTGGCCGGACGCCGATTCAGACACCGGAGCGCGCAACCTGCATGTGGCCGTGTCCTCGCTGCGCCAGTTGCTCGAGCCTGGCGTGATGCGCGGCGGGTCATCGTTCTTGCTGCGCGAAGGCGACGCCTACCGGCTGGCGGTTCCGCTGGATGCGGATATCGACCTGCTGCAATTTTCGCGTGCGCTCGCCGCCGGCCGGGTGGCCAGGCTTCGCGGTGAGATGGATGCCGCGATCGGCTATTTCCAGCAGACTCTCGATCTGTATGGCGGCGACCTCCTTGCCGAGGACGGTCCCGCAGAATGGGTCATCGAGCCGCGGGAGCGATATCGCGGCGGCGCCATGGAAGCGGCGCAGGGCCTGGCCGAGATCCTGTTGAAGCGCAACGATCCCGCCGCCGCGGCGCAGGCGTGCGCCACCGGGCTCTGGATCGACCGGCTACATGACCCACTCTGGCGCCTGCTGATCGAGGCGCGCGAGCGCGCCGGCGACTCAGTGGCCGCCAGCCGTGCCCGCCGGGACTACGACCGGGTCCGGCAGGAGCTCGGGCTCAGCGCCAGCGCCAGCGCCCGATAAGTCTCGGTTACCCAGCCGGCATCGATCGCTCCGCGGGGGTCAATTCTTCGTTTTGAATTCCACCTCGGCGATCGCGACAGATGATGGCGCCGCGCCGGCAGGCGCCCAGGTCGACATCACGTGGACCTCAACGGCCGTGACCTGCTTGACATCGATCGGATTGAACTGGGTCTTGCTGTTCGTGTCGGCAAGGGTGACGTCCGTCGCATAGCCGTTCGAGAACACCAGGTGCACCTGGTGCGGTCGCGGTTGCACCGTGAACTGGTCCTGCGGCGCAGTGCCCGCTGCGCCGGACAGAAAGCCAATCTCCGCGAGATCCACTGGACCGCCGAATCGAATTACCAGCACGGGCGCGCGATCGCCAGCGCTTGCTGCCCAGTAGGTGTTACTGAACGTATCGATGGCGAGGCTTGGCAGATGCCCCGCAATAGACGTCGTTGCGCTGGCGCCGACCGGGTGGATCGGATCGTAGTTTGGATGGATGACTTTTCGAACCGTCGTCACGGCGGCCGTGATCCGGGTGACGGCGGCTGCATGAAATGGCGGGATAAGCAAAAAGGCCAGCAGGCCGACGATGATGACCGCGGCAATCGCGAGCCGCACGACGCGGCCGGCGGCGCCCTTGACATTGGGTCCGCCAACGCGGTTCGGGCGCCACCCGGCCTCGCGTTTCCTGCTGCCGAACACTCGGTTCAGGAATCGCCGGTACCAGGGGAGCTGGACCGCGATGGCTTCGGCGAGCTCACTGCCGCAGCGGCGGCAGAAGTGCCGGGTAGGATCGTTTCCTTCACCGCATTGGCCGCAGATCAGGTCGCCGGGATGCCGGCGGCTCGGCGGCTCCATCGTGCGCGGTGCCGGCCGCGGTCGCACCATCGCCGGGGCGACCGAGGTGGGACGGCGTGAAAGCGGCTCGTCCGGCGCGGCTTGTGCCGGCGGCGCTGCGGCTGGAGGCGGCACCGACGCCGCGCCTGCCAGCACCGGTTCGGGGGCCGCCGTCGGGGCATACGCCGAGCTGACCGGGACGGACCGATAGGCCGGAGCGTGCGTTGAGGCGGCCGCCGGCGCCGCGGGTGCCGCTTGTGCAACTGACGCCGCTTGTGCGGTCGGCGCCGCCGGTTCGGTCGCGTGGGCCGAGGCCGTCTCCTCGATGCCGACCGCCTGCTTGACGCGATCGATCAAGCCATGGCGCGCAGGCTCGGGTTCCGGGGCAGCCACCGGGGCAGGCGGGGGTTCCGGCTCGGCCACCGCCACGCGCTCGCCGGTCCATTCCAGGAATTTGCCGCACGAGCCGCAGAACGTGTCGTTGTCTTCGTTGTGGTGGCCGCATTGCTTACAGACGATCAACCGGACGTCACCTCCACTGCTTCCTTGACAGCTGCCCGCTTGACGACTTGGATCTTATGCGTGACATGGGCCGGTTTGGCCGCCGCGACGAGCGCCTCCAGCCTGGCCATGTTCATGGCGGTTGGATCTTCGACCTCGACGCGCACCAGCACGGCAAAATTTGGCGAGCCCGGGAAGGGTGCGCCAGCCGTGGTGGATGTCGCCAGGCCGCCGGTGTCCGTGATCTCCACCGTGCCGCCGGTGAACACCTCGACGTGGGCCTTGAGCCCGTTGGACGTGCCGCGCATCCGATAGAACTCGAACGCGTTGGCGACCAGGGCCCGGCGCCGCTCGACCGACCAGGCCTCGTCAAGGGCCAGCCCGAACCACGAGCCCAGCCAGTCAAGAAAATCCTCCGGCGCCAGCCACGGGTCCAGGTAGGCATTCAGGTTGTCGAGCGTCGCGAAGATGGGCGCCAGGGCCGCATCGAATGCCGAGAGAAATCGTTGCGCGAAGTCATCCTCCTGGTATAGGGACGGCAGGAATTGGCCGAGTGGGTGCGGCGATGCCAACGAGGCGACCACGCCGCGCTTGCGCGCGACGCGGGCCGCAGCGATCATGCGCCCTCCACGAGGACCTGGTGTTCATACGAGAAGACGAGCGCGTGCGGCTCGATCTGCAGCCGTTGCACCGCCTGGCCGCGCTGGCCGGTGGTCGGGTCGGCGCCGAAGAGCCGCGCGTCCTCGACCAGCTCGGTGCCGCGCAGCGCCTGCAGGACCGAATACACCTCCCCGACATGCACCGGGCGGCCGAAGGGCCAGCCGTTGCGATCCGGGCCGCCGCTGACGGGATGAAAATATTGATACAGAGCGTCCAGCGCATCGGCCTGCAGGCGGGTCGGGTTCGCGCTCGCCCGCGGCTTCAGCTTGGCGACGACGGTGACGCCGCGGTAGACGGGCGGCTCGATCAGGACCCGCGTCCCGATGACGCGGGACTCGTCCAGCCGCCTGGAGATCCGGCTCAGCGTGTCTTCGCCCGGGACCAGCTGCTCGAAGCGCAGCCGTCCGGCGCTACCGCCCGCGGCCGGGACGACAAGGATGCGCACCCCGCCGGCATCCGCGCCGTCACCCGCCGTGACGCAGCGGACGCGGGCGACCTCGGGTGCGGCCTCGTGGGCCAGGTGCTCGTAGTCCTCCATGGTCACGGCACGGTCCCGCGTGCGCAGCACGATTGGCCCGCGGACCTTCGCGTTCTCGATGTCCTCGCCGTCGACGCCACCCTCCGCGGCGCGGCGATTCTGGACTTTCGACACATACGGAATCGAGGACTTCAGCACGGTGATCGCGTTGCGGGCGACGTTACCGCGGCGGCCGCCACCAATCAGGTATGAGCGAACGCGCAACCGGGCTCCCTTGTGCGGGACCGCGCCGTAATAGCGCATGGCTCCGTCGGGCTCGCGAACGCCGGGGCCGAGCAGGACCTCGCCGGCGACCGCATCGAGCATGAACACCGAATCATCGGGCTTGCTGTCGACGAAGTCCTGAACTTGCTTCCACTCTTCCCAGCCGTCGACGCTGCTGACTTCCAGGACGGCGGCCGAGCCGCCCGGGACCACCGGATGGTGCTTGAGGCCGAACCGCTGGCCGGGGACGCCCTCGGAGACTCCGAGGATCTCGTTCTCGATCAACTCGGCGTTGACGGCCTCGGTCGTCCCGCCGGTCGTGAAAGCACTGATGCCCTTGATGATCGGCGACGCGCTGTAGGTGGGCTGGTCGGTCTCGGGCTTGAGCACGCGGGCACGAAGCCAACCGGCGCGCTGTCCGGAGATGACCGAGACCGCATGACTCTTCGGCACATGGAGCACGAGGTCGCCATCGCGGTTGAGACCGCCGGTGCCATCGCGATCCACCTCGCAGGAGGTCCAGCCGTAACCATCCCAGGCTTCCCAGGTCAGCGGCGGGTTTTCCGGATCCACGCCGACGCCTTCGATGTCGCATTGGAAGCGCAGGGTCACGGCGCACGACGGAACGGCGTCGGAGAGCCCGATCAGCAGCACGTCGTCCGGCTTCGGCACCTTATCGAAGCAGAAAAACTGCGTGCGCGCCTCGAGGGCCTCGGTGTGGTCGGAGACGTCCTTCTGGTTCCCCAGGCTCGACGCCACCCGGCTCAGTGAGCAGGGAACGATCGGCAGGTCCCCGAGCGTTGTGAAGACGATGGCCTCGTCGCTCTCGGTCCGGACGGTTGCGATCTGGGTGCCCGGCCGGATGTGGATCGCCGCCGGCTGCGGCCCGGCAAGCCAGAACGTGATCGCGGCGCGGGCGGCCGTCGGCGGAAAGAGCCGGACGCCAATCAACTCCAGGAACTTGACGTAGTTGCGCTCGGGGATCCTATTGAGCCTGTACAGCACCTGGTCCGTCATCCACGCGAACGTCTCGATCAACGTGACGCCCGGATCGGACACGTTGTGGTCGGTCCATTCCGGGCAACGTTGCTGGACGAGGCGCTTGGCATCGTCGACCAGGTCCTGGAAGCGACGATCGTCGAGATTGGGGACCGGTAACGCCATGCTCACACTCCTCGAGAAATTTTCACGTGCGTTCGGCAGGAATGACATAGAAGGGGAAGACCAGGTTGCGGGGGTCGTTGCTCTCGCCGACGGCGTAGCGAATGTCGATGTAGATCACGCTCGAGTCAGCGGCATCGAAGCTGGCGATCACGTCGCGGACCTCGATTCGCGGCTCCCAGCGTCGCAGCGAGGCGCGAACCGCGGCGGCGACCCGCGCGGCGGTGTCTGAGTCGGCGCTGTCGAAGACGTAGTCATGAATCGCGCAGCCGAACTCGGGGCGCATCGGCCGCTCGCCAATGGCCGTCCCGAGCACCAGCCGGATGCTTTCTTCGATTTCTTTCTCACGCGAGACGAGCGCAATCCGACCCGTCGCGTCAGTCCGCATCGGAAAGGCCCACCCGGAACCGATGAACTCTTCGCTCATGTGGCCTGGACCTTCATTTGGGTCATGACGACCATCGCCGGCGTTCCGGTCGGAATGCACGAGGCCTGGCTGCTCTGTAACAGCAGCGGCATGCCGCCCCCCATGACTTTCACGGTCCCGGTGCTCCACATGGCCGTCAGGCAGGGCCCGTTGCCGGCCGGCGGTGGAGGAAAAGCGCAGCCGGCGATCATCCAGGGCGGCGTCTGCTGAACCGCGGGCTGTCCGCCGAGCAAAACTCGCGGGTACGGGACCGTGGCCTGCGCCTGCCCGCCGTGGGCACACATCACCTGCGCGCCAACCTGGATCAAGAACGGCATGGATTATCCATGGCTACATGACCTGCAGGGCGCCGCTGTTGATATCGACCATGCCGCTCGTGATCTTCATCGATCCACTGGCCTTGACCTCCAGCTGCGGCCCGCCATCGAGCGTCGCGCCGGCGGTGGCCTTCAGGTCGAGGTTCGACTGGGCTTCCAGGCTGATGTTCTTCTGCGCCGAGAGCTTGAGATCGCCCTTGGACTCGAGCGTCATGTCCTGCTGCGATTCCAGGTGGATCTTGCCCTGACTACTGATGTGTATCTCGGAATTGGTCTCATTGAGTGAGATTTTTAGATTGCCGTCGCTGCTGATAAAGGCAAGCCCCGCCTTGTTGGGGTCATCGAAGAACAGCCAGGTATGGCCCTTGCGTGACGTGAAGCCGCGCCGCTTGACCTTGCCGTTGTCGAAGAGGCCACTACCGAGATTCGGGGTGTCCACGCCGTTGTACAGCGATCCGACCACGAACGGTCGCCGGACGTCGCCGTGCTCGAACGCCACGAGGACCTCGTCATTGACTTCCGGGATGAAGAGCGCGCCACTGTTCGGCCCGGCGCCAAGCTGCGCCAGCCGGGCCCAGTCCGACTCGTAGTTGTCATCGAGCCAGGGGAACTTCAGCTTCACCCGCGCCTGATTGTTGGGATCATTGTTGTCGGTGACCACGGCGACCACGACCCCGTTGATCGGTTGACCGCCGGCCGACGGGCTGCCGTTCGATGAGCCGACGGACGCGAGTCCGAGCAGGGATCGGTCCTGGCGGCCGCTGATCGCGAAGTGCGTCCGGTAGCCTTCCGACCCGAACACGTGCCGCGCGCCGGAAAGGGTGTACTGCCCCTCGAACTCGGTGCCGACGACGCCGATGCTGACCGTGGCCCCAGCCTTGAGCTTTGGGTTGCCACGCGCCGTCCCGTCGGCCTCGGCAACGGCACTCGAGATCATTTCGGCGATCGACGCCGCCGCCGTGTCGACCTGCGCCTGCTGCCCGAGTGGCCGGGTCACGGCCGTAAACGTCGGGCCGCCAAAGGTGCCTGCCAGGCTCGACGGATTTTCCCGCACCCCGGCCGAGGCAACGGTGCCCGCGGTCGCCGAGCCGATCACGACCTGTTTCGAGTCGGGATCCCAGCCCCGGACCTTGATGTTCGAGACCTGCTCGGCGGAGGTCACCCGCGGGCGGAACTCGATCAGGTCATCGCCAAACACGAGTTGCAAGGGATCCGTGTGATTCTGGTACGTACCGGTCTGCGGCGCGTTCGAGGCCTGGACCGGCTGGCGGAACTGGAACTTCCCGTCGTCCATCGCCATCTCGTAGCCGATCTCCCGGGCCCGAGCCTTGAGAAAGTCCCAGTCGGACTGATTTGCCTGGGAGACATGATCGAACGTCCCGCTGGTGCTGTCGATCTGGCCAACTTGCAGGCCTGCGCGGCTGGCGACCGTGCGCGCGATATCCGAGTCGGTAACGTTCTTGTAGGTCTCGGTCCGCCGGCCGCGATGCAGCCGGTGCGACATGTCATAGCCGCGGAGGACCGTGCGCAAGCTGGTCGCGTCGTACTCGGCCTCGAGTGCGGTGACCTCACCCTTGATCAGCGTGTCGGGCGAGCTACCACCCGCCGGGGTGACCTTGATGGTCACGATTGAGCCGATGCGCGCGTTCAGCTGGTTGAGGACATCGCGGGCGGGATCGTGAAAGGTGATCGCGAACATCGCGGGCAGGTGCTGGTGATGGTCGACGACCACCTGCTCCAGGAGCGCCTCTGTCTGGCTGGATAGTGGCGAGCCGTCCAGTTCGACGTCGGGCCAGACGTGATAGGGCTGTGGCATCTTACTCGGGCTTCTGCCTTTCCGCCGCTTCCTCGGCGCTTGGCAGCAGGATTGGGGCACCCGACTGGAGCCGCAATGGATCGTCGATGTCGTTGAACCTCGCCAGGCCGCGCCATAGATTTGGATTCCCGTACTCGGCCGTGGCGATCGATTGCAGGCTGTCGCCCTCCGTGATCAGGTGCGTCCGGCGCGCGTGGATCGATCCCGACGTCGGGTTCTGCGGACCCGGATCATCGGGGACTTCCTTGAGGCTGATGTCTGCGGTTGCCCGAACCGGCGTCCCATCGGGCTTGAACATGGTGTACTTCGCGCTGACGGACTCCAGGTAGTACTTGCGATCCGCGAGATGCTGATTGTTGCCCCAATGCAGCTTCAGGACCGGCGGCTGGGGCCTGTTGTGCAGCGATCCTTTCGTCGGCGTGCACCAGTCAAGCAACTGGTCGACCCCGTGGGTGACGTCGGAATGACCCGACTCCCAGTCGTCAAAGAAGATTTGCAGGCTGATGCTCTGCGGGTTGCTGCTGACATAGTTCGGCTTTGCGCCGGCCTTGGTGTTCATACTCCGCCCGGCGGTGTTCCAGGTCGCGCTCTTCTTGACGGAATACTCGGATGGATTGAACTGGAACTCGAGGCGCTTGCCGCCGTCGACCTCTTCGAGTCGGGCCTTCTTCATGCTGCCGCCTAGGGAACCAAGCATTATCTCTAGCCTCCGAGAAATCCGTTGTGGGCGAGCTCCAGCGTTTCCATCGCGACCTGGTTGCTGCCGATGTCGAGGCTCGGCCCGCTCCAGCGCACCGGGTAGATGCCTTCGAGGCTCCAGGTCGCGATGGCGTGGCCTTCCGTGTCGAGGGCCGAGATGGCGGCCGTATGGCGCGTGACACGGTGTTTAAGGCTCGCGATCCATTTGGCAACCCGCTCGGAGTCCTTGTTGATGGGCCTGGTCAGCTTGATGTTCTGGTACTTCACCCGGCCCGGAATCCGGTGGATGAATCCGTTCTCACCGCCTTCCTTGTACTCCAGGACGTCGTACTCAACCGAGAGGCCGTCGCACTTCGACCAGTCGCCCAGCTCGTGGCCGTCATCGATCTTGACCCGGAAGCGGACGCTCTGTGCTGTGGCTAGATCTGGCATCTCAGCTCCTCAAATCCGTCAGGAGACCGGCGCGCTCCCGATCGAGTAATAACTCCGACTTCAGTCGATTACGAATCCGGTCGTAGAGCTTTCCGGCCAGGGCATCGAGATTCTCGTCAGGGTGCGCCGCCCCAGACGGTCCAGTTGCGCTGGAAGTGGCGGCGCTGCTGGCCGTGGCACCCTGCACGCTCGTTTCGCTCGCCTGCCAGGGCGGTTCGCTCGCGAAGCTATCGCGCTGCGCGGTGATCATCGGCTGACTCGCGACGGCGATGGCTGACTCGGCGATCTGCGTGGCCCGCTGGACGGAAGCGACGCTCGCCACCGGCGCCAGCGGCAAGGACATGTCCGGGCGCTCTACCGGCCTGGGCGGCGGCTGAGCCTGGGACTGCAATGGCATCCGCTGCACGGCGGGGGCGCTCTGCCGGGACTGGAACGATTGAGGCATCGACCCAAGCGCAAGCCCCGGCATCGAGTTCTTCTCGCGGTAAAACGCGCCCGGCGAAGCCGGGATATCGACGCTGGACGTCTGGACAAACGTCGTCGCCTGCGTGGCTCGCGGGCCGCGCTCGGTGTGCAACACGGAAAAATCCGGAACGATGGCCTGGGCGGGTGCCGGCGTTGCGCGCTCTGATGGTGCCGCGACTGTTTGCTGCGACACGCGTTGCAGTGACGCCAGAGAACGCGTCCCCGTCAGCGGAGCACCGATAGCGGCAATCGCAGGACCAGCCTGGGGCGACCACCTGGACGGCCCGGGCGTCATCTCGTCACCTGGGCTCGCCGCGCGGCGCTGCAGCAACGGACGATCGAGTTTGGCCGCGGCTGCCGTGGGGCGGGCGGTCTCCGGTTCGGCCAGACGTTGGATCGGGCTGGCAGCCGTCCCGTCCCACTGAGCCATTCGGGAAGTGCTGGTGATAAGGCTCTCCGTCGGCGCCAGGGTGGCAGGCCAGCCGGCAAGAGCACCGGCATCACCGGCTTCACCGGCGACCAGCGCCGGGGCTTCGGCCGCCTGGGCCCTTCCGGTGGGCGCCAGCGGAAGGTCGAGCGCCGCTCGTTGGAGCGTCGGCCGAGACTCGAACGGTAAGGACGGAAGATTCGGTGAATCCGGTGAGCCGATCGAATTGTCGGTTTTTCCGGCCGCACCGTCCGCGCCGTCCGCGCCGGTCACGCCGGTTGCGCTCGCCGGTATTGAGGGCGGCGGCGCCGTCGACTCGATCAGCACCGGAGTTGGTTCGAGCAGGTGCGCGTCAGTGACGGTCTGGGCAGGCGTCTGCCGGGCGAGGGGCAGGTCAGGCAACCGTTGGACGGCCGCCGATGGCACCTTCCGCAGGGGCGCACCCAGGCCAAGTCGCCGCGACTGGCCGAGCGTCAAACGCTGCCCAGCAGGGGCCTGCAGGTCCGGGCTGGCATCGCCCAGATCCGGACTCCCACTGGTCGGGTCCGGGCCCGGGCCGGTCAGGTCTGAGTTCTCCACCTCGGCCGTCATCGATCGCTGCAGGTGCGGTCGCGATTGCCGGACGAGGCCATTGCCCACCGGGACCGGCGCCACATCGGGGGCGACGGTCGTCAGCCGCTGCACGACCGGCTGGCTGGCGACGACTGGCACTTCGCGGACTGTCTCGGCAAGGGCCAGACTGTCCTGGTCCGGGCCGCTGGCCTCGGCGCCATGGTCATCGAGTGTCTCGTCAGACGACACGGCGGCCTGCCGCTGCACGCGCGGTCTGTGGATCATGGCGGGGCCGTCATTGCGCGTGCTCGGCCGCGCCGACGCGCTGACCAGTCCCATGACGAGTCCCGCCGGGGCCTCGCGGGTCACATCGTGGCCGAGCGGGCCGGACGTGACCGACGGGTCCTGATGGGTCACGAGATCGGCGGCGAACGCAACGGGCGGCGCCGTCAGGGGGTGCTCGCCGATGGTGCGCTGCAGCGCCGGCAGCTGCTTCCATTCCTGGCGCATGACGGGCACTCGGAGTGTCCGCTGGCTGTCGGTGTGCGCTTCGGGTTTACGCCGGAAGGGCCACATGCGCTACTCCTGCTCCTCGGTAAGGCGCCGGTTGATGCTGGCGACTTCCGCGACCATCCGTTGCCGGACGGGGTGCTCCAGGTCGAGAATCTCTTCGAACGACCAGTGCAGGTGATATGCCACGTACGCAATCTCCTCGAAGAGACGGTCGGTTGCGTACGTCACGATCCCCCCAGGCGATCACCTGCCAGATCGATCGAGAACTGGTGCTTGCAGTCGGGACAGGTCACCGCGGCCTGCGTGTGACCCTCCTGGTTGATGCGTCGATAAAGATCCTGAAGAAACGCGAGGTCTGACGCGAAGAGGCCCTCGATCGTGCCCGACGTGACCTGGCTGAGCGAGCCTATCCGCGTGACGACGCGTGAGAGCAGCAGCACCGTCAGGTAGGCCTCGTTCTCCCGAACTCGCGGGTCGCGCTGCGGCAGGATCTCGTCCCGCGCCGTCGCCAGGCGCATGACGCCCTCGCGGTGAACGGTCCCGCTCTCGTCGACGTAGCCGCGGGGCAGGACGAAGCCAAATTCAGTATGTAACGTCCCAGCGGAGGCCTTCGAGGCCTCCGCTGTGCTGGTTGCTGGACTCACTTCACCCGCTCGCAGGACTCGGTGACGATTGTCGCTTCCTCGGTTACGACGTCGTTTGAACCGGCCTTCAGACTGCCAACGGACAGTTTCGATGGCCACGCGTTGATGAAGTTCCAGCGCGCCACCTCACCGTTCTCGAAGTCATACAAGATGATCGACCCGTTCTTACGCGCCTCTTTGATCTTGCCCTTGCGTGCCAGATCGTGCCACTTGTGGAGCTCCATCGAGACGTTCTTGGCGCGCTTGAGCGTGATCGTCGGCGGCTTGCTATTCGACGGGATCTTCTTGATGATCAGCTTGCCGTCTGGACCGTTCTCCTTGAGCTCGGTGACCTCGATCTCGGATGTAAGGCCGCTCAGCTCAGTGAACTGGGCGATCGTGACGCCATCGACCTCGATGGCGAAGTTGCGAGCGGCAAACGCGTCGTTGGTGGATACGTTCGGGACACCGCTTGGCATGAGTTACACGCTCCTTATTGAAGATTGCCTTGAGATTGCCTACTCGCTTAGCGACGTGCCGCCGGAGAACTGCGCGATACGGAAGACGACGAACTCGGCCGGCTTCACCGGGGCGATGCCAATCTCAACGATCAGTTGCCCGGCGTCGATCGACTCGGACGTGTTCAACTCGCCATCGCACTTGACGTAAAAGGCTTCGCTCGGTGAGGCGCCGAACAGCGCGCCGTCGCGCCAGACCCGGACCAGGAACGCGTTGATCGTGCGCTTGACCCGCTCCCAGAGCTTCATGTCGTTCGGCTCGAACACGACCCACTGGGTTCCCAGCAGGATCGATCCCTCGATGTAGTTGAACAAGCGCCGGACATTGA
>JALYYC010000087.1 GCA_030946755.1 Candidatus Dormiibacterota bacterium
GTTGCGCTGCACAGCAAGCATGGGCATGAATAGACGGAGAAGTATGTGCCGACAAAGGCATAGAGTTGCTTTCACACAGAGCGTCAGCGACCAGGAAACCGGTAATGCCCGCGCAACGGGTGGCATCCGCCTGCAGAACATCGACGGCGCCAGCCGACAACATCCGCCGAAAATACCAGGAATCGTAGCCATACTCGCCCGCGGCAATGGCCATTCCCGGAGGTCCGCTGTCGCGAATCAGCCGCAATCCGTCTAAATCATTCGACGAGACTGGCTCTTCGAACCAAGTAACATCGTCCTCCTGTCTAAACCGTTGCGCCTGATTGAGGGCTTGTTTCCGGGTATAAGCGCCGTTCGCATCAACGTAGAGTTCGACTTTTGGCCCAATCGCCTGGCGCGCAACATGTACTCGCCCCAGATCAGCAGCCGCATCCCGGCCGATTTTCATCTTCACCGCGTGAAATCCGGCTTCTGCCCAGCCGCCTAATTGCTTGCAGAGCTTCGAATCCGAATAAGAGGTAAAGCCACCGCTCCCATAGGCCATAATCCCCGACCGAACGACGCCGAGCAAAGCCGCTACTGAAACCTGTAGGAGCTTGCCCTTCAAGTCCCAGAGCGCATTATCCACTGCGGCAATCGCCATGGATGCTATTCCGGGCCGCCCTAGATTGCGGATATGCTCGACCATCGTTCGCCAGGCGCTTCCGATAGCAAGAGCGTCGTGGCCAATCAGGAGTGGCGCAAGGGAATGATGGATCAAATGCGCCGTCGCGACATCGGCATAACTGTAGCCCAGGCCTTTTTCGTCACCTGCAGCGACTTGGACAAGGACCATCGAAGTCCTGTCCCATTGGAAGGTACCGTCCGATTCCGGCGTTTCCGTTGGAACGGTATAAACAGAAACCTGAATACGGTCGATCCGGGGACTGGACGTCATCGATCTACACTTAATCGGAATCTCAAACCGTCGAGCTCGGGACCACCAATCCGCCTGCGATTCGCAGTGGAACTGTTCCATTTCGCATTCCCTGGAATAACCAGGGTCTTGCCGGCCGACAACACGCAACGGCTCTTGCAATCGGAAGCGAATGACCGAATCCGCAGGAACCCGAGCCTCGCGCCCTTAAGCCTGAACCTCAGAATTTCCACTCATGCCGCCTAGGATAGAGCCTACCAAACCTCTGCCCGCTCGAGTGTCGAACTCCGGACCCGTGGAGCTATCAATTACATACCGTCGCCCGTTCACGCCAGACACCGACTCCCGATCGAGCGCCATTTGACCTGGGCCAATCTGACGGACAATCAATTCGCCGTTAGGGCCTCTGTCCCATTGACTCACGTCGATGGGCCGTCCGTTCTAACGGCGACCTCCGCTCCGGATGGGATTGTATCGGCCTGCAGGACGAATTGCATACTCAAGATAAAACCCAACCAACTAAAATTGAATATCGCATTCGGATGCTCCTTGTATGCTCACTCAGGGTGAGCGGTTTAATTGCTCGATCCCTTTTGCATCGTGGGTTTTTGCTTTGAAGGGGCTGGCGCTGAGAAGGCACCTCAACCGGCCGGCGCGTTACGATCCGGAGACTCCATTCTCGCCCGCTGCTGGTGGAATGACGCACGCGGCTCACGCGCGGAAGCGTTCGAAATGTAATGCACGGCAAACCGCATCGCCAGCGAGCCAAGGGCGCCCAGCACTCCGGCCACGTGGCGCTTGCGCGAACTCTTGACCGGCATCATAGAAAGCACCAGGCTTGCAACGGTGAGCGCGGTGGCTGTTTTCCAGAACAGAGAGGTCGCCCCCTTACGGAACGGCTCTCCCACTTTAGGCACCACAGACGCCGACGCCTCAACACACTTCGATGCGGCGATCTCGGCAATCCGGCCCGCCGTTCCAAACAGGAAACTTACTCGGTTGGCTGCCTCATCCTCATACATCAAGTCCAGGATCGATGCCGCGCTCGCCATTGCGGAGCCGACGAACAGGACCGGCATCCAGCGGCGCGCATCCTGCCAGACTGGAATCGCCGAGTTTGATACCAGCACCCCCGTATAGCCCGCGAGTGCCGCGCCGAACAGCCCCGCCAGGTAACCCATGACATTGCCAATCGCCCCCAGGGCACCGGGCCGGTTAATGAACAGTCCGGTTGCGATCGCGGTGGGCGCCGCACCTCCCAAGATCCAGGCCCCCATATTCATGGGCGATGTCGGCCGGAACACGCGTAGCATGTTCAGAAATCGCGACGGCCGGCCCAGATCGTGAATCAGTAACGCCCCGCCCAGCGTCGATCCCGCGATGCCGATCCAATGACAGTGCTGGGCGAGTCTCCGAAGCTCGGGTCGGTTACGCAATTGAAGCGCGGCGCCCAGGGCCAACGCGGCTCCAGCGGCTCCGCCCGTAAAGTAATAGAGCGGAATGTCGATGCTCCATACCGATTTCTTCAGCAGTGGACGTCCGTAATAAGTCGGATCCTCTGCGTCGACCGGCGGCGGTTCGCGCCAAGGTCGCGGCGTTATCTCTTGAAGATGTGGATCTCCCGATTTCACCTGCTGTCCGGACGCCTCGCCCGAAAGTTCTCCGAGCGTGCTGTCAATGTCGCGTCCGTCGGTCCGAACGGGATCGGCCGAATCGCCGTACCGGACCTCCTTACCAGCCGTGCTACTCAACGGTTCCCTGCTTTCGCTGCGAACGCCGATCCGACTGCAACCGCGGCCATGCCAGCTACGGCAAGTGCGAA
>JALYYC010000115.1 GCA_030946755.1 Candidatus Dormiibacterota bacterium
GTATCGTGCTGCCGAAGGCCAGTCATGCTGATGACATCAGCGCCTGCCACAGTGCGATCGTCGCTGCCAAAGGGTCCGCGCAGATGCCGCTAATCCCGATCATCGAGAGCGCGATGGCGGTCCTGAATGCCGGCGAAATTGCGAGAAGCACCGGGGTCTTCTGTATCGCGCTCGGCCGTTATGACCTCTCGGCCGACCTCGGCATCGACCCGGAGGCGGGGAGTCCAGCGCTCGTGGTAGCGCGCGGCACCGTGGTGCTCGCCTCAGCGGCGGCCCGGATCCATCCGCCGCTCGACTCGCCGTGGCTCCCGATCAAGGATCTGGAGGGCCTGCACGGAGCCGCGCAGCGCGGTCGCGCGGATGGCTTTGGCGGCATGTTGCTGATCCATCCATCCCACGTCGACATGGTCAATGGAGTCTTCAGTCCGAGCCCGGAGGAGATCGCCTGGGCGCGGGACATCATGGCATCGGCCGACGAAGCCACCGCCGGTGGGCAGGGCGCGTATTCGCGCAATGGCCAGATGGTGGATGAAGCGATCGTGAAACGGGCACGCGCGATCCTTCTCTCAGACAGCTGATGGACTTCGCCCTGACGGCGGAGCAGGAACGACTCCGCCAGGCCGTCGCAGCGGTCTGCGCGAAATTCCCCGAGGCCTACTGGCAGCGCCTCGATCGCGAGAAGCGATATCCGGAGGAATTCGTCAAGGCGCTGACCGATGGCGGCTGGCTCGCAGTCCTGATCCCCAGCGAGTTCGGCGGAGCCGGCCTGGGGATGGTCGAGGCGAGCCTGGTACTCGAGGAGATCAATGCCTCTGGTGGCAACGGCGCCGCCTGCCACGCAGCAATGTACACGATGGGAGCGCTGGTCCGGCACGGGAGCCCGGCGCAGAAGCGGCGATATCTGCCCGAGATAGCAACTGGCCGCCTGCGCCTGCAATCGATGGCGGTCACCGAGCCCCAGGCCGGCAGCGATACCTCTCGAATCACGACCGCCGCGGTGAAGGATGGCGATTCGTACGTCATCAACGGCCAGAAGGTCTTTACCTCGCGGGTGCAACATTCGGACCTGATGCTGCTGCTGGCGCGGACGACGCCAGTCGACCAGGTCAGCAAGAAGACCGACGGCATGAGCCTCTTCCTCGTCGACCTGCACGAGGCTGGACGGTCGATCGAGGTGCGCCCGATCGAAATGATGGTCAACCACGAGACGAACGCGCTCTTCATCCAGAATCTTCGGGTCCCGGCTGATGCCCTGATTGGGACGGAAGGCGCGGGCTTCCGGCTGGTACTGGATGGCCTCAACGCCGAGCGGATCCTGATCGCGTCGGAGAGCGTTGGCGACGCCCGCTGGTTCCTCGAGCGATCGATCAGCTATGCGAAGGAGCGCGTGGTCTTCGGTCGGCCGATCGGCGCCAACCAGGGGATCCAGTTTCCGATCGCGCGCGCCTTCATGCACACGCAGGCGGCGTCGGTGATGCGGTTCCGCGCCGCCGTGGCCTATGACGCCGGCAAGCCGGCCGGCGCCGAAGCCAACACCGTGAAGCTGCTCGCCTCGGAGGCGGCCTGGGAGGCGGCCGAGGTGGCGATGACTACCCATGGCGGCAGCGGGATGGCGGTCGAGCTTGGCATCGAGGGGAAGTTCCGCGAGGCTCGCCTCTATCTGGTCGCGCCGGTCACCAACAATCTCGTGATGGCCTATGTCGCCGAGCATGTGCTCGGCCTGCCACGATCCTACGGAGTGGAGGCACCAGCATGATTCAAGCGCAGCGCGGGCGGTTCTTCGAAGATTTCAAGGTCGGCGACGTCTACCAGCACGCCGTCGGGCGAACGCTCACCGAGACCGATAACACCTGGTTCACGCTGCTCACCTGCAACATGAACGAGATTCACTTCAACACCAATTACGCCGCCCAGACGGAGTTCAAGCGACCACTGATGAACAGCTGCCTGACGCTGGCCGTCGCCACAGGCCTGAGTGTCGATGACCTGAGCTGGAATCTTGTTGCCAACCTGGCCTGGGACAAGGTGACGCTGCCGGCCCCCGTGTTTGCCGGCGACACCATCTACGCGCAATCGAAAGTCCTCGAGACGCGGGCCTCGAAATCGCGGCCCGGGCAGGGGATCGTTCGGGTGGAAACGACCGGCTTCAACCAGGACGGCACCGTGGTCATTCGCTTCGAGCGGAGCCTGCTGGTACACTCGCGGGCGACCGCGCCAAAGCGCGCCCGGCCCACCCCACGGATTGACTAGCCGGCAGGAAGACCCCGCGGCGTTCGCGGTGACGCGGCTCTTCTACATCGGGCCATTCATCACGATGTTTGATCGCGGCGTCATCGGACCCCTACTGGTCGCCATCGCCATCGAGTTCCACATCCCGCTGGCCGCCGCCGCCGGTGTCGCGACGGCTTATTACATCTTTTATGGCGGAATGCAGCTCGTTTACGGGATCCTGTCCGACCGCCTTGGCCGGGTGCGCGTGATGCGGATCGGCCTCGCTGGTGCTGCCGGCGCAGGGGTACTCTCCACCGTCGCACCGACCCTGGGGTTGCTCGTGGCCGCCCGGGCCGCGGCCGGCGGCCTGGCGGCGGCAATCCTGCCGGCCTCGATCGTCTACATCGGCGATGCCCTGCCCTTCCGGCTGCGGCAACGTGTGCTGGCCGACCTGCTGGCGGCCGCCGCCATTGGGAGTGCCTCCGCGGCGCTGATCGCGGGCGTGGTCGCCCGCTATGCGAGCTGGCGCCTGGCGTTTCTGATTCCGGCCGTCGTCGCCGCCGTTTTATTCTTCGGCTATCGACGCCTTCCGGAGTCGCGGCCCACAAACGCGGGCGGTGGGCCGATCGGCCAGCTCGCCGCGGTTTTCCGGCGACGCTGGGCGGTGTTTTTGATCGGGCTCGCTTTCGTCGAAGGAATCGTCCTCCAAGGACTCTTCACGTTTCTCGCGCCAGCGCTGCAGGCCCGCGGCTTCAGCGCCGCCGTGGCGGGCGTGATCGTCGCCGGCTACGGGCTCGCCGTTCTGATCGGGACACGCATCGTCAAGCAGGTTGCCCTTCGGGTTCCGGCTCCCATCCTCCTGGCGGGCGGTGGCCTGATGCTCGTGCTCGGCTTCGCCGCCGCGGCCATCAATCCATCGATTCCCGGGGTGCTTGCAGCGAGCCTCCTTGCGGGCGGCGCGTATGCCTTCATGCACTCGACGCTCCAGTCATGGGCCACAGATGTCGCGCCAACTGCCCGGGGGACGACCGCGGCGCTCTTTGTCACGGCCTACCAGATGGGCGCGGCAGCTGGGGTGGCGGCGGTGGCCGGGCTGGTGGGGAATCAACAGTTCTCGCAAATCTTCTGGCTGGCCGCGGCGATCGCCGTGCCGGTGGTAGTCCTCGGGACGCTCGGCCGAGCCCGTTACCACGGGTCCTTGGCAAGCGGGGGGGTCAACGCGGTAGATTAGTGCTGTGCGAGGGGAGAAGCTCGCCGGCCTCCTGGCGGTCGTGGCCATGGGGCTGGCTGCCTGTGGGAATTCAGGCTCCGGCGCAACGACGAGCGGTGATCCCATCGTCTTCGGCGCCGCCGTTTCCTTCACCGGCGCCCAGTCCAAGGAAGGCGCCCTGACGAAGCAGGGCTACGACCTCTGGAAGGACTGGATCGACAAGCAAGGCGGGATTGTGGTCAACAACGTCAAGCACCCGGTGCAGATCAAGTACGAAGACGACCAGAGCAATGCCAACCTCTCCGCGACGCTCGTGCAGAAGCTGATCACCGATGAGAAGGCCCAGTTCATCCTTGGCCCCTATGGCAGCGCCGCGAGCGCGACCGACGCGGTCATCGCCGAAAAGAACGGGATCCCGATGGTGGAAGCGAACGGCGCGGCCCAGTCGATCTTCAGCCACGGCTACAAGTACACGTTCGGCGTCCTCTCCCCCGCCTTCAAGTACCTGACCGTCGTGCTCGAAATGGCCTCCACACTGTCGCCAAAGCCGACGACCGTCGCGATCCTCTCGGCCAACGACAGCTTCTCGGTGGAGGTCGCGCGGGCGGTCACGGAGTACGCGCCGACCAAGGGAATGACGGTGGTGTTTAACAAGCAATATCCGGCTGCGGCCCCGGATGTGAGCGGACTGGTCAGCCAGGCGAAAGCCGCCAACCCCGATATCGTGATCAACTCCGGCCATCTGGCCGAGGCGATCGCAATCAATAAGGCCGCGAAACAGCTGTCGTTCGATGCGAAGATCTTTGCTTACTCAGTCGGTCCCTCGACCCCAGACTTCATCAAGGCGCTCGGCGCTGATGCCAACTATGTCTATGACGGCAGCCAGTGGACGCCTCAGGTTAAGTACAGCCCATCCTTCTTCCTGTCCGTCGCGGACTACGTCAAGGCCTACGAGCAGAAGTACTCAAGCACTGAGCCGCCTGATTATCACGTCGCGGAATCCACCGCCGCCTGCCTTGCCTTCCAAAAAGCCCTGGAGAACGCGGGCTCCCTCGACCCGACCAAGGTGCGCGATGCCCTCGTGAAACTCGACGTCATGACCTTCTTCGGCCAGATCAAGTTCGACGACCGGGGGATCAACATCTACAAGCCGATGGTGGTGGAGCAGATCCAGAAGGGTGTCCATTACACGGTGTTCCCCGCGGATGTCGCCAACGGCAAGCCGCAATATCCGACCCCGGCCTGGTCTTCGCGTTAGCCTCGACCTGACGTGAGTCAGTTCACCCAGCAGGTCATCCTTGGCCTCCTGTTGGGTGGGGTCTACGTCGCGGTTGCGCTCGGCTTCAGCCTTGTCTGGGGCATCCTCAACATCGTCAACCTGGCCCACGGGGCGTTTGTCATCATCGGTGCCTATGTCACCTGGGCCCTCTTCACCCACCTGCACCTCGACCCATTCCTCAGCCTCCCGGTCGATGCCGTGGTGCTATTCGTCATCGGCTACGCGCTACAGCGCGGCGTCATCAATCGGGTCATCCGCGCGCCGCTGCTGTTCACGTTCCTGCTGACGTTTGGGCTCAACCTGATCATCGTCAGCCTCCTCCTGCTCATCTTCACCCCGGACTTCCGGTCGGTGAACCCTTCGTACGCGGGGGCAGGGCTGCAGCTGGGCAGCGTGGCGATCCCCTATATCCGCGTCGGCGGACTTGCCGTCGCGCTCCTGCTGGCAGTCATCCTCTGGTTGATCCTGAATCGGAGTCGCATCGGGGCGTCCATCCTTGCGGTCGGGGCCGATCGCGATGCCGCGCAGCTGGTCGGTATCGACCTCCGCCACGCCTATGCGTTGACCTTCGCCATCGGGGCCGCCTTCGCCGGAGTGGCCGGCGGCATCATCAGCACCTTTCAATCAATCACGCCGACGGCGGGCGACCCGTACACCCTGCAGGCCTTCGCCGTCGTCATCCTGGGCGGGCTTGGACGGGTCAGCGCCACGGTTGCGGGCGGTCTCCTTTTCGGTTTGATCGAGGTACTGGCCCAGAGCGCCCCTGGGCTGGGATCGGGCTACGCCAATGCGATCGCCTTTGCCGTGCTCGTCGTCGTCCTGGTCGTCCGTCCGCAAGGGCTGCTGGGCCGGCTGGCATGATCGCGCGGGTCCGACGGGTGCCGGTGACCTGGCGGCGGACGGCCGTTGCGATCGCGACCATTGCGCTCCTGTTGCTCGTGCTCATGCCGCTGACCTCCATCGATGCCGCCCAGCAGGCCGGCTTGCCCTTGCTGACGGACAAGCTCTGGTTTCGGATCGCGACCACGGTTGCGATGTTCGTGGTGCTGGCGTCGGCCTGGAACATCATCGGCGGCCTGACCGGGTATGCCAGCTTCGGCAACGTAGCCTTCTTCGGACTCGGCGCCTACGGGACCGGCGCGCTCGTTGCCAATTTGCGCTGGCCGTTCGCACTGGCGCTGCCCATCGCACCGGTGATCGCTGGCCTCTTTGCTCTCCTCGTCGGCCTGCCCTTGCTACGCCTGCGTGGGCACTACTTCGCGGTCGCGACACTGGGCGTGGGCGTCGCCGTGGGCGAGGTCGTCAACAATGTCCGCCCGCTCGGCGCCTCGACCGGCCTCTTCCTCCCCATCGTCCGCTCCGACCTGCTCTTCTTCTACCTGATGCTCGGAGCCGCGGCGCTCGCGGTCCTGACCACCCGCATCATCCTGCGCACCCGTTTCGGCTATGGCCTGCTCGCGATTCGCGAGAACGAGGAGGCCGCCGCCGTCATCGGCGTCAACACCACGCTCTACAAAGTCGCCGCCTTCGTGATCGCCGCGGCGCTGACCGGGCTGGCCGGCGGCATTTTCGCGCAATGGAACAGTTTCATCAACCAGGAAAATGTCTTTCCGGTGACGGCCAACGTGGAGATGATCCTGATGGCCGTGATCGGTGGGGCGGGCACCCTCCTCGGGCCGGTCGCGGGCGCCGTCGTCCTCGAGCTGATCATCCAGACACTCGCGGGTGGTGGCTCCAGCTCCGTGTACTCGCAGATCGGCCTGGGCGTTCTGCTCGCCGTCTGCGTCATCTTCATCCCACGCGGCGTCATCGATTTCTTCGGGGGCCAGAGCCGGCTGTCGCTCGGCTACCTCCGACGCACGTTGCGCGAGACGAGCGCATGAGCCTGCTCGCCGTCCGCGGGCTGACCAAGCGATTCGGTGGCGTCAACGCGCTCGCCGACGTCAGCTTCGCGGTGGAGGCCGGCGATGTGCTCGGCATCATCGGCCCCAACGGGGCCGGCAAGACGACACTGCTCAACTGCATCAGCGGCCTCTACCGCCCTGATGCCGGCGAGATCGCATGGCAGGACACCACCATCAGCGGCATGACGCCATTTCGGATCGCGCGACTCGGCATCGGTCGTACCTTTCAGATCGTGCGGCCCTTCCCGTCGATGACGGTGCGCGAGAACACGGCGATGGGCGCCCTCTTCGGGCAACCCACAGGCCGCTTGCAGCCGGCGGCCGCCCAGAAAGAGGCCGATTCTGTCCTCGACCTGGTGGGCCTCGGGGAGAAGCGGGATTATCCTGTCCTCCGTCTGACCGTCCCGGATCGGAAGCGGCTGGAGGTCGCGCGAGCGCTGGCCATGAAGCCCAAGCTCCTGCTGCTCGACGAGGTGATGGCCGGCCTCAACGCGGTCGAGGTCGAGCAGGCCCTCGGCATGGTTCGCCAGGTGCGTGAGAGCGGCGTGACGATCGTCCTGATCGAGCACGTCATGAAGGTCATTGTCGGGATCTGCTCCCGAGCGCTGGTGCTGAATTTCGGCCGGCCGCTGATGGAAGGGCCTCCGGAAAACGTCCTGCGGGACCCGCGAGTCATCGAGGCCTACCTCGGCGAACGATACGCCCGGCGGATGGCCGGCGGCGAGGCGCCGGCCCCGAATGCCTGAGAGCGCGCCGCTGCTCACCGTCGAGAAGCTGACCGCCGGCTTCGGCACCCTTCCGGTGCTGTTCGAGGTCGACATGGTGGTCCGGCCGGGTGAACTGGTGGCCCTGATCGGCGCCAACGGTGCCGGGAAGTCGAGCCTGCTGGGCGCGATGACCGGACTGGTGCGGATTACGGGTGGATCGGTGCGGTTTGACGGGAAACAGATCAGCGGCTGGCGACCCGAAGCAATCGTCGGAGCAGGACTCGCCCATGTCCCCCAGGGCCGGCGACTGTTCGGCACGATGACCGTGGAGCGCAACCTCCGGTTGGGCGCCTACCGGCGCCGCGACGGACAGGTCACCGATGACGTGCGCCGGATCCTCGGCTACTTTCCGGCGCTCGAAGACAAGCTGGATCGCGAGGCCGCCACGCTCTCCGGTGGCGAGCAACAGATGGTGGCGATCGGCCGCGGGCTGATGGCTCGGCCGAAGCTGCTGATGATCGACGAGCCCTCGCTGGGTCTCGCGCCGAAGGTCGTCGACCGCGTCATGGAGGTGGTCAAGACGATCAACCAGGACGGGACGGCCGTCCTACTCGTGGAGCAGGATGTCGTCCTCGCGCTCGAGATCGCCGACCGGGGCTACGTCCTGGAGAACGGCCACATGGTGATGCAGGGCGCCGCGACGACCCTCCGCGAGGACCCGGCGATCCGAAAGGCGTACCTCGGGATCTGAATTATTTACTCCCTCCCAATGATTTCTGGTCAGGGTCGGGGTGGGGGCTGCTGACCGCTCTGTCCCTACTGCGGGCTGGCGAACGCCGGAGCGCTCGGACCGCTCGTTGGTGCAAATACGGGATGGGTATTCAGCAGTAGCGTGACGATCAAGAAGGCGACCAGCGCCACGGCAATTAAGAGCGGCGGTGTCCTGAACCTGAGCCAGGACGCATGGTGAGGCATGTACGGAGCATAGCCCGAATCGGCGCCAGCCACCAGTCTCAGCCGCGTGCGGCGGACCAGGCGGCGGACAGGCGATCAGGCTCGAATTTCGACTTCGGGATGTAGGCGGAGGCTCCACACTCGGCCGCCTTCGGGCCGTACTCCTCCTCCTCGTAGGTCGACAGCAGCAGAACGACGACGACGCCGTTGGAGTCCTTGAGAATCTCGCGGGTCGCCTCGAGGCCGTTGATGCCCGGCAGGTTCACGTCCATCAGGACCAGGTCAGGGTGCAGCTGACGGGTGGCCGACACCGAGGCTTCGCCGGTGTCCGACTCGCCAACCACGGCAAAGCCGTCGGTCGCCTCCACGACCGCCCGGGCGGCCTCCCGGAACGGGGCCTGGTCGTCAACGATCAAGACTTTCACACTCATTGCTGCTTCTCCTGGTAGCAGGATCGCACGCCCGCCAGGGAAGGGAAAGGATGCTGGCACCACCGCCGGGGACGGGCCTGCTGCCGCAGTTGACGCCGAGGCCCTATTCTGTCACCGTGCCAATTCGGGTGGTCTTCGCGGACGATAACTACCTGTTACGCGAGGGAGTGACGCAGCTGATCGCCACCCAACCCGAGTTGCAGCTGGTCGCCACGGGGACCGATTTCGACAGCCTGCTGGCCGCCGTCGAGGCTCAGAAGCCCGACGTCGTCATCACCGATATCCGGATGCCGCCGACCGGGACGGACGAGGGGATCCGGGCCGCCGAGCGGATCCGGGCCC
>JALYYC010000120.1 GCA_030946755.1 Candidatus Dormiibacterota bacterium
TTGGGCGCGGAGGATTCGACATCGAAGCTGACCTTCTGCCCCTCCTGCAACCCCTCGAATGAGCCCTCCACCGACGACCGGTGGAAGAAGTACTCCTTGCCGTCCTCGCCGCTCAAAAATCCGAATCCCCGGTCCATCACGAGTCGCTTGATCGTCCCGTTCTGCGCCACGTCCGTCGCTAGCTCCTCCGCTAAGTTATTCCCGGTCCGGTGCGTTGCCCCGAGCGAGCCATGACCGGGCTGGACACGCCCGAAATCCAGCATATCATGGCGGTATTGCGGCCAAAGGATAGGTGAAATTAGATGCGTAGCACGATGCCGGACTTCCCCTTGACCCTGCAGCACTTCCTCTGGCGGTGCACCACGCTCTTTCCCGCCAAGGCAATCGTGACCAAGACCGCGACCGGCCGAACACGGTACACCTACGCGGATTTCGGCGGCCGCGTGGCGCAGCTGGCCCACGCGCTGCACGAACTCGGCGTCCGGCCGGGTGACCGGGTTGGGACCCTGGCCTGGAACAACGCGCGGCACTTCGAGCTGTACTTCGCGGCGCCGTGCTCGGGGGCCGTCCTCCATACCCTCAATCCACGGCTTTTTCCGGAGCACCTCGAGTTCGTGATCAACGACGCCGAGGACACCGTGATCTTCGTCGACGCCTCGCTGGTGCCGGTGATCGAGCGCGTTGCCGGGAAGCTCAAAACGGTGAAGCACTTCGTGGTCATGACCGACGGGCCGGCACCGAATGGCCAGCTGAGCCCAACCGTGTCCTATGAGGAGCTCATCGCAAGCCGTCCGACCGAGTTCGCGTGGCCGGACATCGACGAGCGCGACGCCTCGGCGATGTGCTACACGTCGGGCACGACCGGGAAGCCCAAGGGGGTCGCCTACAGCCACCGATCGGCGGTCCTCCACTCGTTTGGCATCGCCGTCAGTGGCGGCCTCGGCATCTCGGAGGAGAGTGTCGCCCTTCCGGTCGTGCCGATGTTTCACGCCAATGCCTGGGGCATGCCGTACGCGGCGGCCATGGTCGGCGCAAGCCTCGTCTTCCCCGACCGCTTTCTCGATCCGGTCAGCCTGGTCGACCTCTTCCAGAGCGAGGGGGTGACACTGACGGCCGGTGTGCCGAGTGTCTGGATCGCCTTGCTGCAACACCTCGACAAGACCGGTCTGGACCTGCCGGGCCTGCTCCTCTTCAATGGCGGCTCGGCATTGCCGGCCGGGCTCTACGACGGCCTGACCCGCCACGGCATCACCGTCGATCACGGCTGGGGCATGACCGAGACTTCGCCGGTCGCCGCCACGGCTGCCATGAAAAGCCAGATCAAGGTGAGCGAGCGGCGCCGGATCAAGCTCAAGCAGGGCTTGCCGTTGCCAGGCGTCGAGCTCCGCCTGATGGACGTGGAGCAGAACCGCCAGGTCGCCTGGGATGGCAAGAGTGTCGGCGAGATCCAGGTTCGAGGCCCGTGGATCACGAGTAGCTACTACCGTGGCGCCGACGCCGATCGCTTCACCGCCGACGGCTGGCTCCGGACCGGGGACGTCGCGAACGTCGATCACGAGGGGTACATCCAGATCGTCGACCGGGTGAAAGACCTGGTCAAGTCGGGCGGCGAGTGGATCTCGTCAGTCGAGCTGGAGTCCGCCATCATGGGTCACCCCGGCGTCCTGGAAGCGGCCGTGATCGGCGTCCCTCACCCGAAGTGGCAGGAACGCCCGGTCGCGTACGTGGTGGCCAAGCCCGAATTCAAGGGCCGCCTGACGCAGCAGGAGATCCTCGAGTTCCTCCGGCCCCAGGTCGCGAAATGGTGGCTGCCGGACGAGGTGCGGTTTATTGATGAGATCCCCAAGACGAGCGTCGGCAAATTCGACAAGAAGCTGATCCGCGAGCGCTCGCAGCACCAGGCCGAGGTAACCCGGCCCTCGGAGTAACGGGCTGGTCACGAGCGCGCTGCAGCCCGGTCTCCGCGCAGATTCGCGACCGCGGTCTTATGCCGGGGTTAAGGTTGGCGCGCTACAACGGAGGCAACAGGATGTGATGGTCCGGTGCAAGCCTCTGAACAGTTCGAAGCGCTCGTCCCGAAACCGCTCGACGCGGACGGCTATCGACGGCGCCAGACCCTCGAGGACGCGCATGAAGACCTCCTCCTGACCGTCCTCGAGCTCGAAGGCGAGTGGTTTCTGGACGACCGCATCGCGTTCTCTCTCCGCCACCACCAGTAGTCAGGGGCTAAAACCCCCGTTTTCCCCAGCAAAACGCACAGGATTTGTGCACGGAGGCGGTTCCTATGTGAAAATGGCGGGCGAACCGCCGACCCACCAAACAGTTCACGGAGGAAAGAATGGCGAAAGCGCAGAACTGGACCGCCTCGACCTTTGTCAGCCTGCTACACGAGAAACTGACCAAGAACGGGACGGTCAAAATCAAGAAGTCGGACCTCAACGCCGCCGTCAAGGATGTCTTCGATCAAGCGGTCGCAGCCGGCGCCCGCGGTCAGCGGGTCCGGTTTCCGCAGATCGGTGCCCTGGCCTACCGGGAGGTCAAGGCGCGCAAGGCCGGCAAGGGCGTCAACCCATTCACCAAGGAGCCGATGATGCTCAAGGCCCGCGCGGCGTCGAAGAAGCCGCGCTGGTCGTTCCCGAAATCGGTCCGCGACGCCTATTCCAAGACCTCGACCCGGCGGGCCGCTTAACCCGACAGGACGCTCGTTGGGAGTGCCGGGTCGCGTCGACCGGCACTCCCAGTCACGCCGTTGCTTGACAGTCTGGCGCGTTCCCCTGACTATGATGGTAGGAATGCGCAGAAACCTGATAGCGGGATTGCTGATTGCGATCGGCGTGGCCCTGATCGCGATGGCCGCCCCGGGCCTGCTGCCCAGAACACCGGCCCCGGTGGCACCCATCGTCGGCGCCATCCCGGCAATCGGCGAACCGCTCTCGCCGCCGCACCAGCGCGCCGGGTTGGCCAGCAGCGGGTCGGCACCAAGTCGCCCGGTCGCCTACATCACGATCCCCAAGATCGGCATCAACGCCGCCCCCATCTTCGATCGGGGGGTCGACTCCGGCGGCAACATGCAGATCGCGACCGGGTACTCGGTGACCCATTTCGACCATTCCTCCCCGATCGGCAGCGGCAACTCGGTGCTCTACGGGCACGACGACATCCAGGGCAGCGTCTTCGGCCGGTTGAAGGACCTCACCGCCGGTGACGAGATCGATGTGACGCCGGTCGGCTCCTCGGCGGTCGTCTACCACGTCACCGGTCGCACCATCGTCGAGCCGTCGGCGGTGCAGATCCTGAATCCGACCAACGATGTTCGGCTGACGCTCTTCACCTGCTGGCCCAACTGGGTTGACACCCAGCGGGTGGTCGTAACGGCGGTTCCGACCAGTAGTAGTTAGTGGTCTTCGGTCGGGGGCGCCTGAAAGTACTTCAAGAGCTCCTCGATGGCCTTCGCCGCGTCGGGGTCCCGGAGCATCCGCTCCTGCATCTCCTGGACCTGCTTGAGCAGCTCCTTGGCCTGCGCTTCCTGCGCCACCTGCATCAGCACCGGTTGGGTCGCGGCCGACACCACCATCTGAACCTGCTGGCGGAGCATGTCAATCCCCTGGCAGCCGAGGCAGGTCCCGGCGTGGTTGCAATGGCAGAGCTGAACCCGTAGGTTGTCGAGCTCCCGTTGCATCGGGGAAAGGTCGACTGGCTGGCTCATGTTTCAAGCTTAGCGCTCGCACCGGGAACTTTTCGGCCGGCCGGCCGTCTTCTGTGGCGAGATGAAAGCCATGCCAACGCCCCGCCTCCTCCCGCTGGCCCTGCTCGGCGTCGCCGGCCTGCTGTCCGCCTGCGGCTCGGCGTCGAGCACGAGTACCTCGAACCAGACGAGCGCGGGCCTCGGCCAGGGCGCTGCAGCCTACGCCCCCTCCAGGGACAAGTTCGCCGTCCCCGCGTCCGGTCCCGCCGGCAGAACGAGCAGCAGCGCCATCGTCCAGGCGCGTGGCGATCAGAAGGTCATTCAGGACGCCACCATGGGCATCCAGATCAAGTCGGGCTCGTTCTGGGACAGCTACAACCGGGCGGTGGCGATCGCCGGCCAGTTCAACGGCTACCTCGTCAGCTCCCAGGTCGGCGACCCCTCCAGTACCCAGACGGATACCGGCACCGTGGTGGTGGCCGTCCCTGCGTCGAGTTATGCCGATGCGCTCAGCGCGCTCCGTGGGCTTGGCAAACCGGGCCAGCTCCAGGTCACCAGCCAGGACGTCAGTGGCGAGTACGTCGATCTCCAGGCGCGACTCAAGAACCAGCAGGCCCAACAGGCGGTGCTGCTCGACCTGATGCGGCGCGCCCAGACGATCCAGGACAGCATCGCGGTGCAGAGCCAGCTCTCCTCAGTGACCGGTGAGATCGAGCAAATCCAGGGCCGGATCCGGTTCCTTGATCAACGCACCACGTACTCGACGATCACGCTTCGGCTCTTTACCGTCGCGACGGTCGCCGCAGCTCCGAGCTTCTGGGATCACAGCGGTCTGGGGGCCTCGCTCGGCACCGCCGGCCAGACCTTCGTGGCGGTTGTAGGTGGCATGCTCGTGGTCGGCGGCTTCCTGCTGCCGTTCTTGGTGCTGATCGGGGTGGCGCTCGGCGTCTGGCGGCTTCTACCGGCGTCGCTGCGGCCGTCGATTCGCTGAGGGCGTCATCCGAGTTCCTCCTGCCGGCGAAACCGGTCGATAAGGAAGCGCTGGTGCGCCAGCAGCCGGTCCATCTCAGCGCGATGGACGGCCGCGGCCACCGAGCCGACACCGGCCTCGAGAAGGTCGAGCTCGTCGAGCAGAACACTGAGCGCGGTCCGGCCCTCGCTGCCGGGCTGGGCTGAGACGTATCCGGGCGGTAGACGCAGGTAGGAATCCACCGCGGTCGGGAGGTACTCGGAGGCGGTCCGCTCGACCAGGTAAAGCTCCAGGCTGCCGGGCGCCAGCCGATCCAGCCCGGGCAGGATCTCGGTCCGGACCGCAAGCTCGATGCGGCGCAGGCGCCCCATCACCTCCGGCGGGACGCGGCCGCTGACCGCCCTGAGCTTTTCGCTCAGCGCCCGCTGCACCAGGCGCGGCTCGAAGCCGTAGGGCGGGAGCGGCCGCCGGTTGGGGATGGCGAGCGCCGCCGCCAGGTAGAACCCGAGCACCAGCAGGATGCTCTGCGGTCCGACCGGATCCAGGACACTCAGGATGGCTGCCACCAGGGCAAGCGCCAGCCCGGCGGCATGCTTTCGGCTGCGCAAGTAGCGCGAAATCACTGTCTTTAAACGGTAGGCTAAGAGCGATGAAGGTCGCAAGCGTGGATGGCCGGATGTTCATCGACGGCCAGCGCGCCGCTGCCGGCTCGGCCAAGACCTTCGACGCCATCGATCCCGCGACCGGTGAGGCGTTCGCGGCGGTTGCGGAGGGGAGCTCGGGCGACGTCGACGCCGCGGTGGGGGCCGCTCGCCAGGCGATCGACCGGGGGTGGGCCGGGCTTCCGCCGCTACGCCGGGTGCGCCTGCTGAACGGGCTGGCGACGCTGCTGCGAGAGCGCGGATCCGAGCTGGCCCGGCTCGAGAGCCAGGACGTGGGCAAGCCGCTCCGTCAGGCCGAGGATGACGTGGCCGCCGCCGCGGGGTATTTCGAATATTTCGCCGGCGTGGCGGACAAGGTCTTTGGCTCCAGCATTCCGCTCGGGCGCGGGTTCGTCGACTTCACGCTGCGCGAGCCACTCGGCATCTCAGCACAGATCGTTCCGTGGAACTACCCGCTCCGACTCGCCTCGCGCGGGATCGCGCCGGCGCTGGCCTGCGGCAACGCCGTGGTCGCCAAGCCGGCTGCCGAGGCCGGGCTGAGCATCGTGCGGCTGGCCGAGCTGGCGTGCGAAGCTGGGATTCCACCTGGGGTCTTCAACGTCGTGACCGGCGGCCGCGAAACCGGCGCCGCGCTCGTCGCACACGCCGGCATCAATCACATCACCTTCACGGGTTCGGTCCCGACCGGGATCGCCATCATGAAGGCGGCGGCCGACCACGTGGTGCCCGTGACGCTCGAGCTGGGTGGCAAGTCCCCCAACATCGTCTTTGCCGATGCGGACTATGAGAAGGCGGCGCTGGCGGCCGCGGCGACCCTGATGCAGAACGCTGCGCAGACCTGTACGGCGCCAACCCGACTATTGCTGGAGCGAGCCGCGCACGGCCCGTTCCTGAAGATCCTTGCCGGCCGGATCGAAAAGATCAGCCTCGGCCGCGGACTCGACAACCCCGACATGGGGCCGGTCGTCAGCGAGCGCCAGATGAAACGGGTGCTGGCGTACATCGCGCAGGGGACCCGGGATGGTGCCATCGCGGTGACCGGAGGCGGACGGGCCGATCGCGCGGACCTCGCCCGCGGATTCTTTATCGAGCCGACCGTGCTCGACCGGGTCGAGCGCGGATCGGCGCTGGAGCAAGAGGAAATCTTCGGGCCGGTACTCACCGTGACTACCTTCGAGTCGGCCGACGAGGCGATCGCCATCGCCAACGGCACGCCCTACGGACTGGTCACGGGGGTGTGGACCCGGGACCTCCAGAAAGCCCTCACCCTGGCAACCGCCATTAAATCAGGCCAGATCCGGATCAACAGCTACAGCGTCGAGGGCAGCATCGGGCTGCCCTTCGGCGGCTACAAACGCAGTGGCTTCGGGCGCGAGCAGGGTGTCGAAGCCCTCGCCAATTACACGCAGGTGAAGAACGTCATGATCAGCTTCGGCTGACCTACGGATCGATCCAGGCATCGTCCCGTCCGTGGGACGGCCAGGAGGGCAGCCGGAGGATGCGCCGACGCCATCCCAAAACCAGGCCGCCGACGACCGCGATCGCGACGACGGGAATGGCGAAGGCCCACCGAACGGCGGTGCCCGGAGTCGACGATGGTCGCCCCGACGGATCGTAGATCCAGGCGCTGGCCATCGACTGCGTGTTGTAGCCGCCCGCGACCAGGACGCGGCCATCGTCCAGCAGTGTGGCGGTATGCGCGTAACGAATCATCGAGGCGCCGAGCACTGGCTGCCAGGCGTTGGCAGGAAGATCAAAGAGTTCGGGGAGCGGCGTCGAGGTGAAGGTGCCGCCAATAACCAGCACCCGGCCAGCTCGTAGCAGCGTTGCCGTGTGATGATCCCTCGTGGTATGCATCGGCCTGAGCAAGCTCCAGTGGTCGGTGGGCGGATCATAGATTTCCGCCGTGTCGAGTCCAACGGGCTCATTCAGCGTTGGCGAGATCGTTCCGGCTCCGCCCAGGACCAGCACCCGCCCGCCTTCGAGGAGCGTGGCTGTATGGCTGACGTGCAGCGCAAGAATGGGGCTGACGAAGGCCCAGCTGTTGGACGCCGGGTCGTAGATCTCCGCACTCGGGTTTCCACCGAGGGTCCCCTCCCCGCCGGCCACCAGCACGCGACCGTCGATCAAACGGGTGGCCGAGTGACCCTGGCGTCCTCCGGTCCCCATGCCGCCCGTTTCGGACCAGCGGTTTGCCTGCGGGTCGTAGACCTCCGCGCGGGTCACGAACCCGCCAAGCTTCCCGGGCGTCGGCGCGGAGTAGCCACCGACGACCAGCACCGACCCGTTCGCGAGCAGCGTGGCGGTGTGTCGCGCTCGGGCGACGATCATCCGGGACGTTGGGGTCCAGCGGTTGCGGCCCGAATCGAAGATCTCCGTCGAGGCTAGCGTCCGCTCCGACTGGTCCAGCCGGTCGAAGCCGCCGGTAACGAGGACCCTCCCGTCTAGAAGGAGGGTTGCCGTGTGATCGATCCGAGGGCTGCTCATCGCCGGGCCAGCCCCCCACCGATTAGTCCTCGGGTTGAACAGCTCCGTGACCGAAAGCCCGTGATCTCGGCCATCTGTGCCGCCAGTCACCACAACCTCCCCACTGAAGAGCCGGGTGGCGGTATGCTCGGCACGCCCAGCGAGCATCGCCGAGGTTCCTGACCACGACCCGGGACCGGTGGGTGCCGGCGCGCCGAGGTTGCTGGCGGCACTTGACAAACCCAGCAGCAGGGTCCCGAACAAGACCATCCCCGCCGAGCCAGTCTTCACGTCACGACACCGCAGCGCTCGTCGCGAGGGGCTCTCGGTTTCGGAGCTCGCTGTAAAAGAGTGCGAGGAGGATGAGCACGGCGCCCACGGCCTGCACGAGGCGGAAGCGTTCCGAGACCAGGAGGAAAGCGAAGAACACGGTGAAGATCGGCTCCATCGAAATGATCAGGGCGGCGCGGCTGGCGGGCAGCCGCTGTTGCGCATAGGTCTGCACCCAGAAGGCGAGCGCCGAGGCGAAGATACCGGTGATCGCGAGCGCCGGGAGGACCGAGGCCGGCACCGGCAGAATCGACGACCTGGTCGCAACCGCGCCGGCCGTCAAGACGAGGCCGGCCGCCGTCATCTGCCAGGACGCGAGCACCAGCGGACCCGCGGCGGCATACCGACTCAGCAGCGTGATGTGCAGCGCGAAGCCGACCGACGCTGCCAGCACGAGGAGGTCTCCGGCGTGCAGCCCGGTCGGCGCGCCACCCGTCAGGAGCGCCGTGCCCACAAAGGCCGCCCCGGCGGCGACCCAGACGCTACCCCGTGACGGCACGTGCCAGAGGATCCGATCGAGGATGGGGGTGAACACCACGAAGAGGCCGGTGATGAGCCCGGTGTTTGCGACGGACGTCCCCTTCAGGCCCAGCGTCTGTAGCAGGTAGGAGAGCGCCAGGACGATGCCGATGGCGAGCCCGGCGCGGGCGACGCGGCCGCGCTGACGCGCCACGAGCACGAGGACCCAGAGGACGACGGCCGCAAGGAGGAAGCGAACGCCCAGGAAGGAGACGACCGGGTAGTGGGCGATCGCGTCCTTGACCACGACGAAGGTCCAGCCCCAGATCGCGGTGACCCCGACGAGCAGGAGGGCCGGGACGAGACGAACGCCGTGGCCTCCTGACACCGCCGTTTAGGATACGGCGGGCGCCGGCGCGGCGCGGCTACCGAATGCCGCTGTCGAACTCGACGTTGACCGTGGCGTAGGAGCCAGCGACCACGGTCACGGTCACGAGGATCGGCCGTGGCAGACCGGCTCCTCCTGGCGCGACGCCCTTCAGGGTGTAGGTCCCGGGGAGGAGATCGGCCTGAAAGTGGCCATCGGAACCGGAGACGACCGTGGCCACCTGCTTGCCACTCGCGTCGCGGACGTCGATGGTTGCCTGCATCGGTCGTGGCGGGCAGGGCGAGTTGACCCGTTCCACCGGGCAGGTCGGCCCGACTGTCACGACCCCCCGGATCCCGGTTCCCGGCGTCGGGCTGGCGGCTGGGGAGGCCCCGCAGGCCGCGAGCAGTCCGGCGAGCGCGACGGCGCCGAGGAGTCGTTTCATGGTTCCTTCATATGACGGGACGGCGCCTCAAAAGTTCCGTGGTTAGGATTAAGCCGTGGCGATGCACACCTTCGCCGGCAAGGTCCGCGCCCCCGAGTTTGTCGAGGGACTGGACTGGTTGAACGTCCCCCGGCCGCTGCGCCTCGCCGATCTCCGCGGGAGGCTCGCAATCATCGATTTCTGGACCTTCTGCTGAATCAACTGCCTGCACATGTTTCCGCAGTTGCGGAAGATCGAGCAAAAGTATGGCGACCGGGTCGTCATCGTGGGGGTCCACTCCCCAAAGTTCCCGGCGGAGCGGGAGACCGCCAACCTGCGCGAGGCGGTGCTCCGCTATCGGATCGAGCACCCCGTGGTCAATGACCGGGACTTCGCCATCTGGCACCAGTATGGCGGCCGCGCCTGGCCCACCCTGATGTTCGTCGACCCCGAGGGCCGCGTGATCGGCAAGCACGAGGGCGAGCTGCCATTCGAACGATTCGATCCCCTGGTGGCGGGGATGCTCAAGGAATTCGACGAGCGCGGGCTGCTTCACCCCTCTGAAACGGCGCTCCAGCTCGAGGACCTCCGCGAACCCGCACGCCCGCTCAGCTTTCCCGGGAAGGTCCTGGCGTCCGACGGTCGCCTCTACATCGCCGATACGAACCACCACCGGATCCTGGTGGCGCAGCCGGACGGCGCCATCATTCGCATCCTCGGGAGTGGCCGGCCGGGCCTTCACGATGGTCCCGGGACGTCGGCGCAGTTTCAACAGCCGCAGGGACTCGCCTCCGGTGACGGCGTCCTCTATGTCGCGGACACGGAGAACCATGCGATCCGCCGCGTCGATCTGGCCAGCGGCGATGTTCGTACGCTGGCGGGAACCGGAGAGCAGGCTCCCGGCATCGCCGGCGGAGGCACCGGCACGTCCACGCCGCTGAGCTCGCCGTGGGACGTGGCCCTTGCCAGTCGCACCCTGTATATCGCGATGGCCGGCACGCATCAGATCTGGTCCCTCGACCTGGTCACCGACCAGGTGACGCCGTTCGCCGGAACCGGACGGGAGGGCCTGCTCGATGGACCGGTCGCCGAGGCCTGGTTCGCGCAGTCCAGCGGTCTGGCGCTCGCCGGTGACCATCTGTATGTGGCCGACTCCGAGGTCAGCGCCATCCGTGATATCGACCTCGCCGCGGGCACGGTCCGCACGCTGGTCGGTGAGGATCTCTTCGTCTTCGGCGATCAGGACGGCGAGGGTGAGGTGGTTCGGCTCCAGCATCCGCTGGGAATTTCCGCGCTCAAGGGCATGCTGTTGATCGCTGACAGCTACAACAACAAGATCAAGCGTCTCGATCCGGCGACGCGAACAGTCTCCACCTGGCTGGGCTCGGGAGCTGCCGGTGACGCGGATGGGCCCGGCCTCAGCGCCTCCTTCCGGGAGCCGGCCGGCGTATGCGCCGGTCCCGACGGGCTCTTCATCGCGGACACGAACAACCATCGGGTGGCCATGGCCGACTGGGCGCACGGGGTTGTGCGAACGTTGATCGGTCCCGCGTCGCCACTGCCCAAAGGCAACCGTTAAAAGTGCGCGCGAAGCTCGGCGAAGGTCTTCAGCACGAGGAGACGGTCGTCGGCCGGCGGAATCGCCTCATGCTCCAGCCGCCAGGTATGCGGGTGGGGAATCAGCACGGCATGAAGGCCCGCGGAAAGGGCCGGATTGATGTCCGACCGCGGCGAGTTGCCGACCATCCAGGTGCGGGCGGGCTCGAGGCGGTAGGCGACCACCAGGTCGCGGTAGGCATTGACGTCCTTCTCGCGAACGATCACGACGTCCGCGAAATGCGCGGCCAACCCCGATCGATCGACCTTGAGTCGCTGCTCCTCCGGGTCGCCCTTCGTCAGCAGTAGCAGGCGGTGCCGGTCGGCCAGGTAGGCGAGCGTTTCCCCCACGGCCGGAAGGAGCTCGATATCCCGCGTCAAGATCCGCTGGCCGAGCGTCATCAAGTAGTCGAGGTCGCGCGGCTCCACCCTGCGCTCGGCCAGCCGCTCGTAGGTCTGTCGCAAATTCCGGGCGAAGGCGGCCGCGCCGTAGCCATGGACACCGCTGTTCAGGCGCTCGATCTCATCAAGCGTGGCGCGGACCTGACTCCGGCTCAGGGACGAGTGACGGAGATAGTCGAGAAAGGCTTCGATCGCCTCCTCGAAGTACACGTTGTTCTCCCACAACGTATCGTCACCGTCAATCAGCAGCGTGGCCCCGGACAGCATGGTCGCGATCATAGAATGCGCTGACGGGCGCATGGACGACCCGGAACCCCGACCGTACAATGGGAACGTCCCTGGGGGGCGGGGCAAAGGACCGGGAAGATGCCGCGGTTGACGTTTCCTCGCTTCAGCGCCTTCGAGCGTCCCCGATTGAGCGCGACCTCGATCCGTCAACTCGCTCGGCTGGGCACCGTCGTCCGCTGGCCCGGCCTGGTGTTTGCCGCCATTCTATCGCTGGTGGTGACGCCAAAGGTCTCCTGGCTGCTCGCCCTGGTTCTACTCTGGGTGGCGGCCTATAACACGTGGGGCCTGCTCGTCATCCCGCGCGCCGACGATGGTGCGGTGCTCCGGATCGGTCGCGGCCTGATTCTCCTCGACACGATCAGCTACTTCCTGGTGATTGCCGCCTTCGGTGGGGTCGGGGCGAGCACCAGCATTTATGCTACCTACATCCTCCTGATCGTCTGGATGGTCGCGTACGACGGCGCGGAGGGCGCCATGTTGGTGATTGCCATCTTCGTGCTCGGAATGATTGGCCTCCACGCAACATTGGCGACCTTCGACCGGCAATCGTTCAACGGCCAGGACGTCCTCCTCTGGAGCCTGATCATGGCAATCGCGGGAGCCATCCTGGCCGCCTTCGACCGGATCGTGGTCGCCGGCGTGCAGCCGACCACGCAAGCCCCGGTCCTACCGGACGTGGCGGGCGATGCCCGCCTGAAAATAGTGTCCAGCGGATCCGGCTCGGCGCAGACGGTCAGGCTTTCGCCCCGGGAGCAGGAGGTCCTGCAGCTCGTCTCCGAGGGCTGCTCGAACGGCATGATCGCGGCCCGCCTCCATCTGAGCGAAAACACGGTCAAGACGCACGTCGAAAGTCTGCTGAGCCGCCTGGGTGCGCGCAACCGCGCCGAGGCCGTGGCCGCGGCGTCCCGCCTCCGGTTGATCTGAGGCCGGGCTTCCTCCCCCGTTCTACCTCCCCCGATCGGAAGCACGGAGAGACGAAGTTTCATCACATCAGGGGATACCGGCGGCGCGAATCCCGCGCTACGCTACCTGCGGTGGGGGCCACCGTCGACCTGGGGGGCGCGCCGATGGCGACCAGGATGCTGGGGGGTTTCATCCTGGTCGCCTTTTTCCTTTGCCTCTTGCTGGCCTGGCCAGGACGTCGGCGCTGGCCCCTCTGGCTGATCACCGGACTCTGCCTCTCCCTCACCGGGTCGCTCGCCATGAGCTTGCTGTCGTACGGCGACGCGTGGTTCACCTCGGTGCGAACGGCGCTGGTCGCGATGGCCATTGGATTCGTGGCGGCCGCGGCGCTGACGGACCTGCGCGACCCGGTCCGGTAGCCGCACCCTAAGTCGGCTGGCCGCGTCGCAGGTCGCAGCGCATCGCGATTTCGCATCGCTCTGGGCGCCCCTCGGTCATGGGCTGACTGGCGCCGGTCCGCCTGAAGCCGTGGCGGGCATAGAGCCGCTCCGCGGCCTCGTTGCCTGACGCCACCCAGAGCAGAACGGACTCGTATTCCGCGTGCATCGCCCATTCGAGGACCGCCCGTACCAGTTGATCGCCGACGCCGGAGCCGCGAACTTGCGGGTCGACCCACATCGAGATCAATTCCGGACCGGAGTCCGTCACGACGCCACCCGCCGTCCCGACCGCCTCTGAGGAAACGGTCGCGAGAAATTGGGCGCGGGTCGCCAGCCGGGCGCGCCAGGCAGCTTCATCGAGCTGGAGGGCCTCGGCCAATGTCGACGAGAACGCGGCCGGCGCCTCGGCCAGGGCCTGCAGTCTGATCTCGCGAAAGCGTGCCCAGTCGTCGGGGCCGAGCCGGCGGACGGTGACCGGCTGGCCGGTCGGCTGCACGGGTCTCACGATACGACTGTTGACCTGCCGGAGATTGTCAAGTAAAGTGATATCTGTATTGACAGTATTACTCTGGAGGGACTGCTAAATGATTCTCTTTCTGTTGCTTTTGATCGTTGCCCTGGGGGTGGTCGGCGTCTATGCCGCCCAGAACACCGGGACCCAGGACATCGCGCTCCTGAGTCTTCAGTTCCACGGCGTGGCCAACTGGCTGCCGGTGGTGGCCGCGGCCGCCGTCGTCGCGCTGCTCTTCATCCTGTACATGCTCTACTCGGGCGCAGTCCATGGCGCCCGCGCCGGCTCCCTACGTCGCCGGATTAGCACGCACGAGAGCGCACTGGCGGATCTCCGCAAGGAGAACCAACGCCTTCGCGAGGAGAACGCCCGGATGCGGAGCGAGATGCGCGGCAGCGATCGGGGGGCCGCCATCGCCAGCGATCGCGAGACCATGCCGGCCTACGATGCGGCAGGCCAGCGAAATTATCCCGCGGCAGAGACCTCCCAGTCTGAGATGGTGCGAGATAGCTCCCGGACTGACACGACGGCACGGGCTGCCGCGCCGTACCGGCCGCGGCCCAGCGTTGGCGAACGCGTTCGGTCGTTCTTCAGCGGACGCGAACCGGCAGGATACTGAATCGGCGGCAGCGAAGGGCCAGCGCGGCCCTGCGCGCATTTCAAGTCATGTACTTGACAGCTGGCTGGCATGGCCAGCTACGCTGATGCGGAGCGAGCGCGATGTTTTCCACCTGATTGAAGGAGGCTGCGGAGATGCCAGAAACCGGTAAGCGGGGATTCGGTTCCATGGATCAGGCCAAACAGCGTGAGATCGCCAGCAAGGGCGGGCAGGCGGCCCACGCCAAGGGCTCGGCTCACGAGTTCAGCCCGCAGGAAGCAAGGGAAGCGGGCAGCAAGGGCGGCAAGGCGGCGCACGAACGCGGCTCCGCCCACGAGTTTTCCTCGGAAGAAGCCCGCGCGGCGGGCCGAAAGGGTGGCGAGGCCTCGAGCCAGGATCGCAGCCGGATGTCGGCGATCGGGCGTGAGGGCGGCAGGAACTAGCGGGCTGGGCCCGCCGCCCGGTTCGGATGCCTGATTCCGCTGAGTCGATGCTCGCGGCCCTCCGGGCGCTGGTCGAGGTGGAGTCGCCGTCCCTCGACAAAGTCCGATGCGACCGCTGCGCCGACCGGGTGGCCGACCTCTTCGGCGGCCACCACCGGGAGGCCGAGGTGATCCGTCACCTGCGGCCGGACCGCGGTGACCACGTCGAGGTCAGGATCGGCCGCGGAGTCGAGCCGATCGTGATCCTCTGCCACCACGACACGGTCTGGGAGGAAGGGACGCTGGCTCGCCTCCCCTTTCGCGTCGACGGCAACCGGGTCACCGGACCCGGAACCTACGACATGAAGGCGGGAATCGTGGAGGCCGCCTTTGCCCTGCGCGGC
>JALYYC010000137.1 GCA_030946755.1 Candidatus Dormiibacterota bacterium
ACTTTATTGTTCATCGCGTGTTTTCCTACAATCCGGCGGTGGGACTCTTCGAGTTCTGGCTGCGCAAGCCTGGGGAGACGGTCTACACCAAGCAGACCTTCAACGACGGCTCGCAGGTCATGCACCAGCGGACCATCGGTTGTGCGGGTTGTTCAGCAAACATGCGCGTCGGCGTCTACCGCAACCACCTGTTCACGACCCCGGATGTCGTCTACTACAACAGCATCCGGGCGACGACGACCTTCGCCGCCGCCCAATGATCGGGGGGCCGGGCGCGCGTCAAAAGCGGGTTTCTTGTTGGTTTTGGGGGTGAATCCGGCGTCCTGTCGCCCCGGCGTCGTGACTCCTTGGGTCGGCCCGGCCGACGTTTCATCGCCTGCCAGCGGAGCCGAAGGCCATGGTCAAGCGGCAGAAGCCCAGCAAGATGGGAGGTTTGGACCGCGGTAGGGACCGTCGTTACTGGCGGCCCCCCGCGCAGAATCGGGTAGGGGCCAGGCTCGCCCTGGCCCCTCCCACACCACCCGGCATGCGGGTCCGCACCGGGCGGTTCGCTCAGCATTCCCGGAAACGGCGGTAGGGATCGGTGAACCCTTTCAGGCCCATCGTCTGGTGCCAGTAGGCGTTCGGCAGTGCTCGTTGGAGTGGCCAGGATCCTGCGATGCGCCAGTACCCCTTTTGCGAGGCCGCCCAGCTACGGGCGTCCCGGCCGGAGATACCGAGCGCGAGGAGGTTCCGGTAGCGCGTTTGTGGGCGCTTCCACTCCTTCCAGCGCACCTGCCTGAGCCTGCGGCGCAGCCATTTCTCGAGCTTCTCAAACGGCAGGACGGTGTCGGCCAGCGCGAAGTAGGCCGTCCATCCGACCGTGAAGCGGTTGATCTCCTTGACCCGCCGCTCCATCGAGACACCCCAGTTGCGCGTGGTCAGTTCGCGCAATCGATCCTCGGCTCGTTTGAGAGCCTTCGGAGCGACCGTGACCCTGACCTTGCCCGCCTTGTCGCGGAAGAAACGAAACCCCAGTAAGGGCCGCTCGACCGCAGGGGCGACCGCCGACTTCTGCCGGCTAACGCGCAGCTTCAGGCGCTGCTCGATGTATTGCGTGATGCTCTCCATCACCCGCTGCCCCGCCCGCTCGCTTCTGACATAGATACGTCCGTCGTCGGCGTAGCGCACGAAGCGATGCCCGCGGCGATCGAGCTCCCAGTCAAGGTCGTCGAGCATGACGTTGCTGAGCAGCGGCGAGAGCGGAGAGCCCTGAGGGGTTCCCTCCTCGCTCGCATGCACCAGCCCGCCATCCATGACGCCCGCTTCCAGGTAGCGCCGGATCAGCTTCAGCACCCGCTTGTCACGCACCCGTCTGGCGACCCTGGCCATCAAAGCGTCGTGCTGAACGCGATCGAAAAACGAGTCGAGATCAAAATCGACGCACCACGCCGCGTCATCAGCGATGAACTGGCGTGCCCGCTCAACAGCATGATGCTGCGAGCGCCCCGGCCTGAAACCGAAGCTATGGGGATGAAACTGCGGGTCGAAGATGGGCGTGAGCACCTGCGCGATGGCCTGGCAGATCAACCGATCCACCGCAGCCGGCACCCCCAGCGTTCGAAGGCCGCCCGAGGGCTTGGGGATCATCACCCTGCGGACAGGCTGCGGCCGGTAGGTACCCGCCTCGAGCTGCGAGCCGACCTCCGGCCACTGGTCTCTCAACCATGGCCGCAGCTCCCTGGTGCTCATCCCGTCGATGCCCGCGGCACCGGCGTTCTGCTCGACGCGTCTGAGCGCCTCGCTGAGGTTCTCGCGGGACAAGAACAGCTCCCACAAGCTCACCGGGGCGGGGTGAGGAGCGGTGTCGCCAGCCGCCGGGGATGGACTCTGCTCTGCACGGGGGTCCTCAGGCTTCACCGTCGGATCTTCCCGTCCAGGCCCCATTTGGGGTTGGCTGCCTTCATCGTCCATCCCATGAGCACGGGCGTCCTGCGCCTCGGCTTCGCGTTCGGCCCTTCCCGGCGACCATCGACCCCGCCGGTACTTTGGCCTCTGCTGACTGCTCCGCGGCGAGCCGCGGCCTCTCGACCACGACCGTCCCGCACCACCCCGCGAACACGCCAAGCGTGACGGGGCATCCTGGGACACCCGCAGAGCCCTCCGAGGGTAAGACCAACAACCTTCATCGCACACCCACCGCGTTTACGGAACGGCCCCTTGATGGCATCGGGCTTCGCCTCGTGGGAGCAGGCTCGCCCGGACCGCCCCGCCTTATACGCGCAGCCCACCAAACCCGTCCGGGTCCGGTGCGCCATGTGTTCCTAGGGTCGCGACTTCGCACTCCGGCTTCCTCCCCACCCAGCCTCACGACTGAGCAGTTGCCATCGGCTTGTGGTT
>JALYYC010000176.1 GCA_030946755.1 Candidatus Dormiibacterota bacterium
GCGAGGATCGCAAACGCCATCGCGAAGATCAGCACCGACAGGATCAGCCCGATCGAGGTCCGCGGGATGATCGTGGCCGGCCGCCGGGTCTCCTGGGCGACCTGCGAGATCGACTCCAGCCCGACGAAGGAGATGATCGCCAGCGACGAGCCGAAGGCAAATTGACCCAACGTCGGCCGGTTCAGCGCGAATTGCTGGGCCACCAGGCCAGGCTGCCAGACCAGGACGAACCCCGCGACGACGATGATCGACTGGCCGATGATGGCCACCACGCCAAGGATCTCGTTGAACGCCGAGGAGAAGCGGATCCCCCGGACGTTCAACCAGATGAGGACCAGGATCCCGGCGAGCGTTTCGACCAGCCAGAGCCAGGCGAGATGAATGGGGCCAAGCGTGATGGTGTAGTCACTGATGTGATGGCCGAAGGTCAGATAGGGCAGGAAAAAGTTGAAGTAGCCGAAGGAGACCACCATGAAGAGCGAGATGTCGATCGTATAGTCGAGCAGCAGGGCCGCGCCGGCGATAAATCCCGCCAGGTCGCCGATGCCGCGGAGCGTGTAGTACTGGCCGCCACCGGCGACCGGATAGGCCGAGGCAAGCTCCGCGTAGCCGAGCCCTACCAGCGCATAAACGAGCCCGGCGAAAAGAAAGGCCAGCGGGGTGAAGCCGAGCGCGGCCAGGGCGACGATGCCGAGCGCGGTGTAGATATCGGCGCCGACATCGGCGTAGCCCCACATGTAGGAGCCCCACACGCTGACATCGCGCCGCAGCTCGCTGGGAGCGACCCCCGATTCCTGAGCCATCGGTCTCTTAGCGTGGGCGCGCGGGCGTAAACAACCCATAAACGTCGGGCTTGGAGTAGAGTCGGCCAATGAGCCAGAGCAAGCCTTCCGCCACACCAGCCGCCAAACGACCAAACCCGGCCATGCAGTGGCTCACCGTTCGAGGGGTCGGGATGCACAACTTCCTCTACAAGCGACGCATCGCTCGCAACATGGGCCCAAACCGGCTCGTGCTCGTCACGGTGAAGGGCCGGAAATCGGGAAAGCCGATCACGGTGCCCCTCGGCACCTTTCGCGATGGCAACGACATCATCGTGATCGCCTCAATGGGCGGGGCCGATTACGACCCGCAGTGGTGGCTGAACATGCTCGCCAACCCCGACGTCACCGTACAGGATGGCGACGCGATCAAGAAGGGTCGCGTCGAGTGGGTCTCCGACCCTGGTCAGCGAGCGGATTTGTGGAAGAGGATCACCGCCGCGATGCCAAACTACGGCGCTTACGAAAAGAAGACGTCGCGGGTGATTCCGCTAGGTCGTATCCGTCAAGTTCCCTAGCCGCCCAAGCGGACGGGAGATCCAGGTCCTGAACCCTGAGGCTGAATTGATCGCGCGCTATGACGGCATTTGAAGTCCCGTATCCCGGGCTGCCGCTGCGACCGTAGAGCGTCATGGCAATCATGAATCACTGGTACGTCTTGCTCATCACGCTGTTGTTCTTGGCAGGGCTAATCGCCCTCCTCGTCTGGACGCTCCGCCGGGTGGGTTCTGGGAGGTCACGCGACAGCGGCCTTCGGATCCTGGAGGAACGATTCGCTCGCGGCGAGATCGATGAGCAGGAGTTCAAGCAACGCAAGGCTGCGCTTCGGGGCTGACGTAAGCCTCCTCTCCGTTTACTGAGCCGTCATCCGCTAGTTCCCGATCGCCTCCAGGAACGGGAGGTAGGGCAATGAGAGGTCTGCCTCGGAGCAGCCTCCCCTCGAGCGCGCCAACCTCGGATTCCCGGCCGACGAGCACGGAACATATGGCCTGGTCCATTCGAAGACGATGGTATTAACTTGTCGCCAGACGGCAGGCTATACCGTTCGGGTTGTGACCTCCGAGCGCCGATCAATCCGATTCAGCACCAGGTAAACGACGGTGGCCACGATCCCGCCGGCGAAGAAGCTGAGGTCGCCGAGCTGGGGGTAGTTCATGGGCACCCACATGACGAAGGGTGGGCTCTGATCCCAGAAAGGGATCGTTGCGAGGATGCCGGCCAGCATCGCGATGAAGCCGCTCCACCGTCGGCGGTGCGTGTCGTAGAAGACGGACTCCGCGTACTGACCGCGATGCAGCAGATAGTCGGTGATGACAACGGCGAGATACGGCGTAATCCAATAGGTGATGACGAGCAGGAAGTTCTCGTACTTCGTGCCCGGCGCGGCATTCGCCTGGAGGAGCAAGCCGATCACGAGTCCGATGGCGCCGAAGACGAGGGCCGAGATCGCGCGCCGCTTCTCCACGGCAACTTTGATCCCGAGCGTGAGAAACGCCATCGATCCCGAGTAAATGTTCAGAACATTGGCGGCGACGGCCCCGATCGCGATGCCGAGAAGCACAAGCACCTGAAGCCATGTCGGAAGAGGATTGGTGAACAGGGCCGTGGGATTGTCGCCCATCTTCGCGATGGTCGCGGCGGCCGCGCCCGCGATTTCCAACACCGTGCACGAGATGAAAACGCCCAGCCCGGCCGCCAGCGCCACACTCCTGGGGTTCGAGGTCTTTGGCAGGTAGCGGCTGTAGTCGGACGCGAACGGATTCCACCCGATGGCGTACCCGAACGAGATGAACACCGCCAGGATGAACGCACCCGAGGCACCGCCGAACGCCACCGGGGCGGACGCATTGAACCCAACCCCTGGGTGCGACTGGGCAAGGACGATGATGGTGGCGAGTCCGAATACGACCGCGAGGTAGGGAAAGATCACGCGCTCGAACTGATGGATCAGGTTGTGGCCGATAAAGGCCACGAGGACCTGGACCACGACCACGATGACGAAGGCCACCGGGAAGCTGATGACGGCCTTGTTGTTATTGAGCACCGCCGTCAATTGGACCAGCGCGAAGGTGCCGCTGACCGAGTTGACAATGAACCAGCCAAAGCTCGCGGTCAGCCAGCTCAACGCGGCCGGGAGGAAGTTGCCGAAGAAGCCGAATGCCGCCCGGCCCTCGACCATCTGGGGGACCCCGAAGCGCGGGCCCATGGTCGAGAGAATGCCGTGGGTGATCGAGCCCATGAGGCTCCCGATGATGACTCCGAGAACGGTCGGCCAGAAGCCGCCGCCGAAGATGGCGATCGGGAGGACGCCGACGAAGACGGTCGCGAATTCCATGTTTGGCGACATCCAGGTCCAGAAGAGCTGCAGCGGACTGCCGTGCCGCTCGCGGTCCGGGATGTATTCAACGCCGCCAGGTTCGACGGTCGTAACCCGGCTGCCGTATTGCCCCTCGCGGACCGGTACCTGCGCGTCCAGTTCGGTCGTTGTTGCCACAGTCCTCTCCCCTTACGCGTGTGGTTGCCGACTTCCGAGCAAATTGTATGCAGTTTCACGCTCCGGCACCAGACAAATCTTTCTGCGTAGACTTCGATCGTGTTCGATCTCCTGATCAAGGATGCCCGCCTGCCCCGATCGGAGGCGCTGAGTTCGATCGGCATCGAGGGCGGCCGGATTGCCGGGCTGGCCGGCCCGGGCCAGTACCCGGAGGCTCGCGAGGTGATCGAGGCCCACGGCGGCCTCCTGACGCCGGCCCTGGTCGAGCCCCACATCCACCTCGACGCCGTGCTCACGGTCGGCCAACCACGCCAGAACCAGAGTGGCTCGCTCTTCGAGGGAATCGCGATCTGGGGCGAGCGGGTCAAGGAGCTGACGGTCGAGGACGTCAAACACCGGGTCTCGGAGGTCCTCCGCTGGCAGCTCGCCAACGGCGTCCTCTTCGTACGGAGCCATGTCGACGTCTGCGACCCGAACCTGACGGCGCTTCGCGCCCTCCTCGAGCTTCGGGAGGAAGTCAAGGACCGGATCACGATCCAGCTGGTCGCCTTCCCGCAGCAGGGCATCCAGTCCTTCCCCAACGGCGAGGGACTGATGCGGCAGGCGGTCGAGATGGGCGCCGACGTCGTCGGCGGGATCCCCCACTTCGAGCTGACGCGCGAGTACGGCGTCGAGTCGGTGAAGTTCGCGATGGCGCTGGCGAAGGAGCACGGCAAGCTGGTCGACATCCACTGCGACGAGACCGACGACGACCACTCCCGCTTCGTCGAGGTGATGGCCGCGGAGACGATCCGGCTCGACATGGCCGGGCGCGTCACGGCCAGCCACACCACGGCGATGCACTCGTACAACAACGCCTACGCCGGCCGGCTGATCGTCAATATCAAGCGCGCCGGGATGCACATGGTGACGAACCCCCTCGACAACGCCACGCTCCAGGGCCGCTTCGACAGCTATCCGATCCGCCGGGGCCATACCCGGTTCAAGGAACTGCTCAACGCGGGCGTCAACGTCTGCATCGGCCACGACTCGGTCATGGACCCCTGGTACCCGCTGGGCTACGGCGACCCGCTCCAGGCCGCGATGGTGCTCGCGCACTACGGCCAGATGTCCGGGTACGAGGAGATCCGGACCCTGATCGACATGATCACGATCAACGGGGCGCGGGCCCTCGGGCTACGAGACTACGGCCTCGCGGTCGGCTGCCGCGCCGACCTCGTGCTCTTCGACGCGGTCAGCGAGATGGACGCGATCCGCCGGATCGCACCGCGGCGGATGGTGTTCAAGGACGGCAAGGTGGTCGCCCGAGGAGAGCCCGCGACCCATGTCGTGAACTGGAACGGCCACGATCAGATGGTCGACTTTCAGCCGCCTCGTGCTCGTTAAAGGCGGAACGGTCGTGCGCGCGTCGGGCGCGCTGGCGGCTGACGTCATGGTCAAGGGCGAGCGCATCACTGCGGTCGGGCCGAACCTCCCCGCCGACTCGGAAACCGTCATCGACGCCACGGGGATGCTCGTGATGCCTGGCGTCGTCGACCCGCATACCCACTTCGTGCTGGACACCGGCACCGAGAAGACGCTCGACGATTTCGCCTCGGCGTCGATCGCGGCCGCGGCCGGCGGCGTCACGACCTTCCTCGATTTCGCCCCGCAGCAGCACGGTCAGTCTTTTCAGGCGGCGCTCGACTCCCGCCTGGGGCAGATCGAAGGCCAGGCGCTGATCGACTACGGGATCCACCTCAACATCACCGACCTGCTGCCGGGATGGGAACGCGACCTGGACCGCCTGGTCGAGGCAGGCGTCACCAGTGCCAAGGTCTACACCACCTATCGCGACACGGTCTTCTACGTCGATGACTGGACCTGGTACCGGTTGTTGGAACGTTCCGGCACGGCTGGGTTGCTGGTCCAGGTCCATGCGGAAAACGACGCCATCGTCGAGGGGAAGACCCGCGAGCTGATCGCGGCCGGGAAAACCTCGTTCGCCTACCACGCCGTGGCCCGCCCCGCCGTCGCCGAGGCCGAAGCCGTGGCGCGCGGGCTCCTGTTCAGTCGCGCCACCGGCAGCCCCGTCTATTTCGTCCACCTCTCCTCTCCCCTTTCGGTCGACCTCGTCGACGAGGCGCCGGTTGGCGTCAAGGCCATCGCCGAGACCTGCCCGCATTTCCTGGTGCTCGACGACTCCGTGTACGCCGGCAAGGACGCAGCGCGCTACCTGATGACGCCGCCGCTCCGCGATAAGGCGAGCCAGGCGGGACTGTGGGAGCAACTGC
>JALYYC010000178.1 GCA_030946755.1 Candidatus Dormiibacterota bacterium
CATGCTGCTCGCGATCGACCTCGGCAACACGAACCTCACCGTCGGGCTGTTCGACGGCGCGTCCTTGAAACACGACTGGCGGCTTGCCACCCGGCGGGACAGCATGCCGGATGAGCTCGGCCCCACCATGCTGCAACTCCTCCGGCAGGAGGGATTCGATCCGAAGACCGTCGATGCCGTGGTCGTGGCGAGCGTGGTGCCGCCGCTCAATGCCAGCCTGGTGCAGGCGATCCAGCGCTATTTCGGTCACGACCCGCTGATGGTCGGGCCCGGCATCAAAACCGGGCTGAAGATTCACTACCGCGACCCGAGGGAAGTCGGTGCCGACCGGATCGTGGCGGCAATGGCCGCCTTCAAGGCATATGGTGGCCCGCTGATCATCATCGACTTTGGGACGGCGACGACCTACGATGTCGTCTCCACCGAAGGCGACTACCTCGGCGGGGCGATCTCGCCTGGCATGGGGATCTCGGTCGAGGCGCTCTACGAGCGCGCCGCCCGCTTGCAGCGTGTCGAGCTCAAGGCGCCACCCCAGGTGATCGGGCGCACGACGGTCGAGAGCATGCAGGCCGGCATCATCTTCGGCTTCACCGCCCAGGTCGAGGGGATGGTGGCTCGGATCAGGAAGGAGCTGGGCCAGGAGCCCAGGGTGATCGCGACCGGCGGCCTGAGCTCCCTGATCGCCGCCCAGACATCCGTGATCGAGGTGGTGGACGACCGGCTGATGCTGGAAGGCCTCCGCCTGGTCTACGAGATGAATCGCTGAGAAAGGCTGCTAGGCTGTAACCCCGTGAAAATTGCCGGTCACACCCTGGTCTCCCCGGTCTACGTCGCCCCCATGGCGGGGGTCACCGACGCGCCCTTCCGCAAGATCGCGCGCGAGTTCGGCGCCGGCCTCGCCTGCACCGAGATGATCAGCAGCGAAGCCCTCACCCGCCGGCACCGGGAATCGTTCCGGCTGATGGACCTGAGCTGGGACCAGCGGCCGATCTCGGTCCAGTTGATGGGTGGCGACCCCGCCGTGATGGCGCAGGCGGCCCGAATGGCTGAGGCGGCGGGCGCCGACATCGTGGACATCAACATGGGCTGTCCCGTCCCCAAGGTGGTCAAGACCTGCGGGGGCTCGTCCCTGCTCCAGGACCCGGACCGCGCTTGCCGGGTGGCGGCTGCGGTCGTGGGCGCGGTCCAGGTCCCGGTAACGGTCAAGATCCGGCTCGGCTGGGATTTCCAGTCACGCAACTACCTGGAGATGGCGACCCGGCTCGAGGCGACCGGCATCCAGGGCCTCGCGGTGCACGGGCGCACCCGCTCGCAGCGCTACGACCCGTGGGCCGACTGGCAGGCGATCGGCGAGGTCAAGGCGGCCGTCAGGATCCCGGTCGCCGGCAGCGGCGACCTGCGGACGGCCGATGACGCGGTCCGCCGGATGGCGGAGACCCAGGTCGATGCCGTCATGCTCGGCCGTGGCATCCTCGGCAACCTCTGGCTCATCCGGCAGACGGTGGCCAGGCTGACGACCGGCGAGGATGTCCCGGAGCAGAGCTGGGTCGACCGCATCGAGCTGGTCCGGCGCCACTGCGATCTCGTCCTCGATTACTACGGCCCGGAGCGGGGCTCCCGCCTGCTGCGGAAGTTCATCGCCTGGGGGCTCAAAGGCTTCCGCGGCGCCCCGCGCCTGCGAACCATGGTGCAATCGGTCGCCTCACCGCAGGACATCATGATCGTCCTGAACGAGGCGCTGGCGACCGACCCGGCCCTGCTGACGCTGGACGATCCCGTGGAGGACCCGCCGGAGAGCTGCGAGGCGGCCTGACTCCGGAGTTCGTCCGCTAACCGGGGAACTTTTTGCCCGATCGACCGTCGTACTGGCATGCGACGTCTCCTGCTTGTGGCCGCGATCGTCCTGGCCGGCTGCGGGGCCCAGAGCGCCGCGCCGGCTTCCGGGACGGTCACCGCGACCAATGGGCCATTCAACGCACAGGCCACGCCCGCGCACCTCGCTGCCGGCGAGACCGTCCACGTCAGCCTGACCGTCACCGGGCCCGCCGACTACGAGGTCGGCTGCGTCCAGACGCTGCATATCTGGGCGGTTGACGCTCAGGGCACCCAGGTCTGGGCTCAGCCCGTGCCCGCGATCATGTGCATGGCTTACGGCCACAAGGTGCTTGCAGCCGGAGAGACCGCCACCTTCAAGGCGACCTGGCCAGTCTCGTCCACGCTGGCGCCCGGCTCCTATACGGTTCACGGGCTCTTTCTCACGGTGCTGCCGCGGGGCGTCGCGACGCGCGTCCGGGAAAATCTGCCGCCGCTGACCATCGACGTCCGGCCCTAGCCCGCCACGACGGACCATCGAGAGGAATCCGCTATACTACGGCGGCTTTTCAATGGCAAGCATGGAAGCCGACAAGGTTGTCTACCTCACCCAAGAGGGTCTGAACCGTCTTCAGGCCGAACTCGAGGTGCTTCGTTCCAAGCGCCGTCCCGAGGTTGCGGAGCGCATCCGCCAGGCCAAAGAATTCGGCGATATCAACGAGAATGCCGAGTACGACGACGCCAAGAACGAACAGGGGTTTGTCGAGGGCCGCATCCTCCTGCTCGAGAAGCAGATCCGGAATGCCAGCATCATCGAGGGCAAGCACGTCAAGGGCATCGTCGAGGTTGGATCGACCGTCAAGGTCCATGACGAATACGGCGACGAGGCCTTCACCATCGTCGGGTCGGCTGAGGCCGAGCCAGCCAAGGGCCGCATCTCGCTCGAGTCCCCGGTCGGCAAGGCGCTGCTCGGCAAGCGCGTCGGTGACGATGTCTCGGTCGTCACGCCCGGCGGCGCGACCAAGATGCTGATCATCGAGGTCCGCTAGCGGCCGACACCGCCGATCTGGTCGTCGTCGGCGGAGGCATCATCGGATGCGCCACCGCGCTGTTCGCGCAACGAGCCGGACTGAAGACCGTCGTGCTGGAGAAGCGCCCCGCGCTCGCCACCATGACCACCCCGGTCGCCACCGGAGCTTTCCGCCTCCAGTTCGACAATGCCGAAGAGGTCGAGCTGGTCCGCGAGAGCATCGCCTTCTTCGACGAGGTGCATGAACGCACCGGGCTCGGTCTGCGCCACCAGGGCTACCTGTTTGCCGCCCTGACCGATGACGGCGCCCGCCAGCAACGTGACCTGGTCGAGGCGCAACACACGTGGGGACTGAGGGACGTCGAGCTGCTCGACGGTGATGAGGCTCGCCGCCGCTTCCCTTACCTGTCTGCCGAGGTTCGCAACGCTCGCTACCGCGCCGGCGACGGCTGGCTCGAGCCGCGACGCCTGGCGCTGGAGATCGCGCGGAGCAGCGGCGCGGAATTTCGGTGCGGGGTCGACGTCACCGGCTTCGAGACGCGGGGCGATCGCGTCATCGGGGTCGAGACGGCGGCCGGCCCCATCCACGCGGGCACGGTCGTGATCGCGGCCGGCCCGCTCTCCGGACCGGTGGCGAGGCTCGCCGGCCTCGACCTGCCGCTGACCACGGTTCGGCGGCAGAAGCTGATCGTGCCCGACCTGCCCTTCATTCCACCGGATGCGCCGATGGCGATCGAATTCGAGACGGGCGCGCACTGGCGACCGGCGGGTACGGGCGTCCACGCCCTCTGGACCGGGCCGATCGAGCCATCGCCGCCGGCAGACGATGTGCCGGTCTCGGCCGCCTTCGCCTTCGGGTTGCTTGACCCGACGAGTGACCACGCGCTCGCCCGCCTCGTGCCGGCCTGGACGGAGGCCTGGGGCTCCTCGCGGTTGCAGTGGTGGCTGCAGGCGGGTCAGTACACCTACACGCCGGACCGCCGGCCCCTCCTGGGACCGACGCCGATCGAGGGCCTTGCCGTGAACACCGGCTACAGCGGTCACGGGATCATGGGCAGCATCGGCGGCAGCCGGCGCGCGGTCGACGCCATCACGGGAACGCTGCCGGCACGGCGGAATCCGTTGCGTCCCGATCGCGACATGGCGGTGCGCCCGTTCGACGTTTTGTAGACTTCCGCGCAATGGAGGCGGAGCGAACCGAGCAGGAACAGCAGCGGCGGAAGAAAATGCAGGCGCTGCGCGATGCGGGGATCGAGCCGTACCAGAGCCGCTTCGACCGCACCCACAGCTCGGCGGAGGCGAGTGCCCTCTTCGAGTCGGCCGAGAAAGCCGGCGGCGCCGAGGCGCGCACCGAGCCGGTGTCGCTGGCCGGCCGCCTGGTGGCGAGCCGCGTGATGGGGAAGGCGACCTTCGCCCATATCCAGGATCATGCCGGCCGAATCCAGCTGCACGTCAAGGTCGACAAGCTCGGCGAAGAGGCCTACCGGCGCTTCACCGAGCTCGACCTCGGGGACATCATCGGCGTGACCGGATCACTGTTTCGCACGCGCCGAGGCGAGATCACCGGCGAGGTCGAAAGTTTCACGCTGCTGGCGAAGGCGCTCCGGCCCCTGCCGGAGAAATACCACGGCCTCAAGGACAAGGAGATCCGTTTCCGGCAGCGCTACCTGGACCTAATCGCCAACCCCGAGGTCATGCAACTCTTCCTCACGCGCAGCCGCGTGATCGACGACGTCCGAAGCTTCCTGCGCGGCCGTGGCTTTATCGAGGTCGAGACTCCGGTGCTGCAGGCGATGGCGGGCGGTGCGACGGCGAAGCCATTCATCACGCATCACAACGCGCTCAACCGCGATCTGTATCTCCGGATCGCGCTCGAGCTGTACCTCAAACGGCTGATCGTCGGCGGCTTCGACCGCGTCTACGAGATCGGCCGCATCTTTCGCAACGAAGGGATGGACCAATGGCATAACCCGGACTTCACGATGCTCGAGCTCTACCAGGCGTACACGGATTGGGAGGGGATGCTCGAGCTCACCGAGTCACTGGTCGCCCATTTGGTCAAGCAGGTAAACGGCGCGTCCAGCTTCACCTACCAGGGCGAGACGATCGATGCGACGCCGCCGTTCAAGCGCATTGAGATGCTGGAGGCCGCCAGCCAGGCGGTTGCCGAGGATCTCGCTCGGGCGGACGTTGCCAGACTCCGGCAGGTCGTCAGCGAGCACAAGATCGAGGCGCGGCCGAATCTCGGCTGGGGCGGACTCGTCAACGAGATCTTCGAGCAAAAGGTCCAGTCGACCATCGTCCAGCCGACCTTCGTGATCGGCCACCCGGTCGAGATCTCTCCTCTGGCCCGCCGGCGTACGGCGGATCCGAGGCTGACCGACCGCTTCGAGCTCATGCTCGCGCGCGAAGAGATCGCGAACGCCTTCTCCGAGTTGAACGATCCCGAGGACCAGCGGAGCCGCTTCGAGGACCAGGCGCGGGCGCGGAGCGCTGGTGAGCAGGAGACGCACCCGATGGACGAGGATTTCCTGACCGCGCTCGAGCACGGATTCCCGCCGACCGGTGGCATGGGTCTCGGAATCGATCGGCTGGTCGCGATCCTGACCGACCAGCCCTCGATCCGCGACGTGATTCTCTTTCCAGCGATGCGAGCGCAACATGCTGAGCCTTAGTTACATCCGGGAACACCCGGAGCAAGTCAAAGAAAGCGTCCAAAAGAAGGCGATGATGGCGCCAATCGACAACATCCTGCAGCTGGATAAGGAACGGCGTGAGGTCCTGGCGACGCTCGAGCAGCTGAAGGCCGACCAGAACCGCCGCTCGGCGGCGATGTCGAAGAGCCGCGATCAGGCGGCGATCGAGGCCGTGCGCCTGATCAAGGACGAGGTCAAGGTCCTCGAGCAGCGGCTGGCGCCGATCGACGAGAAGCTCAATGCCCTCCTGCTCGAGGTGCCGAATCCGCCGGATCCATCGGTTCCGGAGGGCAAAGGCCCAGAGGACAACCCCACGATCCGCGAGTGGGGCCTCGACCGGAAGCTCGCCTTTGCGCCGAAATCGCACTACGAGCTCGGGCAACCCCTCGGACTCTTCGACTTCGAACGTGGCGTCAAGGTGGCGACGTCGCGCTTCTTGTTCCTGAAAGGGGCGGGAGCCAGGCTAGAACGTGCCCTGATCAACTTCATGATCGATCTGCAGATCCGGGAACACGACTACGTCGAGGTCTTCCCTCCGTTCTTGCTTAACAGGGCGGCCATGACCGGCACCGGCCAGCTGCCCAAATTCGAAGAGGACGCCTTCCGCATCGAGAAGCGGGATCTGTTCCTCGTGCCGACCGCGGAAGTGCCGGTCACGAACATGTACCGGGAGGAGATCCTGCAGGAGGCGACGCTGCCGATCAAGCACGTCGCCTGGTCGACGAACTTCCGCAGTGAGGCCGGGGCCGCCGGCAAGGACACCCGTGGCTATATCCGCTTGCACCAGTTCAACAAGGTGGAGCTGGTAAAGTTCGTTACGCCCGAGCGGTCGAACCAGGAACTTGAGCTGCTGGTAAAGGATGCCGAAGACGTGCTCCAGCGTCTGGAGATCCCCTACCGGGTCATCGTCCTGTGCACCGGCGACATGGGCTTCGGCCAGGCAAAGACCTACGACCTCGAGGCGTGGGCGCCGGGCGAGAATCGGTTCCTCGAGGTTTCATCCTGCTCGAACTTCAACGACTTCCAGGCACGGCGCGCCAACATCCGATACCGGCGCAAGGACGGCAAGGTCGACTTCGTCCACACGCTCAACGGCTCCGCCCTTGGGCTGCCGCGAACGATGGTCGCGCTCCTCGAGAACTACCAGCAGGAGGACGGAAGCGTGCGGGTCCCCATGGCGCTCCGAACCTACATGGGCGGGCTCGACGTCATTCGGTAGCCTGCGGAGATAACGATCCGCTACCAGGCGCTGGCCACAGACTACGACGGCACCCTCGCGTGGCATGGCTTTGTCGACCAGGCGACGATCGAGGCGGTCCGGGGGCTGGCTGCCAGCGGCCGAAAGCTGATCATGGTCACGGGCCGGCAGCTCGACCACCTGCTGGCGGTCTTCCCCGAGGGGGCGACCTTCGACCGGATCGTGGCGGAAAACGGCGCCGTGCTGTACCGGCCCGAGACCCGCGAGACCAGGTTGCTGGCGGAGGCGCCGCCGCCCGGATTTTTCGAGGAACTCGCGCGACGCAAGGTCGAGCCGCTCTCGGCCGGCTACGTCGTCGTCTCGTCCGAGCAACCGGCAGAGACGGCGATTAGCGAGGCCATTCGCGATCTTGGCCTTGATCTGGAGGTCATCTTCAACAAGGGCTCGATCATGGTCTTGCCGCCATCGGTGAACAAGGCGACGGGTCTCAAGGCGGCGCTGGACGAGCTGCAACTCTCGGCCGACAACGTCGTGGGCGTGGGCGATGCCGAGAACGACCTGGACTTCCTCAGGATCTGTGGGTGTAGCGTCGCCGTGGCCAACGCGCTCGATTCGGTCAAGGAGCGCGCGGACTACGTGGTCGAGGGCCGCGCGAGCGCCGGGGTCCGTGAGTTGATCGAGCGCCTCCTGGCTGATGACCTCAGAGGAACTGAAGGAATTCGTGGCAAGCCAGGTTGAACTGGGAAATGGCTATCTCGACCGTCCAACAGGGCGTCATCACCGAGGCGGAGTTCGTCAAGATCGTCATCCTCGGCACGAACGGCCTGCTGGTGCCGGAGCGACCGCTTGCCGACGACGAGCGCCGGGACTTCGACATCCGCCTGCGCCGCCATTTTCTCGAGTACCTTGGGGTCCAGGTGAAGACCTCCCGAATCCTCCGGCGTCACGGTCGCGCCCGTGTCCTCCAGATCAACTTCCGGCGGAAGCCCCCGATGGACAGCAACCCGGATTACTGGTATTTCCTCGGGCACTTCGACGTGAAGGCGATGGCCTACAGCGATCCCGTTTTCTTCGTCCCGTCAGCGTTCCTTCATAAATACGCTCGTGACGGAAAGCGTGGCAACGCGGTCCAGTTCCAGATCAAGGCCAGCATGGAGCCGAACTCGCGCGACCGGTGGGCGCAGTTTCGCCTCACCCGCGCTGAGCTGGGGCCTCGCATCCTGGAGTTACTCGAGGCTCAGCGAACGTCCCGCTCGAGCAGCGGCGTCATGGAGTTGCCAGACGCACCCGGCATGTTGTGGGTCGGGACGCGTAAGGCGGCCTAAAGCCGCGGGATAGCCGGCAGCAGGAAGGCACGGACGACTCCGGCAAATGAGTCCGGCTCGCTGAAGTTTGGCGTGTGAGCGCCACGGGTGATGATCAGCCGGCCGTTCGGTAACAGCCGGGCCAGCTCCTCAACCCAGCGCTGCGAGACGATCGGGTCGTGTGC
>JALYYC010000191.1 GCA_030946755.1 Candidatus Dormiibacterota bacterium
CCCGCTCCTGCGCATTCATCAGCGCCTCGAGGCGGTGCTTGGCCCGCCGGGGCGATTTCACCGGGACGACGATGCCGAGCTTCACGCGGCGGTCGGCTCCGAGAGAAGCCCCAGCGCCGCGGAGGCGACGGTCCGAGCGTCGGACGGATTGTCGAGCAGGGTGGACAGCGTCGCGACCCGGTAGCCGAGGTCAGCGACCTCGGCATGCAGGCGGGCGTCCACGGCGTCAAGGACGAATCCCGACGCGATGTCCCGATAGAGCTCCGCCACGCCGAGCGCGTCGGGGCGGGCACCCTCCGCCCGCATCAGCGCTACCGTCGGGCCCTTGATCGCCTGTCCACCGATCAGTGGCGAGACCGCAATGGTCCGGTCCCGGATCGACTGGAGGGCGGCGCGAAGCCCTGGAACGCCCAGGATCGGCCCGATGCTGATGATCGGGTTGCTGGGCGCGATCAAGACCAGGCGTGCCTCGTCAAGCGCCTCGAGGACGCCGGGGGCCGGCCGTGCCTGATCGAGACCGGCCCAGTAGATCTCGCTCACCTCCGGTTGACAGCGCTCGCGCACGAAATACTCCTGAAAGTGAACGTCGCCGACCTCGGTCTTGAGGCGGGTCTCGACCGGATCGTCGCTCATCGGCAGGATGCGACTGGGGACCCCCTGGCGCGCCGCAAGCTCGGCCGTCGCGGTCGAGAGCGTGGCCCCCTCGCGCAGTCGGCCGGTGCGATAGAGGTGGGTGGCCAGGTCCCGGTCGCCCAGCTGGAACCAGGCGTCGGAGGACAGCTTCTCCAGGGCCGCCTGGGCGGTAAAGGTGTCACCCCGGATTCCCCAACCCCGTTCCGTGTCGGCGAGCCCGGCAAGCCAGTAGGTGACGGTATCGAGATCGGGCGCGATATAGAGGCCGCGCCACCACATGTCGTCCCCGGTATTCCCGATCACCACGATGTCCTGGGCCGGGACGACCTGCACGAGGCCCCGGAGGAAGCGGGCCGCGCCCACCCCACCGGCGAGGACGACGACGGGCGCGACGATCATTCCAGCATCATAGGCAAGCATGTCGCTCTTCCAGGCCCTCGTATTGGCGTTGCTGCAGGGGGTGACCGAACTATTCCCGGTCAGCAGCCTCGGCCATACCGTCATCCTGCCAAAGCTGCTCGGTTGGGGAATCAACCAGCAGGACCCCACCTTCCTCGCTTTCGTGGTGCTGCTGCACGTCGGCACGGCGACCGCGTTGGTGATCTACTTCTGGCGCGATTGGCTGGCGATCGCCTCGGCGGTCGTCCGAAGCGCGATCGCCGGTCGCATGCTGGGTACGCCGGAGGAGCGACTAGGCTGGCGCCTGATCGCCGGCACGATTCCGGTAGGGATCGCCGGCCTGCTCTTTCAGAAGCCGGTTCAAAGCCTGTTCGCGAATCCCAGGGCGGCAGCCGTGTTCCTCGTGATCAACGGGGTGATCATGTTTACCGGCGAGCGCCTCCGCCGGCGGGCGGCGGCCGCGGAATCCGGCCGCACTGAACTGGATCAGCTCAAAATTCCAACCGCGGTTGGCATCGGCTCCGCGCAGATCCTGGCCCTTCTGCCGGGCATTTCGCGCTCAGGGAGCACGATCGTCGCCGGCCTGCTCGGCAATCTCACCCACGAAGGGGCCGCCCGATTCGGTTTCCTGCTCGCGACTCCCGTCATCTTCGCCGCCGGCCTCTTAAAGATCCCGGACCTGTTTGCCCCGGCCGCGCTCCCCCACCTGCCGATGTACCTGCTGGCCGGGGTCGTCTCCGGGGCGGCGGCCTTCTTCTCAGTCGCCTACCTCATGCGATACTTTCGGGTGGGACGGCTGGATCCGTTTGCGATTTACTGCGCGGCCTTCGGGATTCTGGCATTCATTCTGCTGAGCCGCTAAGAAAGGTGAGGACCATACATGGATAGGGAATCGATGCGGCCGATGCTGTTCTGGGTCGGCCTGGTAATGATCTTCCTGGGCCTCGCGGCGGCGTGGCTGTACATCATCGGGCCGCACATCGCCTTCTTTGGCCCGGACCGCCACATCAAGCACGGTCTGGTTATGATTGCCGTCGCCATCGCGGGCGGCGTGCTTGCCTCCTTCTATCGGCCGCGCACGGACAGCACGTCGGGTCCGGCGCGCTACAACCGCTAGGCAGGAGAATTAACGGCATGGCGAAGATCGGCTATGCCGCGATGCTCGAGCAGTTCCATCCGACCGAACTGATGGCCTACTGTCAGAAGGCGGAGGCCGCCGGATTCTCCGGTGTGATGGCGGCCGACCATGTCCAGCCCTGGACGCCGGACCAGGGGCAGGCGGCCTTTGTCTGGTCGTTTATGACCGCCGCGGCGGAGCGTACGAAGGGCGACATCGGGCCGGGAGTGACCTGTCCATCCTTTCGGCAGCATCCGGCGATCATCGCCCAGGCCGCCGCCACCATGGCGGCGATGTACCCGGGCCGCTTCTGGCTCGGGCTCGGCTCGGGCGAGGCGCTCAACGAGCACATCGTCGCTGGCTACTGGCCCGAGGTCGCCGAGCGGATCAGCCGCATGTTCGAGTCGATCGAGATCATCCGCAAGCTGTTCTCGGGCAAGGACGTCAAGCACGCCGGTGACTTCTACAAAATGGAAACGATGCGGCTCTGGACGATGCCGGACAAGCCGCCCCCGATCTACGTCGCGACCGCCGGACCGGTGACGGCCGAGAAAACGGGAAAGTTCTGCGACGGACTGATCACCGTCGGCGCGCCCGAGGAGAAGATCGAAGGCGTCTTCCAGCGCTTCGAAAAGGGGGCGCGCGAGGCGGGCAAGGATCCTGCGGCGATGCCCAAGATCCTGCAGCTTCACCTGTCGTGGGCCAAAACCGACGAGGAGGCCATGGCGAACGCGATGAAGGAATGGCCCAACGGCGGAATGAAGTTCCCCAAGGCGGACATCCGGTCGCCGCAAGACTTCGCCCAGATGGCGAAGCTCGTGCGACCCGACGACTTCAAGGGTCGGATGCTGATCTCCTCGAGCCCGGATGCGCATGGCAAGGAGATCCAGAAGTTCATCGACCTCGGTTTCGACCAGGTCTACCTGCACAATGTCGGGCGCAACCAGGCGGAGTGGATCGACGTCTTCGGCAAAGACGTCCTCCCCAAACTCCACTAAACCAGACCCGGTCCGCCTCGCCGCCGAGCTGGACCGCCAGCTTCGGAAGGTGGGAAACCCGACGCGCGCCGTCGAGGAAAAGCGCTACCTGAAGAGCGACTTAGCCTTTTACGGCTGCGGCCTGAACGCGATCAGAACGGCGGTGCGACAGGTCAAGCGGGACCACCCGGACCTGGAGGTCGCCCGCCTTCGCCGCCTGGTCCGGCTCCTGTGGAAGGACCCCACCTTCGAGCGGCGGATCGCCGCCGTGCTCTTGCTCGACGCCTTCCTGTCCCTGTTGACGCCCCAGGACATCAAGCTGGTCGAGCGCCTTATTCGCGAGTCGGAAACCTGGGCTCTGGTCGACGAGCTATCGGGAGTCATTGCCAGCCCGCTGGTCGAGCGCTATCCCGAGCTGAACCGGACCCTCGATCAGTGGGCGGTCGATCAGGATTTCTGGGTGCGGCGGTCAGCGCTGCTGGCGCTGCTGCGGCCGTTGCGCCGCGGTGGCGGGGATTTCCCTCGGTTCGGCGGCTATGCCGATCGCATGCTCGACGAGCGCGAGTTTTTCATCCGCAAGGCGATCGGCTGGGTGCT
>JALYYC010000207.1 GCA_030946755.1 Candidatus Dormiibacterota bacterium
AATTGAGCAGCCCGATTGTAGCAGACAGATGTTCGGCTGCCGTGCGCGCTTCTGCCTCGGCTTTCTTCTCGTCCCGGTGCGAAAACGTGGCCAGGATCAGCTCGCTGAAGGGCGGGAAGTTGAAGCGGCGTCGTACCTCCAGCTCTTCGCGAAAGAAGCCCCGGTAGTCGTGGTAGCGGGCATGCCGCACCGCCGGATGTTCCGGCGTGTAGGTCTGGATGAAAACCTGGGAGGCGCTCGAGCCGCGGCCCGCGCGGCCGGCTACCTGGGTGAGCAGGCTGAAGGTCCGCTCGGAGGACCGGTAGTCGGGAAAGTGGAGGCTGGTATCGGCGTTGACGACCCCGACGGTCGTGACCTCGGGAAGATCGAGGCCCTTGGCGACCAACTGGGTGCCCACGAGCACGTCGGCCTCGCCACGCACCATTTGTTCGAAGATAAGATCGGCCGCCTCCGGCGTCTTCATAACATCGCGATCGAGACGCACGACGCGCGCGCCGGGAAAGAGTTTGCGCACCTCCTGTTCGATCCGTTCCGTACCGATCCCGAAGCTCTTGATGAAGCGGCTACCACACTCGGGGCATTTCCGCGGGAGCGGCTCGCTGCTCCCACAGTAGTGACACTGCAGCCGGCCCAGCGACGCGTGATACACGAGGGCGACGCTGCAATGGGGGCACTCGCGGACCTTGCCGCAATCGCGGCAGAGCACGAAGGTCGCCAGCCCTCGCCGGTTCAGGAACAGGATGGACTGGTGATGCCCCGTCAGGGCCTCACCGATCCCGTCCTGTAACGCCCGGCTGAGCGGGCTGAATCGCTCCGCCTGGATCTCGCGGCGCATGTCGACGACGGTCACCGGGGGCAGGCTCCGTCCGAGTGCGCGATGGGGTAACTCGAGGAGACGGTCCTTCCCCTCCACCGCCCTGGCGTACGTGACGACGCTCGGGGTGGCGCTGCCCAGCACCAGCACCGCGCGCGTCCGCTCCGCCAGCCAGCGGGCAACGGTCGGCGCGTGATAACGCGGGATGCGCTCCTGCTTGAAGGCCGATGACTCCTCCTCGTCGATGACGATCAGCCGCAGCCGCGTCAAGGGCGCGAAGACGGCGCCGCGAGGACCGATGACGATGTCCGCCTCGCCACGACGGATCCGCCACCACTCGGCCGCCCGTTCCGCCTCGGTCAGTCCGCTGTGCAGGACGGCGAGCCGGCCGGGAAATCGCGCCCCGAAACGGGCGACGGTCTGAGGCGTGAGCGCGATCTCCGGAACGAGCGCCAGCCCCTGGCCGCCGTCCCGCAGCACCTGGTCGAGCAGGGCCAGGTAGACCTCCGTCTTGCCGCTCCCGGTCACGCCGTGGACGAGGAAAACCTCCGACTCCTGGCGGCGGAGGCTGATCGCGATCCGCTCCATGACCGCGTGTTGGGCCGGTTCCAGCTGGACCGGTGGGATCGCTGGGCCTGCCCCGGCTCCGAGAATCCGGCTCCGGCGCCGGCGCGTCCCCGGCCTTCGCACCACCTGTCGGACCCGCGGAGGGACAGCCGCGCGGATCACCTCGTCGAGGGGGACCAGGTAGTGGTCCGCGACCTTTGCGGCAAGCTCGACGAGCGTTCGCGGCAGCACCGGTTCGGCATCGACGACCGCCTCGATCGCCTTCAGCTCGATCACGCCAGGGACACGGTCGAGGGCGCAGACGAAGCCGGTGACGCTGCGGCGGCCGAATGGCACCCGCACCTGCTGACCGATCTCGACCTGGCCTTCGAGCGCCTCCGGGATCACATAGTCGAACAGTCCCGTCTGGCTCCCCACCCTGACATCCACGGCCACATGCGCGATGAGCCGGGACGCGACCTCAGGATCGTGAGTGACGAGCTGCATCGATCGCGTCCCAGATTCGCTCCGCGACCTCCCATTTCGGCAGACGCGGCACCTCGATCGGCGTGCCCGTGGGCCCCAGGATCGTCACCGCGTTGTAGTCGCTGCCAATCCCCTGCTCCTTGCGGCCGACGTCATTGGCGACGATCAGGTCAAGGTCCTTTAGCGCGAGTTTTTGCCGCGCGCCTGACTCGAGTTTCTCGGTCTCGGCCGCAAACCCGACCCGGAAGAGCCCATTCCGCCGGCCGAGCTGCTGCAACACGTCGAGGTTCGGACGCACGGTCAGCGTCAGCGG
>JALYYC010000224.1 GCA_030946755.1 Candidatus Dormiibacterota bacterium
GCGCAGAAGTACATCGGTGAGGAAGTTCTCCCGCAGGGCAAGGCCTGGCACGCCAGTGCCAAGGACAGCGGCGGCAACCCGTTCGATGCCTACATCCGCGAGAGCGACGGGTACCCGATCAAGTACGTCGAGACCCAGGGCACGGGTGAGTCCATCACGCTGACCTTCGACAAATACAACAACGGGACCCTGGTCACCCCGCCTCCGGCCGCCCAGGTGACGCCGGGCTAGCCCGATGGGAGGCATGGACGCATTCGCCCGCGCGGGCGAGGCCATCCGTGCGACGACCAGCAAGCTGGAAAAGACCCGCGTTCTCGGGGAATATTTCAGCGGACTCGACGATGCGGAACTGGCGATGGCCGCCGTGTTCTTCAGCGCCCGACCCTTTCCCGACCGGGATCAGCGAAAACTCAACCTGGGCTATAGCGTAATCCGGGCCGCCGTCTGCGCCCTCGCCGGCGTCGGCGAGGCGGCGCTCGGCGAGTCCTACATGCGCCATAGCGACGTCGGCGACGTCATCCAGGAAATCCTCGAGGGACACACGCATCCTCGTCCAACCACCGTCACCGACGTCCGCGATGCCTTCGCCCAGATGCACCAGGAGCGTACCGCCAAGAAGAAGGGCGCGGCCTTGCAGGGCTTGCTCGACCGCCTGACGCCGGTCGAGGCCAAGTACATCGTTAAGATCCTGACCGGCGACCTCCGGATCGGCTTGCGCGCCGGCCTGGTGGAAGATGGGATCGCGAGAGCCTTCGGGGCGCCGCTCACCGACGTGTCATGGGCGAGCATGTTGACCGGGGACCTCGGCGAGGTGGCGGTGCTGGCCCGCCGCGGCGCGCTCCGCAGTGCGGCGCTGCGACTGATGCATCCGCTCCAGTTCATGCTGGCGTCGCCGGAGGAGGATGCGGAGGCAATCATGCGCCGGGTCGGCGGGGAGGCCTGGGTCGAAGACAAATACGATGGCATCCGCGGGCAGCTGCACAAGGAAGGGGATCGCGTCGTGCTCTACTCCCGCGACCTTAACGAGGTCACCGCCGCGTTTCCGGAGGTCGTGGCCGCGGCCCAGGCCGTCCCGCATGATCTGCTGCTTGACGGGGAATTGCTCGCCTTCAAGGACGGGGTCGTCTTACCCTTCTTCGAGTTGCAGCATCGTCTCGGGCGCAAAGTGGTCAGCGCGCAGCTTCTCGCCGAGGTGCCGGTGATCTTCGTCGCCTTCGACCTGCTCTACCTCGACGGCCGCAATCTCCTGCTCGAGCCCTTGCGCGAGCGCCGCCGGCAGCTCGAAGCGTTGAGTCTGCCCTCCCCGTTCATGCTCGCCTACCTGATCCGAGCGCTCGACGCCGGCGAGCTCGATCGGATCTTCGACGGCGCCCGCTCACGAAACAACGAGGGACTGATGGTGAAGGATCCCGAGAGCGTCTATACACCCGGTCGTCGCGGCCTTGGATGGCTGAAGCTGAAGAAGGCGCTGGCCACGCTCGACGTCGTCGTAACCGGCGTCGAGGTTGGCCACGGCAAGCGCAAAAACGTGCTCTCCGACTACACCTTCGCCGTGTATGACGCCGAGGCCGACCGCCTGGTCAACATCGGGAAGGCCTACTCAGGGCTGACCGACGCCGAGATCGCCTCGATGACCGAGCACTTCAAGTCGATCACGCTGAAGGATTACGGACGCTTCCGGCTGGTCCAGCCCGAGGTGGTCCTGGAGATCGCGTTCGACGCGATCATGGAGTCAGGCCGCCACAACTCCGGATACGCGCTGCGCTTTCCTCGCATCAAGCAGATACGGCGGGACAAGACGGTTCGTGACATCGACACGCTCGCCAATGTCGCGCGGATGCATCGGGCCTTTACCGGCGAACGGGTGCAACTGGTGGAACCGGCGCAACCCTGACCTGCAGCGCGCGCTGGCGCGCGATCACGATCAGCGCCACCGCCGTCACGATGATGCCGCCTGCGATCACGGTGCGGGGCGAGAGGGCTTCATGCAGGAACAGCGTCCCGAGAAGGACGGCGACAACCGGATTCACATAGGCGTAGGTCGACACCAGTGACAGAGGCGCCGAGCGGAGCAGCCACACATACGCGGTGAACCCGACCAGGCTGCCGAACGTGATCAGGTAGACGACTGCCAGGATGGATTGGGTGGAGATCGCCTGCCAGTGCAGGCGGCCGAGTTCACCGGCGAGTACCCCGGCGATGAAGAACAGCCCGCCGGCGCAGAGCATCTCCAGGGAGGAGGCAACCAGCGGCCGGGTGGGCAGCTTGACATGACGCGTGAACACAGAGCCGGCCGCCCAGCAGAGCGGGGCCGCCAGTCCGAGCGCTGCGCCACCAAGGTTCATCCGCCCCGAGCCGGGTGACCCGATCAGGAAGGCGACACCACCGAAGCCGATGACCAGCCCGAGGATACCGAGGCCCGGCAGACGGCGCCCGAAGATCAGCCGATCAATGATCGCCATCCAGAGGGGCGCGGTTGCGACCAGGAGCGCCACCACCCCACTCGGGATGGTTTGCTCGGCGAGGATGACGCCGCCGTTGCCGCCAACCAGCATGGCCCCGCCGATCAGCAGGGCGGCGAGCCATTGTGGCGCCCCCAGCCTGTCCCGGCCCGCGTCTCCCTGCCGGATCGCCAGGGCGTAGAGCACCGCGCCCGCCACCAGGAAGCGCGCCGACCCCATCAGGAGGGGTGGAATGGTCGCAATCGCGTACTTGATCCCGAGGTAGGTCGAGCCCCAGAGGAGGTACACCGTCCCCAGCGCCAGCCAGATCCGGAGTGGGGAGGCGGTGGAACCCGGGCGGGGCTGAGGGCGACCTCCCTCGGAGGCCACCTCAGCGCGCGCCAGACGGGAATTCACGATCGCGGCCGGTCAGGTTTAGCGGCCGTCGTCGCGAAGGCGAACGATGGGCCACTGCAGCTTGAGGTGAACGGCGGGTGACTGGCTCCGGAGCCGGCGCTCCGCCGCCTCACGCTCCATCTCGGCCTGCTTGTCCATGGCCCATGTATAAATCGAGTAGTAGTCCTGCATGATTGTCACCTCTCTGTAACCGCTTGATACCGTCTGACTAGTTACAAACGCATTGTACCGCGTGCACTTTAACCCGTCAAGTGCTATAAAGGGGTTACATGTGAACGATCCTGCAACACCTTTGATGCCTTTCGCCCAAGGCCATCTCGCCTCGGTGCAAACCGGCCTCGACTTTGTGAACACGCTGGACCTCTGGCCTGTTCCACACGATGCGCTGGATGCCCCAAAGGCGGCCCTCGACTGGCTGTGTGCCCATGGCCTGATGCATGGCGAGTCCAGGGAGGGCCTGCTCAAGCAGTACGAAGCCGCGCCCGGGGCAGGCTGGGAGATGCTGGCACGGCTGCACCGGATCCGGGAAGCCATGCGTGGCGTCCTGGAGGCCCGCGCGGCCCGGCGCCCGCCGGACGTCGCCGACGTCGCGGAGATCAACCGGGCGCTTCGGACCCACTACATCTATGAGCTTGTGCCCTCGACCGACGGGCTGTCCCTGGACCACCGCCACCAGGGAGACCCGGTGGATGGGGCAACCGCCCGGCTGGCCGAGGCGGTGGCCCGCGAGCTGATCCAGGGTGAGGCGGCCCGGCTCCGCGTCTGCGAAAACGACCAGTGCCG
>JALYYC010000114.1 GCA_030946755.1 Candidatus Dormiibacterota bacterium
TGACGACGCTCATCGTTCTGATCCTCGCCGCCGGGATCGCCACCGCGGCGGTCAGCGCCGCCATCGTCACCCTCTCACGCAACACCGCGGCCGTGAACCGGACCGCGGCGCCGGCGGCGTCGGGGCAGTCCGCCCCATCCCAGAGCGCAGTGCCGCTGACGACCATCTACAAGCAGGACGCGCCCGGCGTGGTCACCATCTCGACCGAAGCCCAGCGCAACGGCCGCACCGGCCAGGGCATCGGTTCGGGCGCCGTGGTCGACATGAGAGGCGACATCGTGACCAACTCCCATGTGATCCTGGGCGCCCAGCAGATCCAGGTCACCTTCTCTGACGGCCAGAGCGCGACCGCGACGGTGGTCACCAACGACCCCGCCGACGACCTCGCGGTGCTCAAGGTGTCGGTGGCGTCTTCGCGATTGCACCCGATCTCTCTCGGCAATTCCGACACGGTGCTGGTGGGCGATTCCGTTGCCGCGATCGGGTCGCCGTTCGACCTCCCGGGCACGCTGACAGAAGGGATCGTGTCCGGCCTGCATCGCAGCAACCCGGGCAGCGCAACCTCTGGCTCGGGAATCTCCGCGCATGATCTGATCCAGACCGACGCGCCGATCAACCCGGGTAACTCCGGCGGCCCGCTCCTCAATACGCTCGGCCAGGTGATCGGCATCAACGAGTCGATCCAGGGACCCATCAACGGGAATGTCGGGGTCGGCTTCGCGGTACCGATCAACCAGGTGCTGAAGCTTCTGCCCAGTCTCGGCGGCGCCAACCAGTAGGGAGTTCACAGCCCGGCGCCGCCGGCCGCAGAGTATTTCCCCGATCGAACTCCGAGTTGTTCGGCGATCCGCTCAAGGAGGATACGGATCTCAAGAAGCTCGCGCTCGACGTCCTCTAGCCGAGCGGCATGGGGTTCAGACCGTGGATACAGCCCCGGCGGTGGCGTGAGCAGGGCCTGACGGATCACTTCCTCGAGTTCGATCGCGGCCGGCGTTACCATGAGCGCTGACCTGACGTTCATGTAGTAGAGTCATAACACTCTGGATCGGAGACCGACTTACAACTTGACATAAACGCGTCAGTTTAGTTAAGCTCATGTTGCGCGGCAGCACCTCTGAATCGAGGTTAGGAGGAACAGCACAATGACGAAGCGTGAGACCCCGGGAGGGGCGCGGACGCCAGCCGCACCGCGCCCCTCTGCCGTGTCCGGATGTTGATCCGTCCGCTCCTGGCCGGCTTGATCTTCGCCGCCACGTTAGTGCTCGTCGTCACGCGTCCGAAGAAGCTCAGTGAGGCCATTTCTGCCGGCGCCGGGGCCCTGCTGATGATCGTGACGTTCACCGTGCCGCTGCCCGCGGCGGTTCAGGCCATCGTCGCTCAGTGGAATGTCTTCCTCTTTTTCTTCGGCATGATGCTGATCGCCGCGATCGCCGACCTGGCCGGCTTCTTCGACTGGGCAGGCACGCTCGCTGCCGCGCTTTCACGAGGCAGCGGCCGGCTCCTGCTCCTGAATGTCTTCCTCGTCGGCACGCTGATCAGCACCTTCTTGTCGAACGACGCCACTGCCCTCATCCTGACGCCGGTCGTCTACGCGATCGTGACCCGCCTCGGGCTACCGGTGTTGCCGTACCTGTTTGCCACCACGTTCATCGCCGACACCGCGTCCATGATGCTGCCGATCAGCAATCCGATCAACATCCTGATGATCGAACGGGTGAAGCCGTCGCTGGGCGGTTACGAATCGCACCTGCTGCTGGCTTCTTTCCTCGTCATCGCAATCAACGTGGCGGTCTTCGCCTTCGTCTTCCGCCGGTCGACCGAGCGGACCTTTCAGTTCGACTGGCGGAGCGCTCTGAAAGAAGCCGTGCCCGACCCCCGGTTCTTTCGGTCGGCCGGCGTCGGGTTGGCCGTGATTGTGGTCCTGTATCTCGCTGCCTCCGCTGAACGTTGGCCGCTTGGCGCGGTCGCGACGGCGGGCGGGCTGGGGCTGGCCCTCATTGCCCGGATCCACGGCCGGCTGGCCCTCTCACGCGTTCGACATCATGTCAGTGGTTCGCTGTTCCTCTTTATCGCGGGCCTCTTCATTCTGGTCCGCGGGGTGGAGGACACAGGGCTGACTGCGGCCCTCGTGGGCGATCTTGCCGGCCTGGTGCACGGCCCGGTGACGGCAGCGATGGTCGGAATCGCCGGTACCGCCATTGGTGCCAACCTCATCAACAACGTGCCCATGATGCTCGTCGTCCTCTCGGGTTTACCTGGGACACACCTGTCGGCTGGAGCCCAGCAACCGTTCGTCTTCGGGGCGCTGGTCGGCGCCGACCTGGGACCGAACCTGACCCCGGTGGGCTCCCTCTCCACCATGCTGTGGCTGCTGATCGTCCGGCGCCATGGCATCGACGTCTCTACTCTCGATTACCTGCGGTTAGGAGCTCTGGTGACCCCGGGCATGCTCCTCGGGGCAGCCGTCGCCCTGGCGCTAACCTTTCGATAGAGGCCGAATGCGCATCCTCCTGGGAATCGACGGGGACGACACGGGGAGGCTGGTCCGCGAGCTGGCGACGCTTGTCTCCCTCCTGGACAACGAGTTGCTGCTGGTCCACGTCCAGGACACTGGGGCCCGAGGCGAGATGGAGCTGATCCGCGGGCGTTTTCCTGGGCGGGCCCTCCCCGCCGATCGGCTGGAGCGGATCAGTGCGGCCGAGCGCGCGCGTGTCGACGAAATCCTGCGGGAGGGCCAAGAGGCAGCTCGCGCTGTCGCGAGGGCGGTGGAGGTCCACGCGGATGCGGGAGAACCCGGCCGACTGCTAGCAGCCATCGCGGCTGAGCGTCAGATCGATCTCCTGGTCGTCGGAGCCCGTAGTGGGATGCGCGCGGTGCCGGCTGGTCCAAAGTCACTCGGCCACACCGCCCGCTTCGTGGTGGACCACGGCCCCTGTCCGGTTCTTCTTCTGCGAGACTCTGGAGATGCCTCGCCCAAAAGTGGCTGACGTCTTGCCGGTAGGAGAAGAGAGCCGCATCCAGCACGCCGCCGAGGAAATTGGCGTCAGCGCCCGGACGCTCCGGTACTGGGAAGAGCACGGCCTGATCGCACCCAGCCGAGGTCCGGGCGGCCACCGCCGTTACAACCGGCACGACCTGCTAATCATGAAGCTGATCAAGCGGCTGCTCGAGGAACAGGGCTACACCGCCGGGGACATCAAGCTCCTCAAGGATGTCGTCGAGCGGGAGACGGATCTCGCTTTGGAAGCGCGCGACGACCGCCTGCTGCTCCGCCTCCTTTTGCAGCGCAAGGCTGCCGAAGGCTATTACGAGGATCTGATGGCTGACCTGGGTATCCCTGGTCCACCGAAGCCGCATCCACACCCGGCAGGTCGACCCGGATACCGAGGCGAGCCGCGGCCTGCGGCCAGCTCCTAACCGTGGAGCCCACCACCGCGACGCACAACGCTCGAGGGGGCCACTGCGACGGACCGGAAAGCTGACCTCCGTCGCGCCATCGTGCTCTCCATCCTCAGCGTGGCATGGAATGCCGGGGCTGGCACCGCGGCCGTGGTCACCGGCCTGATCGTCGGAAGCCTCGCCCTCGCAGGCTTCGGCCTGGACGCGGCGATCGATGCGGCTGCCTCTCTGGTGCTCATCCGGCGTTTCTACATCGAAGGCAGAGACCCGGCTCGCGCCGAGGTCCTGGAGCGTCGTGCCGCCCGCGTCGTCGGCATTGCCCTCCTCGTGATCGCGGCATACCTGGCTACGCAAGCGGTCCGTGCTCTTTTCTCGCACTCCGGGCCCGAGGGCTCTGCGGTGGGCTTGTTCATCTCCGCGGCCTCGGTGATCGCCCTGCCGCCGCTGGCCTACGCCAAGTACCGCACGGCCGTGCGGCTCGCCAGCCGGGCGCTTCGTGGCGACAGCGTGTTGACGGGAATGGCGGCGATCCTGGCCGCAGCCTCCCTCCTCAGCCTCGTCCTGGTTCGGCTTTTGAACTGGTGGTGGGCCGACGCGGTGGCCGCTCTCATTGTTGCCGTGGTCCTGGCGAGAGAGTCCTACACCGTGCTGGTCAATTTGAGAAAAGCCCGCTAGACCGTCAGCCGAGCTTGCCGATCGTCGTCTCGTCCAGTACGGGCGCGGCCGGCGTCACGCGCGACAGCGGGACCCACATGACCAGGTAAAGAAAGAGGATCGGGATGACGCCGAGGCCTCGCAGGAGCCACCGCGTGCCCTGGTCGGTTTGCAGGTCGCCGGCGTAATCGAGCGCGTACGCGATCAGAGGCAGGGCGAACTGCAGCACGTTCAGAACCGAGCCCAACCCGGCTCCGAAGTAGGCGCGAACCACCTTGAGATTCCGGTGGATACCAACGCCGAGGCACGTGGTCGCCGTCGCGAAAAACAGGAGGCTGTAGTGATTCGGCGGGTTTGTCGCGTCGTAGATGAATCCAACAATCAGGGCTATGGCGCCGGTAACGAGGAGGGTCGTAGCGGTGCCACGGCTCTGACCCTGCCAGGGATCGGCGACCTGCCGGCTGATCGACCGGGCTGGGACGAGCCGTCGCGTGACGAAATAGCCGGCGGTCAGGACGGTCACGCCCAGGAGAAGCCAGGCGCGCGACCGAGCGGCTGCCGATGGATCGGCCAGGGCCAAGCCAAGGATCACCATCCCCAGCAGGCCGGCGATCACGATGGCGAGCACGCGTTTCACGAGACCCAAATAGGACGGCCCTGAATCGGGAAACCTTCGGGCGGCCCACGACCCGGCGTACAGTCTTGAGGTGGCCGGAGTCGAGATCAGTGGCGACACGCTGACGCTCCACGTCACCGGCGTCGACCGCATCCTGGCGCTGAAGAGCAGCCTCTCCGTTCCGCTCGCCCATGTGACAGACATCGACCAGGATGTCGCCGAAGCCAGTGGTGTCTACCACGGTCTCAAACTCCCGGGCACCAACCTCCCCGGGGTGGTCACCGCGGGGAGCTTTCTCCGCGACGGGAAGTGGACATTCTGGGACGTTCACGATCCCGCCAGGTCGGTGATCATCCGCCTCCGCGACGAGCACTACAGCCTGCTGGTCGTCGGGGTTGACGATCCCGCCGCCACGGTGGCGCAGGTTCGCGCGGCGCTCGCCGGCCGCCCGCCCGCCTGACGCCGGATGTCGTCCGCGCTGCCTTCGGTCGCCGCCGGGCTCGGCCTCGGCCTCGCCCTGGCCGGCGCACCGGGACCGGTGCAGGCAATTCTGCTGAGCGAGTCGATCCGCGGCGGGACCGCACGTGGATTTCGCGCGCAGGCGGGAGCCAACCTGACTTTCGGCGTGTTCCTTGTCGCGCTGGCGCTGGGCGTCACCATCCTGGCCCCGGCCCCGGTGGTCCTTCGAATCCTTAAGGTGGCGGGGGGCGCACTTCTCATCTGGCTCGCGGTGGATGGATTCCGGACTCGAAATGCGCCCGCACAGACTCCAACCGAGCATCAAGGCCTGCCGCCCGCCGTTCGCGGCTTGCTCGCCGTCGTCCTCAATCCGGGAACCTATCTCTTCCTCGCCACCGCGGCGTCCTCGCTGCTGACGACCGCGACGAGGCAGGGCGTGGCGGGGGCCGCGCTCCTCGGGGCGATCGCCCTACTGGTCGGCGTCGGGATGGGAGACGGGACGGTCGTGCTGCTCGGTGGAGCGGGCGTTCGCCGGGCCGGAGCACGGGCCACGCTGTGGGCCCGCTCCATGCTGGCGGCGCTGCTCG
>JALYYC010000249.1 GCA_030946755.1 Candidatus Dormiibacterota bacterium
CAAGGCCTTTGAAATAGAGCGGACCCGCCCAGGTCGCATCGACCATGATGCCGTTGTCGGGCCCATCCACCTGCGCCAGCGGATCGGCGTCAGGGACAAGTCGAGGCCGGACGTCGGCCGCGATGCGGTAGTCCTGGTCGACGGCGGCCGCAACCACCTTGACGACCTTTCCCGACTCGCGGGCTGACTGGAGTTGGGTCGCATCCAGATCCCGGATGCCAGCGCGGGTAATGGCCGCCGGGTCGATGCGCCGGTGGAAGGCCAGCATGATGAGGATCGCCAGCTTGGCGGCCGGGTCGTGGGCGTCGACGTCGGCGCTCGGGTCCGCCTCGGCGAGACCTTCGCGCTGGGCGTTGGCGAGCGCATCGCTATAAGCGGTGCCGCGCGCCATCGCGTGGAGCATTGCGTTGGTGGTGCCGTTCAGGATGCCGGTAATGGCATCAATGCGATCCGACCCGAGCGTCTCGGCCAGGGTCTCGATGATCGGAATCGCGCTCGCGACCGAGGCCTCGAACCGCAGCGGGCCGAGCCGCGCCAGGTCGGGCCCATGCGCGGCGATCACCTGCTTGTTGGCGGTGATCACCTGGCGGCCGCTGGTCAGCGATTGTTCGATGTAGGCGCTGGCCGGATCCAGGCCGCCGATCAACTCGATCACGGCATCGAGATCGTCGCGGGCGAGCAGCGTCTCAGGCTTGACCAGCGCGACCGGGGCGGTCCTGCCTTCCGGATGCCGGACGCCGATCGCCTCGAGAACGATCGGGCGACCGGCGGCTCGGGTGATCCGGTCGGCATCCTGCGTCAGCCGCGCCACCAGGGCGCCGCCAACATGTCCGACGCCAAGGAGGCCGACGCGGAAGGCGGCTGCCATCGCCGGGCCATTGTAGGGCAGGTAGGATGCAGCGCATGGCAAGGGACGGTGTGATCGCGCGGTATGGCGCGTACCTGCCGGTCAGCGCGACCACGCCGCACGTCACGCTGGGGGAGGGCTCCACGCCCCTGGTCCTGTCGTCCCGCATCGGCCCGGCGCTCGGGCTGTCCCGCCTGTATTTCAAATACGAGGGACTCAATCCAACCGGGTCATTCAAAGATCGCGGCATGGCGGTGGCCGTCGCGAAGGCGCTGGAGGATCGCGCCACCACGCTGCTATGCGCATCGACCGGCAACACGAGCGCATCGGCTGCGGCCTATGCGGCGCACTACGGGCTGAAGGCCCTGGTCCTGATGCCCGCCGGCGGCGTGGCAGCCGGGAAGGTGGCCCAGGCGCTCGCGTACGGCGCGACGATGATCCCGGTACGCAGCTCCTTCGACGTCGCCCTGGGCCTGGTTCGAGCGCTCGCCGGCCAACCAGGGTTTGCCCTGGTGAACTCGGTCAACCCATTCCGTCTCGAAGGTCAGAAGACCGCGGCCTTCGAGGTGGTCGAGGAATTGGGGGAGAGCCCGGCGCGCGTTTTCATCCCGGTGGGCAACGCGGGCAACATCACGGCCTACTGGCGCGGATTTCGCGAGTTTCAGAGCCGCAGCGGCGGACGCTGTCCCCGCATGCACGGCGCCCAGGCCGAAGGCGCGGCTCCCCTCGTGTCGGGGAAAGCGGTGGCGCGACCGAGGACCGCCGCATCGGCGATCCGGATCGGCAACCCCGCGTCATGGGCGAGCGCGATCGAGGCACGCGACGAATCGGGCGGCACGATCGAGGCGGTCACCGACGACGAGATCCTCGCCGCGCATCGCCGTCTTTCGATGGAGGAGGGCTTGTTGGCCGAGCCGGCCTCGGCGGCGGGTGTCGCGCTCCTGATCAAGAAGGTCGCGGCCGGTCAGCTTGCCGAAGACGAGACCATCGTCTGCATCCTGACTGGCCAGGGCCTCAAGGATCCGAAGGCGATGACGCGTGGGCTCACGATGCCCCCAGTTGTCGAGCCGACCATCGAGGCGGTCCGAAAGGCGATGGCTGCCGGCCGGTGAGTTTTGACAGACAGCTGTCGCAACCATGCGTCAGGATGGCAAGCATGGCCGCGGCAGGCGATCGTTGCGAGACTCCGCTCGACCTGATCCGTCGGGGTGTTGAATTGTTGCCACGCTGGATAGCCGGGCAGCGCGACGAGGAGTGCGGACCGATCGCGATTGAGCTCCAGGAGTTCCGCGACCGATCCGAGGCGAACTCGGCCGAGGCGCTCCGCCGCTTTGAGAAGTCGGGCGGTTGGGCCGCGGACGGGTCGCTCAACATGGTCGCCTGGTTGCGAACACACGGCAAGCTCTCCGGCGGGGCGGCGATGGAACGCGTCGCCATCGCCCGGCAGCTCGAGCAGCTGCCCCAGACGGAGAAAGCCTTTCAGCGTGGTGAGCTTGGCTACGAGCATGTTGCGATCATGAGCCGGACGGCGCAACATGTCGGTCTGGCGGCGGTGCAGCACGCCGAGTCGGCGCTTCTCGAGGCCGCGAGGGCACAGGATCCCGGGCAGTTCGTGGCCGTCGCCAAAGAGTTCGAGCACAGGGTCGACCAGGCCGCGGCGCTCCTCGAGGTGAATCGGGCGCACGCCCGCCGATACCTCCATCTGAGTGAGCCCAATGACGGGCTGGTCCGCCTCGATGGGCTCTTGGATGCCGAGGGCGGCGCGACGCTCAAGACGGCCTTGGATCAATTGATGCCCCCGGCTTCTCGGGATGACGACCGGACTGCAGGCCAGCGGCGGGCCGACGCGATGGTCGATCTAGCGGGCAAGGCGCTCTCTGGCAGCAAGCTCGGCAGCACCGGCGGCCAGCGGCCGCACCTGGTCATCACCGCCAGCGTCGAGGCGCTCGCCGGCGTCCCCGGCGTGGCGCCGGCGCGGATGGAGGGTGTCGGGCCCATCCCCGCAGAGACGGCGCAACGCCACGCTTGCGACTCGACGGTGAGCTGGCTGGTGGGGAAGGTCGAGTTCGAGAGCGAGACCAGCCACGCGCATCGGCAGATTCCGCCGTCAATGCGGCGGGCGCTGGTGGCGCGAGATCGGGACTGCGTCTTCCCGGGCTGCCATCGGCCGGCGGGCTGGTGCGACGGCCATCACCTTCGGTGGTGGACGCACGGCGGCGAGACAAAACTCGACAACCTGGCTCTAATCTGCGGTCGGCACCACCGGATGCTCCACGAAGAAGGCTGGCAGCTCAGGCGCGGCAATAACGGCGCCTGGACGACGATCCCGCCAGCCCGCGGGAGGCCGCAGTCGCGATCCGCCTAACTCGCCCATGAAACGGGCCGCGGCCAGGCTTCGCTGGGCCGGGCGCCGGCGCTCCGACTGGACCTATCTCAGAGAGTTCACCGACAGGCTTGACGAGGGCTTCCTGGTCGCGCATAGTCACTCGGCAAGGAGGGGAGCTTGGATTGAGCCGCTCGACCGTCGAGCTTGAGTCACCCACGGGTGCAACCGGCGTCTCGGTCTGGGACCAGGTTGCCGAGCGCGCCGGCGCCGGCGACTACCGACCACAGGTTCGAAGTGACCTGACCTGCGTCCGGATGAAGACCCGGCACGGGCTCCCGAACATCATGCTGGCCGACCGCCCGCGAAAGTACCTCCGGCTCAGCTCGCGGGACGACGAACTTATCCAGCTGATGGATGGCAGCCGCCGGGTCGCCGACCTGGTCGTCGAGTACTTCCGGCGATACGGCAGCTTTGGCTTCCGCCAGGTCACCGATCTCGTGACCCTTTTGCGGCGCGCCGGCTTTCTGACCGACCCGCCGCGCGACGTCTACCAGGACCTCGGCGAACGGCTGCATCCATCCCCACCCCCTGCGAAGCGACAGTGGATGGAAGGCGGCGGCCTCCGGATGAAATTTCCGGTCCGAGGAATCGACGGCGTGATTACGCGCTATTACGATGCCGTTGGGCGGTTCTTCTTTTCGCCGGTCTTCCTCGCGTTGAGCGTGGTCATCACGATTATCGGCCTCGGGGTTTTCATCCGGGAGCTGGTCGGCGGACGCGATCCGTTCGCGCCGATCGCGGGCTCGGGCCTGATCGGCATCCTCGCCCTCGTGGTCGCGTATTACCTCACGATCTTCGTCCACGAAAGCGCGCACGCCCTGACCTGCAAGCACTTCGGCCGGATGGTCCCCAAGGGCGGGTTCATGCTCTATTACCTGATGCCGGGGTTCTACGTCGACGTGACCGACGCCTGGCTCGAGCCCTGGCAGCATCGAATTGCGATCTTCTGGGCCGGTCCCTACTCTGGCTTTATCCTGGCTGGCGCCAGCGCCTTAGGCGCGGCGGCCGCAGGCCCCGGACTGGTCGGAACCGTGCTCTTCAAACTGGCGGTCGCCGCCTACCTCACGAACGTGCTGAACCTCATGCCGCTCCTGCTCTATGACGGTTACTGGATCCTGGAGCAATGGCTCGAGATCCCCGAGCTGCGGCAGCGGGCGCTGACCTTTATCAAGGGCCCGCTGTGGGCAAAGGTCTCGAAGCGAACGCGGCTGACGGGGCGGGAGACATTTTTTACGATCTTCGGTCTGCTCTCGGCCACCTACTCCATCGGCTCGATCTTCCTCGCCTACCTCTACTGGCGGCGCCGCTTGGGACCGATTCTCCGCCCGCTCTGGCTCACGCCGGGCCTGCTCTCCAAGGTCATCGCCGTGGGCCTGGTTGGGATCGTCGGGGTCCCGTTGGGCATCAAATACGGGCGTCGGCTCTGGGCCTATCGCCGCGTCGTCACCAATGCGCCGGCTGCGGCGCGGAAAGCAATTTTCACCATCAGGATGAGCGATCGGCTCCGGCTCCTGGAGGGACTGGCGTTTCTTAAGACGCTGCCGCAGAAGAGCCTCGAACGCCTGGCCGGGACCGCTCGGGTGCGCGAACTCCCGGCTGGCGCAACCGTCGTCCGGCAGGGGGAGCGGGGCGACGAGTTTTTCATCATCGCCGCGGGCCAGGCCGCGGTCCTGGTTCGAGAACAGAACGAGGACCGGACGGTTGGCCAGATGACGGTTGGCGACTTTTTTGGCGAACGCGCCTTGCTGAAGAGCGGCGTGCGCGAAGCCACCATCAGGGCGGAGACGCCGCTCAAGCTCCTGGTCTTTCCGGCCAAGGCCTTCTGGGCGCAGCTGGCCGGACCGGTAGGTTGGGAATCCCGGATCCGAGGAGCGCTCGAAGAGCGGGACCGTCTTCGGGCGTTGCCGATGTTCGCGGACACGGCGCCCCGGCAGCTGGACCTGCTGGCGGTCAAGATGCAAGTTCAGAGCTTTGCCCCCGGTGGGGTACTCGTGAAGCAAGGTGACCCCGGGGATGCCTTCTACATTGTGCGAGAGGGAACTGTGGAGGTCACTGGCCGCAACGAACGGAGCCGTCGCCGGCTCGCAACGCTCAAGCCTGGGGACTTCTTCGGTGAGATGGCGCTGCTGAACAACGCCCCGCGAAACGCGACCGTCCGCGGCCTCGAAGCCGGCTCGGTCTGGCGGCTCGAACGCCACGATTTCCGGGATCTGCTTGGGCGCTACCTCGACCTCGAGGGTCAGATCGCGGACATCGCCGCCTCGCGCACGCCACGGGGCCACTCCATGCGGGGCGTGGCCTGATGCAGTGCTGGATCTGCGCCTCGCCGGCCAATGGCACCTGCCGATTTTGCGGCCGTGCCGTCTGCCGGGAGGACGCGAAGACGCACCCATTCGTCCTCGAGGTCTATCCGAGCGACGGGACCCTCTACGGGCTGGCTGTGGAAGATGCCTTGCACTGCGGCGTCTGCAAGCCGCGGCCTGAGCCAGTCCGAATGGAATTCCTGGAGCAGCCTAAAGCGCCCAGAAGTGACAAATGACACACACGATCCGTGTCGGGCGTCGCTTCTCCAAGCAGCGATTCGCTCAATACTTCGGACAACGAGAGACCGATAAGAAGGAGGTGAAACCATGAGCAAGGAAGTTCTGGAACAAGTGATCCTGAAAGCGTCCAGCGATGCGCGTTTCCGGGCCCAGTTGAACGACAACTTCGAGTCGGCGATCCGGCCGTACAGCCTGAGCCCGGAGGAGAAGGCCAAGGTCCGCGCTGGAACCGCCGCCGCGACCGGTGATGACCGCGAGGCGCGCCGCACGATGGCCGCCAGCGTGGCCCAGTCGGCCGTAGCTGGATCGGCCACCGCGCAGACCGCTGAGGCCCAGTCTGCCCACGCGCAGACCGCCGAAGCTCAGACCGCCGCGGCCCAGACGGCCGAGGCCCAGACCGCCGAGGCGCAGACCGCCGAAGCGCAGACCGCCGAAGCGCAGACCGTTGAAGGCTCCAGCCAGCTGACCAGCTAGACTCCCCGAAGCATGCTTTGGGCAGCCCGCGATGGCTGCCCTTTTTTATTGCCCCACCCCGGCCAGACCCGGCACCGGCGGGTGCTCAGATGTGCTTTTTGAGCTCGTTTGGCTTTGCGACGGTGATGTACCCATTGTCGAGCACGATGGCGCCCCGGGCAACCAGCCTGGCGAGGGCGCGGTTGACGTTCTCGCGGCTGGCGCCGACCATCCCCGCCAGGGTGCGCTGGGTCAGCCGGACGCGGATTCGCCGTCCTGCCGGCGTGGCCTCGCCCTGCGAATCCGAGAGATCGAGGAGCTTCTTCGCCACCCGGCCAGGAATGTCGAGGAAGGCGGCCTCGGAGAACGTCTCATCGGTCGCGCGCAGGTAGGTTCCGAACAGGGCCACCAGGTGCCGGACCGCCCTCGGGTGTGCGTCGAGGAAGGACAGGAACGCGTCGCGACCAAGTGCCAGGCATTCCGTCGTCTCCATCGCCACCGCATCGGCCGCCCGGACCGCTCGCTCGTCGAAGAGGGCGAGCTCGCCAAAGATATCGCCCGGCATGAGGACCGCATAGATGGTCTCGTCGCCGCCGCGCGCGATGTGCCCGATCTTGACCTGGCCGCT
>JALYYC010000001.1 GCA_030946755.1 Candidatus Dormiibacterota bacterium
GGCGCACCTCATGGACCACTCAGGCCCGGTTGGCTGCGGCGCCCCCGGCACCCCGCTTACTGCTGCTTCCTTCCGGACCTGACAGGGTTCACGGAACCAGGTCGCGCAGGACCAGGCCATCAACGCACTCACACAACGCACGACTCCGGATAGCGCACCCCGCAGAGGGGAATTCAACCCCGCTGTAGCGGATTGCGGGTACAGGGCACCGCTAACTCCCCGTCTAGCGCGATCCGGACTATCTTACTTGGCAGCAAAGGCCAGAGCCGAGCTGCCGTTGTAGCTGAATGGCTCTCGCCCAACCTGGACCGTACGCCGAGGAGACAACCGGGCCCGCGCTCACCTTGCGCCTGGACCCCCTTCTCCACTGGAGCGACATCGTCGTGCTCGGGTTCGCCGTCGTGTATCTCGGCTACATGGGCCTTGGCGAGATCCTGGCATTCGGTTGGTTCAGCGAGGGCGCGATCCCAAAGAACCTCGCCCTCTTTGTCCCTGCGGCGCTGGCGTTCCTGCTCGTGGCCTGGCGTCGTTTCCGACGGGTCCGTTTGATCGTCGGCGACGATGAGGTCGAGGCCGTCGGCTTTTGGGGTGCACGCAAGCGTTGCAGGCTTGATGATCTCCGCGAGGTCTCGGAGGACGGACGCATGCTGGGCCGCCGGCTTGTCTTCATGACGAAGGACGACAAGATCGCCTTTACGGCCCGTCGCGATGTCTGGACCCGGATGCAGTTGGGCTCGCTTGAGACCTTCCTCGGTGTGCCCGTGCCCGGCGCCCGCGAGCCCGTTCGGGCGCTGGGCGGATGGGTGGCGGCCGCCTTCGTCCTCGGCCTTGACGTGCTCTTCCTGGTCGCTGGGGGCGGGGCCCTTGTCAAGGCCCATGACGCTGACAACGCCGCCCTTGCCTACCAGAGGGGATCCATCGCCTGCCCAAGGCCAAACCCGCCCTACGGACCCTGCGTCACGTATTACACGGTCACGGTAGAGTCGGTCGGGAAGTCTGCCGGAAGCCATGCTGCGGTGCGGCTCGCGTTCGACAGCGAGACTAAAGCTACAGTCCTGATCGATAGCGCGGATCGGACCAAGTTACAGGTCGGTGCGGTCACCGGTGTCGAGTGGTGGGACGGCCACCTGACGCGGCTGCGCGCCGACGATCAGACATGGCTGCGGACCGCGCGGAACCCGTTCGAAATCGAGCAGGCCGACCGGACCGGTCGGACGCTGCTGGCTGTCGCGCTATTCGCCTTGTACCCGATTCTTCGCCGGCTCCACCCGATCGTCATGTAGGCAGCCCACGCCCTTAGGCCTCGGGGGCACCGGGTGGCCCGAAGCGTAGCAGCGACCAGGCCCCCAACCAGGCGGCGAGGCCACCGAAGATGATGCCGGCCGCCAGGTAGATCGCCAGGTTCGAGATCTGGGTCACCGGGTCGTAGGCGGCCTGCCTCGCCGCCGGGCTGAGGTGGGTGAAAGCGGCTTGACCGGCTGGCGAGACGCTCAGGATGAGCGAGATCGCCGCCGTCCGCATCAGCTCACTGACGCCGCCGGCGATGGCACCGGTCTGCCAGGCGACGGTTGTGCTCCGCGTGGCGATGGCGATCTTCCGGCCGGCCGAGCCGAAGATCAGGAAGCTGAGCACCGTGCCGGTCAGCGACGAAAACTGGCTCAGGGGATACTCTCGCGCGATGTATACCGCGCCCGCCAGGATGACGATGCCGAAGGCCCCGCCAATCAGGCCGAACAACACGCCGTCGCGAATCGAGAGCCCGAGGTGCTTCAATTCAACCGGCTGATCAGGTCGCTGCGCAATTGCTTGACGCGAGCGGCATCCTCTGGTTCCGGGCGGATCCCCAGGTATCGGGTGAAGTCCTTGAGCGCCCCGCTGTCACGGTGCAGTTGCAGCTGGAGCATCCCATGATCCCGCCACTCCGACGTCAGGTGCGGGTCGGCGAGCAGAATCCGGTCGCTGGCGGCCAGCGCGCGTTGCAGGTCGTTGCGCGACATATAGAGGCTCTTCAGATTATTCAGGATGCGCGCCAGGATCTGACGCTTGGCCGCGGGCTGTAACAGCGCCGGCCGCATCTCGACTGCCTCTCCGTACATCTCCTGCAGCATCTTCGCGCATTCGGCTCGGGTCAACGTCCGCGCGTTGAAGGCATCGACGAAAATCTCGACCCCGGCCGCGGCGGGCGTGTACTTGATCAGAAAGTGGCCGGGCATCCCAACGCCGCGCACGGGCAACCCGGCCCGCTCCCCGACCGCGATGTAGAGCACCGCCAGCGTGATCGGGATGCCGACCCGTCGCTCGATGACATCGTTGAGGTAGCTGTTGCGCGGGTCGTAGTACTCTTCCCGGTTGCCCTTGTAGTGCAGCTCCTCGAAGAAATAGTCGTTGGCGATCTCGACAACCCGCTGCGGCTCGACCTCGGTCCGGACCCGCCTCTTGAGGTCGGTCGCCATCCGCGCGATCTGGTTCAGGTAGACGGCGGGCCGCAGCTCGGGGTATTCCTCGGCCGCGATCAGTAGCGCGCCCTCGGCGAGGTCCAGCTCCGCCTCGGGGACCTGGAGCAGGCGCGTGAAGGCGTCGCGCGCCTCGGCCGGCGTCATGCCCACATTCTCTCGGAGTGGCGGTCTGCGGCGAAGCTTGCGTCAGAGCAGCCGGTATTCTGGCCCCGTGAGCCTGCCCGCGCGCATCTTTGTCATCGTGCTCCTGCCCGAGACTGGACGCGACCCCGATCGGGTTATCCTGCTCCATCGGACCCGGGTCGGGGGAGGGCGCCTGACGCCGGTCTTCAGCAGCATGCTGCTGGCCACCACGTTCCTCGATCGGGCGCAAGCCCTCGGCCAGAAGGTCCCGCTCGACTACATCTTCCCGGCCTCCGGCGATCGGTTCGCCGAGGATCTGCCCGATTACGTCCCGCTTCTGGACATCAGCCCGGAGAACTTCTTCCAGAGCTAAACGCCTCAAGCGCTCGCGTGGGCCGGCGGGCCCGAGCAGTCACAAGCTCGGACCGGCGTTGGACGTTACACCCGCGTCACTATGCCCCTCTTTCGAAGCCGCCTGGCCCTCAAGGTCGTCCTCCCGTTCGCCCTCCTGACGCTCGCGATCGGGGCGATCGGCACGATCGCCGCCTCCGGTGAGCTCAGCGCCCGGGGCCAGCAATCGTTCGACAACCAGCTGATCCACGACGGCTTCACCACCCAGTCGATGGTCCAGGCCTCCGACGCGCAGCGCCACTCCGTGCTCCGGCTCCTCACCACCGGCAATGGCCTCAGCCAGACCTGGACCAAGGCGCCCGCCCTCCAGATGGCGCTGGAGAAAGCCCTGATCCTGCATCCGAATACGGTCGTCGAGACCGTGGACGCCAGCGGTCGCGAGATCGTCGGCGTCGTCGGCCACGGGGCAACTGCCGACACCGTGACCCAAAACAACGACCTCAGCGGCTGGCCGGGCCTCAGCTACCTCCTGACGGGAGGCGCGCTCCAGGTGGAGGTCATCGTCTCGGCGCCTCGCCCCGCGATCTTCACCGCCGAGCCGGTCCGGAGTCCCACTGGCATCCTGCTGGGCGCCATCCTGGTCGGCGACTATCTCGACGACGGGGCGGCGACGATCAAGGGCGCGATTCACGATGACATCACCTTCTACGACATCCACGGGCACGTGCTCAGCACATCGCTGCCGGTTTCAGCGGACCAGTTGCCGGCGCTCGCGCTCGACCAGCTGACGCGAACCAAGGTGACGCCCACGAGCGTGGTCGAGATGACGCGTACCACCGGCGGCCCGGGCGTCGAGCTCCTTTCACCCTGGACGACACGCGGGGTCGCCCTCGGCTACGTCGGCACGACGGCGTCGAGCGCTGGCCTGCTGCAGGACACGTGGCAACTGCGCCTGATCATGGCCGTGCTCTTTCTTGCCGGCGTCCTTCTCACCCTGCTGATCGGCATCATGCTCGCCCGGCGGATCACGAAACCGGTGCAGCGGCTGGTTGAGGCGACGCGGCTGGTAAGCGCCGGCGATCTCGACCACCAGGCCCCGATCACATCGCATGATGAGATCGGCGAGCTGACCGAGTCCTTCAACCAGATGACCAGGAGCCTGCAGGAGAAGAGCGCCAGCTTGAAGTCCACGCTGACACGCCTGCAGGACACCTACTTGATGACGATCGAGGCTCTGGCGGCCGCCGTCGAAGCTCGCGATCCCTACACCCACGGCCACACCCAGCGGGTTGGCGACTACGCCGTTATCCTCGCCCAGGCGCTGGGCAGTGAGGAGAACGAGATCGCGGCGATCAAGCGGGCCAGCGTACTCCACGACATCGGCAAGATCGGCATCGAGGACCACATCCTCCGCAAGCAAGCCCGCCTCGAGCCGGAGGAAGCGATGCGCATGCAACGGCACCCCGTGATCGGCGTCGACATGCTGAAGGGCATCGACTTCCTCGAGTCGGTGCTTCCCCTGATCCGTCATCACCACGAGCGCTGGGATGGCCACGGCTATCCGGACCAGGTCCGCGAGGACGAGATCCCGCTCGGCGCGCGCATCCTTGCCGTCGCCGATGCCCTGGACGCGATGACCTCCGACCGGCCCTACCGGGCCGCTCGGACTTTCGAGTACGCCAAGGGCGAGATCCTGAAGGGCTCAGGGACGCACTTCGACCCGGAGGTGGTGACCGCCTTCATCAAGAGCCAGCGGGAGATCGAGCAGTTGCTCAGCGAGGCGCCGCAAAATGAGGTGCACCACCATCCGGAGCCCGACGACCTGACCGGCTGGCGTCTCCACGTCGTCGGCCGCTAGAGCCGGCCGATTACCCCTTCACGAGGCTGAACGCCACCGCCACGGACTGCCACTGCCTGACCTTGATCGACTGGCTCTGCGTCACGTAGCCCGGTTGCGACACGGTGACCGTGTTGGCGCCTGGATAGACCGCCGGGAAGGTAAACGAGCCGGAGAGGTCCGTGACCGTCGTAAAGCCGCCGGTCGCCTGAACCAGCGCACCTGCGATCGCGGCCCCAGTTTGGCTGTCCTTCACCGATCCGGTGATGCTTCCCCTCGCCGACGAATACGCCAGGCTGAATGACAGGCTCAGGCGCTGGCCCGGGCTGACGGTGACGGTCTGGCTGGCGTTGTTGTAAGCGGGCGCGTTCACCGTCACCGTATAGGTCCCAGCATCGACAGTGAAGGCGAAGTTGCCGTTCGTGTCGGTCAACTGACTGGCCCCACTGGGACTCAGGGTGACGGTTGCGGCGGCAATCCCAAGGTGGGTGACGGTGTCCGTCACCTGGCCCTTGATCGCGGCCTTTCCCACTACCGGCGCCGGGGTGGGCGTGGGCGTCGGGCCGGCCACGATGCTGGGCAGCGGTGTCAGGGTCGGTAGCGGCACCGGCAGGCCGGTCGCGGACGGGGACGGCAGGGACGTCGGCGACGGCGTGGGCTTCGGGGTCGCGGTCGTCGTGGGCGTCGCGGTCGGGTCCGCGGCCGTCGCGGTCGGCGTAGGCGTCGCGGCCGGGTCCGCGGCCGTCGCGGGCGGCGTCGCCGTCGTCACGGCGGGACCATGACCGCGGTTGACATCGTTGATGATCTGCGGCGACAGTGGCGCGAGCGCCACCCCGGGGTCGCCGGCGTAGCTGGCAATCCTGAGCCCATGCACATTGACCCCCAGGACGAGCAGCCCGGGAATCGACGACGCGACCAGCGCCGTCACCCAGAAGACTCCAGCGAAAATCGGAATGAGCACCAGGCGAAGTCGTCGCCTCCCGGACTGCGTCTTCGTCATCAGGCCGCCTCCGAGGCAGTGGCAGCCTCGCTGGTGCCCTTCCCCATCGTCTGGAGCATGGCCAGGATCGCATCCTTGCGCCGGAGGAACGCCGTCACGACCTCCGGGTCGAAGCGGATACCCGCGTCATGCCGGATGGCCGCGACGGCGACGTCCACGGCCATGGCCGTGCGATACGGCCGGTCCGTCGTCATGGCGTCGAAGACGTCGGCAACCGTCAGGATGCGAACCGCCGCCGGGATCTGGTCTCGAGACAGCCCGTAGGGGTATCCGCCACCATCCCACCGTTCGTGATGATGCAGGACCCCGGCAAGGCTGGGCGCGAGGAAGCGAAGCCCCTTCAGCATGTCGTGGCCGATCCGAGGATGTTCCTGCATATCGTGGGTCTCCTCGGCACTCAAGGGTCCCGGCTTCCGGAGCACCCGGTCCTCGATCCCGATCTTGCCGATGTCGTGCAGCAGCGCGCCGCGCCGGAGCGCCTCGCGGTCGACCGTCGAGAGGCCCATCTCTTCCGCGATCTGCACGCTGATCGCCGCCACCCGCGAGGAGTGGCCGTAGGTTGACGGATCCCGCGCGTCAATTGCGCGGGCCAGCGCTTCCATGCTCGCAAAGTAGGTTTCCTCCAGGGCTGCGGTCTTCTCCTCGAGGCTGCCCGCCATCTCGTTGAAGGTCTGGGCAAGAAAACCAATCTCGTCGCGCGATTTAACCGAGGCTCGGTGGTGCATGTCACCGGCCGAGATCTGCTGCATGGAACGCACCAGCATGTCGACCGGCCGTGTCAGCAGCGACGCGGTGACGCCGCCCACGAGCAAGGTGAGGAGCGCCGCCGCGGTGAAGACAAGCGTCAGGATCAATCGAACCTGGAGGACCGAGGCATCGAGCTCGTCCGTCGACGCCTGGATCGCGAGGTATCCCAGCGTGGTCTCCCGCATGGTCCATACGCTGAAAATGGATCGATAGCTGTGTCCAGCCCCGTCGCTGTTGGCCTCCGTGGCGTTCCGCGGGGTGATCAACCGCGTGGCCGCCGCACTCAGCGCCGTCGGGCTCGAGAGGGAGCTCGCCAGCAGGTGCCGATCCAGTCCGTAGAAGGCCGAGCCCTGAATCGCCTGCGCGATGTCCGCCAGCCGCTGGCCGATCAGAATGGCTCCGACGACCTGAGAGTTGACGCGCACCGGACCGACCCAGTAGAGCATCGCATTGCTGCCGGCCCCGAGGCGGAAGAGATACCGGTCGCCGAATGCGTCGCTCCGGCCGGCGAGCGCACTCGCCACTTGAGGAACCGTGGTGAGGTCGGTTGCATCAGCGGATGCGGCCAGAACCGAGTCGGTCGCACTGCCGACGACGCTGACCAGGTTGGCGCCCGAGCGATCGAGGGCCTGGATGGAGAGGTTGGCGGGCTGGGCGTTTACGGCGATCGGGGTCAGGAGACGGGTCAGCGCCGTCTTGTCCTGGGCGGCGAGAGCCTCTGGCACGCCCACGGTATTGGAGGCGGCGCGAAGCTGCGCCACGCGATCGGCCTCCAGCTGGCTCAGGGTCTGGTTTGCCACCAGGCTGCTGCGAAGCAGGCCTGCGTCGAAGACGGCTGCGGCCGCGCTGGTCAGCCTGGCGGTGGTGACTCCGGTGCCGACCACGCCGACAAAGACCAGGAGCACGGCAAAAGGCAGGATGATCTTGTAGCGAATCGGCAATCGCATGGGCTCCAGCCGATGATGTCGCGGCCAGGTTTCGGCGTTCGTTGCTATTCGCGCCCTGGCCCGCCGCTGGTCCATCTGGACGTCGCAGGCCGCCGAATGGCCTATCCCAAAATGGGCCGATCAGACGTCAGCGGCCGATTTCCTTGCGCCGGTTTTCCCAGAACTCCAGCCCGCGCTGGAGCCGCTCCATCTCCGCCTCGAGGAAGGGCACGTCATTCTTTCCCAACTCCTTCTCCGAGGCCGGGACCGACGCGATGTGCTGGTGGGTGTCGGCGAGCATCTTGTGCTTGAATCCGACCAGGTCGGCGTAGACCGCGCGCCAGTGGTCGACATCGTCGGGGTCCTTGCTAGCCCGGTTCTCGCCATCCATCAGGCGCGAGAAGTCGAGGAGGCCCTTGAACCGCTCGTCTATTCCCATTTCCTCGTTCAACATCATAGTGGCTTGTTTGGGCGTGGCCCGGTGGGGTAAGACGGCGCCATGATCTCCGATCCACAGCTCCTCGATGCCTACTCGCAGGCGGTCGTCTCCGTCGTCGACACCGTCGGTCCAGCCGTGTTCGGCGTCAGTGGCGTCGGCACGGGCTTGTTGATCACTCCGGACGGCTATGCGCTGACCAACAGCCATGTGGCCAGCGCGGTCAAGGCCTACGAGCTCACGCTCCGTGATGGGTCGGCCATCAAGGCCGAGCTCATCGGGAAGGATCCTCACACCGACTTAGCGCTCCTCCGGGCCTCCGGCACCGGTCTCCCCCACGCTAGGCTGGGCGACTCCGGACGGCTCCGGGTCGGCCAGTTGGTGGTGGCGATTGGCCACCCGTTCGGGTTCCAGTCGACCGTGACGGCGGGCGTGATCAGCGCGCTCGGCCGCACCATGCGGGCGCAGAGCGGGCGCACGATCGAGAACATCATCCAGACCGATGCCGCGCTCAATCCCGGCAACTCGGGTGGACCGCTGGTCGACAGCCGCGGCCACGTGGTCGGCATCAACACCGCGATCATCGCCTCGGCCCAGGGTATCTGCTTCGCCGTGCCCAGCACCACGGCGCAGCGCGTCGTGTCGCTGCTGCTGCGAGATGGCCGGGTGATCCGCTCCTACCTCGGGATCACCGGCGTGCCCTGGCCGATCCACCGCCGGGTCACCCGTTACTACCACCTCGAGCAGGAGGCCGGCGTCCGGGTCGCCAACCTCGATGCCAACGGGCCGGCCAAGAAGGCCGGCATCCTCAAGGAGGACGTGCTCGTCAGCCTCGCCGGCCATGCCATGGACGGCGTCGACGCGCTCCAGCACTTCCTGACGGACTGGCCGGTCGGAATCCCTGCCGAGGCCCAGTTGCTGCGCGGGACCGATCTCGTCAAGCGCAGCATCATCCCGATCGAGCTGAAGAGCTAACAGAGGCCGGGCCTCGAGGCCTGGCCTTCTTCCACGGCTAGCTAGCCGCTCTTTTTGTCACCGCCGCCGCCGCCATTCTCGCACCGAGGCCATCAACACCCTAACCCGCTCCAGTGGTTGAGTCAACGGTTTGTAAAGATCTGCGAAGATGTTAGTTCTAACAATTTCCAAGAAATAGGCATGAGCGGCCGTAGAACCAAGAGAGTATGTACCCGCGCAGGTCCACCAGGCTCGGGAAGGAAGAGCCAGCAGACCTGCAGGAAAAAATGATGCGACCCGTCGTTACGGCTTACTCCTCGCCGGTGTGACCCAGCGACTCGTTTCCGCCGCCCAGCTCACCCGTTTCCGGGTGAGCCTTGGCTCCGTACTAGCCGAGACCTTGCGGCCCCGGTCCTCGGGAGCTTACCGGTGTCGTTTCCGTCACCGGCTGGCTTTCTGACAGGTCGCTGAGGTAGCGTAAGCGCCACCCATTCCTCGGACAACTCCGAACTGCGGTTCGCAAACGGGCATTCGCATTCTCGATGAGCTAGCTTCCCTTGGCGGCGGTTGCGATGTTGGAAACCATCTGGGCGTGAAGCTGGCCACCCTTGAGATGCGGTTTCAGGCGGTGCGCACCCGCGTCCCATAACCGCTTGCGGTCATCCTCCGTCATGTCCGCGATCACTGCGGCGACCGGGGAAGCCGCGAGCGTGGCCATGGCTTGCTGCACGCCACCTTCGTACACAACCGACAATCGGTGCTCCTCCAACCTGACATCCCGGAAGCCCTGGCCACGCAGGGCGCTGGCGAGTTCCTGGCCACTGGACCAACGGAAGGGCGCGGCGTACGGCGCCACCTTCTCGGCGGGCAAGCATTCATGCAGGGCGGTGTTGATCGCATCGAAGATCGGTTGCAGCGCGATCTCCCGCCAGACGGCCACGACGAGCCGGCCACCTGGTCGGAGCGCCCGGAACATCTCGCGGATGGCCGCACCGCGATCAGGAAAGAATTGGAGTCCCTGTTGGCAGGTCACGACATCGAACGCCGACCCCGGCGCCGTCAACGGGGCCGCGGGCGAGACGACATAGTGGATCTCGGCTCCGCCGGCCACGCGGGGTTTCCGGCGGGCAATGTCGACCATGGCCGGACTGATATCGGTGGCGACGACGCGGCCCTTCGGTCCAACCTCCTCGGCAGCCAGGCGCGCCACCGTCCCCGGCCCGGTCGCCACGTCGAGCACCGACTCGCCGGTGCGCAGGCTGGCCTGCTCGATCAGGAGCCTGGCCCACGGCACGAAGATGCGCGGCACATAGATGTCCTCGTAGACGCCCGCGATACTCGCAACCGAGAAGCAACTGAAGACCGGCCCGTCAGCCATGGTCAGTATTTGCTCGCCTCGAAGTAGTTTCCACACTTGCGGCACCGGCACTGCATCGTCATCACCTGGCTGCCGAACAGCGAAATCACCTCGGTGTCCTTCGATTGACAGAAAGTACACGAGACCTCCAGCGGAGTCGTCGCGTTTTCCCTCCCCCCGTTTACGGGGGGAGGGTTAGGGTGGGGGGTTTCTCTAGCCACTGGCCGGCATATATCGCTTCTCGGCGAGGCCCTGCAGCATCTCAAGCGTCTGCTGATCGATCCCCCCGTCGACGGTTCGGCGGCGGATCGGGTCCCATGCCGTCCAGTCGATCGAGACCGGCGGCGCCTTCGCCTCGAGCCGTTCCTCGAGCCGGCGGGTCAGGTCCCTGACTCCCATTCCGAGCTTTCCTTCGGACTGCAACTGGTCGACATCGCCCCCTTCGGGCCCGATCCAGGCGATCGCCTCCCCCCAGGCCTCCTGCACCTGGGTGGCAGCGTTCGTCTCGCGCATCCAGCTGCGTCCGTGCAGGTAGTGGTAGTGCTCCTCCTGCAGCATCTTCTTCAGGCGGCTGCGGAGCACCTCAACCTGCCCGCTGGCAAGCGCCTCGATCATCAGGGAGAAGGCGCCGTCCAGGACCGCGTTGGCCGCCACGAACTGCGCCCATGCCGTCCAGGGCCGATCGAGATAGGGCACATTTTGATACGCCACCGGATCGTCAGCGCCGGCCTGGGGCGACCCGAGCTCCTTCAGTGATCCGTAGAGCACCCGGCTGTGGCCGAGGTCGTCCAGGCCCATCGCCGCCGCCGCGATATCGGCTTCGAGGCTCGGGGCGGCCGTGCACCATTCCGCGTACCGCATCCCGAGCAACTGCTTGTTGTCGGCGAGGCTTTTGACGAGCGACTGAAGACTCAGTCGGTATCCTCGCCCGGAGCCCAGAGGCTGATGACCGCGTCCCTGGGAACGATCATCATCTCGACCCAGCGCTCTTCGTCATAGGTCGCGCGTGCGTAGGCTTTCGCCAGCTCGTCGTCCGGGGCCACGACGCTGCCAACCTGCCGCAGCGGCTCGACTCGCAGCTTGCGCGCAAAGACGGCGTACTCGCGCACGTCGCGATGCACCCGTGTGTACCCCATCAGACGGCGAGGCCCCACGCGCGAAGCGTCTCGCGCCCCTCGTCACTCAGCCGGGACGACGACCAGGGCGGGTCCCAGACCAGCTTGATCTCGACTTCGTCGATGCCGGGTTCATTGAGAAGCCGGGCCCGGATATCGTCCATGATCATGTCGCTGGCTGGACACCCCATCGCGGTGAACGTCAGCCGCAGGCGCACCCGCCCCTCCCCCACCTCGATGCCGTAGACGAGGCCGAGGTCGACCAGGTTAATCGGCATCTCCGGGTCATCAATCTCGCTCAGGGCGGACCAGACCCGCGCCTCAACACTTGGGCTCATGCGTGGACCTGGAATTTGCTGAAGCTTTCCTGGAAGAGCGCAACCATTTCCGCATTGCGTGGGCCACGGGCGCGCCAGCGAGACATCACCGCGTCCCACGTGCACGGGTCGTTGAAGTCCCACCGCTTCGCTTCGGCATCGAACGTGCAGGGAAACGGGTAATCGAGGACGAAGGCCTCGCCCTCGCGATGGGCCGGCACCTTGATGCCGATCGACTCCATGAACGGCACCACCAGCGACAGCCATTGCTGGCGGAGCTGGTCGTTGCTCAGACCTTTCAATCGATAGTCGAGCTGGGCGCTGTGCTGCTTCAGGCTGTCCGGCAGCCCGAACCACTCAACCGTCAGGGGGAACATCCAGTCGACGGCGGTTTGCAGCTCCTCGCGGGCGGCGCCGCCCGCCTGGCTGATTCGCTTCGACCAGTTGCGGCCGTTGCGCAAGTGAAAATTCTCTTCGGCCATGACTTTGACGAGGCCTCGCTTCCAGGGCCCGTACGAACATTGCTCGTGAATGTCCCCGAGGAGGCAGAAGCCCGCCTGGTCGTACATCGCATTCGCGACGACGAGCTCCGTCCAACTCTCCAGCGGCACGTCAAAGGCGTATGGGTACCGAAACGCTTTGGGATCCCGTTTGAAAATCAGCGCCTCCTGGCTCTCGCCCAGCTCCTCGAGGATGTGGTAGGCGATGTGCGCGTGGGCCAGCTCGTCCTGGATGATGGCGATCGCGGTCATGAAGGCGTTCACGCTCGGCGCTTTTTTTGCTGCCAGGTAGTAGGCCGGTGCCGAGATCAGCTCGGTGTCCCCGGACACGATCAAGGTGTGCTTCAGCTCGCGCAGGTAATCCGGCGTCATCTCGGAGACCGATTCGATCAGCTCGCCCCGTTTGAGCAGGGCGTCGAACCTGGCACTGGCTGCCACCTCCATCGAGCTTGATTCTATAGCTGGCAGGCAAGCCCCGAGATCAGGAAACCGGACAGTCGATTTGATGGAAACCGAACGGGTGCGTGCATAGGATGGCCGGATGCTTGACGAACTCACTCGAACGATCGGCCCGGTCTTGAAAGTGGTTGATCCTCAAGTCAGCCCCGCGATTCCGATTGCCGGAGGCATCGTGTTCCTGTGCCTGGCCCTGCTGGTCGCCCGGGGAGCGGCCCGCCGCCGCCGGATCGCCCGGCTGGAACGGCGCCGGGAAGAGAGCCGGATAAACGTCTCGCGTGGGACCCTGGCCGCTTCGCCGCTGCCCGACCTGATGCGAGCGCTGGCTGAATATCGCTCCTCCGGCATGCTCGAGCTCGTCGCGCCGACCGAGAGCTTTGCCCTCTACTTCCTGTTCGGCCGGATCTTCCACGCGGCCGGCTCCGGCGTCGAGGGCGAGGCGGCTCTGGGCCGAGCGCTACGCCTGCCGGATGCGCTCTACCGCTTCGACACGAAGACCCGGCTGCCGCGCCAGACCACCATCAGCGACAGCGCCCTGGAGCCAGTCGTCGCGGAGGCGGCCCGATCAGCTAGATAAAGAAAATGCGACCCGTCGTTACGGTTTACAACTCGCCAGTGTTATCCAGCAAGCCTTCATCCCGCCGCCCAATCCAGCCCTTGCGGACCAGACCTTCGTCACCGGCAGAACCGGTCGTCTTGCGACATCCGATTCCCCAGCCCTTGCGGGCCAGGCCCCCGAACCTTGCGGTCCGAGAGTGGGATCCTTGCGAATCCCTCGCCGGCGACCCACTAGAGTCGTTTCCTTCTCTAACTGGCTTTCTGACAGGTCGCAGGGGTAACTCTAGTCACCCCCCCATCAAGCCGCAACACGGAACATTTGTGCCGGAACGCACGCTCGTGTTCACCTTTTCCGGGAGCATTCATCTGGGCGCGACTTTTGGGGCACAAGTCGTAACGGAACCTGTAACAAGCCGTGATCGGTATCCCAGATGCGGACCATTACCGTTTGCGTTATCTGCAGTATGGCGACGGGCCATAAGACCAGGTAACGAAATGATCAAGCTACTCAACCCCCGTCGTCGCCTTGGCCAGTCACTGGTCGAGATGGCGATGGTGCTGCCCCTGCTTACCTTCCTGACCTTCGGGCTGGTCGACTTCGGGCGTGCCTATTACTTCCAGGTCTCTGTGACTAACGCCGCACGGGAAGGGGCCAGGACGGCGATCCTCAACATCTACACAGGACCGCGCAACCCCACTTGCAGCGCAGGCAACAGCTGGGCGACCTGCCCGGTTCAGACGGATGCGGCGACCATCAGCGCTGTCAACAACGAGTTGACCTACAGCGGGATCACACCGAAGTCAGTGACCATCTGCCCGCCGCATGACTCGACCTCGAGCACGGTCGGATGCCCCGACAGCAGCAACCGCGTCGATAAGTGGGTCAGCGGCAGTGCCGCTAATCAAAACTACTACGTCTCAGTCAATGTCAAGTACGATTTCACGCTCTACACGCCGCTGATGCAGCAACTGGTCGGCAGCGTCATCACCATGAGCGTCTCGGTCCAGATGAGGACGAACTACTGATGCGGCGCGAGTTCCCGATACGGTCCAAGTCCCGGGGCCAGGCGATGGTGGAGTTTGCGCTCCTCGCTACGCTGCTCTTCGTCCTGATCATGGGCATCTTCGACTTCGGCCGGGCGATCGCAATCTACATCAATATCGCCGAGGCCGCCCACGAAGGCGCCCGGCAACTGGTCCTGCGCAGCAACTACACCAGCCAGCCGCCAGACACGGTGATCGTCAACGCGACGCTGGCGAAGATCGGCGGCGGCGGGATGGCCCTGACCGAGGACCCGTGCCTCCCCAGCTGCAGCTCGCCGTCCACGCCGACGACCCCGAATAGCGGCTACATCTGGATCACGCCGAACCGGACGACCGGCAACAACCTGGTCAGCGTGCGGATCACGTATCTCTACGCACCCCTGACCGGCATGATCTCGAATCTCGTGGGCGCCCAGTTCGTCATGACGGCCGGGTCGTCTATGCGGGCGGAGTATTGATGCTGACCGGGATCCGTCGTAAACGCTCGGGACAGGCAATCGTGATCATGGCGCTTGCCATGGTTGCCATCTGCGGCATGCTCGCCCTCGCCATCGACGCCGGCCGTCTCTACTTCCAGCGCCGGTTGATGCAGGACGCGGTCGACGCCGGCGCCCTGGCCGGCGCCCAGGACCTGGTCGGCACGACGTCGAGCCCCAACGGGTCGCCGAGTAATGCGCTCTACCATGGCCAGCAAGACTCGTTCTCGGTCTTCGGGCTCTCCGCGATCGGCATGCCGTCTGATGCCGTGTACCAACAGCCAAGCGTCACCCAGACCCAGGGTGGCTACACCGTCACCACGGTCGCCCCATCCGGGTACAACAACAAGCAGGTCCAGGTCTCGGTTAGTTACAACGCCACCGGCACCTTTGCCCAGATCCTCGGCTTCAACTCAATCAACATCCAGGCGACGGCCACGGCTGAGGCCGGGACCAACGCTAAGACGTATGCGCTTTTCGCGACGGCGGGCCGTGGCTCCGGCAACACAATCTATGACGATCAGTCTGGTTGGGCGCAGATCGACAACGGCCAGGAAGCCACCGACGCGTGCAACGCGGCTTCATCGGGGCTGACGATCAGTAACGCGAAGCTCCATATTCCGAACCCCAACCGTGACGGCCTGAACGTCAACGGCCAGATCGTCATCAACCAGGGCAGCGACAACCACGGCCTCTACCAGTACTGGGAACAGGGCAACAGCTGGGGCACTGGCGTTGACGCGATCCCGGATTACGCCATGCCCGATGTGTCCAGCGTTTCGCCCCTGAACCCCGGACGAACGAAGATCAACAACCTGGGAGGCGGCCAGACTGCGACCGTCGCCGGCGTGACGATCCGCAACAGTACCGCCACCAACCGCGACTTCTATGTCTACCAACCGGGGAAATACACGAACACGATCCAGATTCCCAGCAATGGCGGCGGCGACGCCGCAAGCAGTATGTACGTCTTCTTGAACGGCATCTACTACTTCACGGGTGGAGCGAGTCTGCAGATTCAGGGGGGATTCGTCGCAAACACCTCAACGGGACTTCCACACTACGTCGGCGGGCAGGGCGCCAGCGATTTGCCAGCCGCAACGGACGGGACCGACGGGATCGAGTTCATCTTCGACGGCGCCAGTGCCTTCTCCGCCGATAACAGCCGGCTCCCCAACGACGGGAGCGTCTTCTTTGTCGCCCCATCGTTCGTGCCGACCGGCAGCGTCCACATCGCGTTCTACATCGCCAAGACGAACACGGCGTCGACCGGCTGGAGCAACCAGAACTTCTCGGCAAGCGCGTCGAACACGCCGCGCTTCCAGGTCTGGGGAACGGTCTTCGACGCATCCGGCGGCGCCACGACCCTGCAGGCGGTGCAATTGGGTCCGCACAACCTGAACCCGACGGACGCCGATTCAAGCCGCCAGTACGCCATCAACGGCGAGTTCATCAGCGCCACGATCTCGCTTTATCACGGCAGCGTCCTGGGCAACACCCAGGGCCCGGCGTGGTCACCCGCCAGTTGCCCGGCCCTCCCGGCACCGGGCACCCCGGCCCTGCTGGTCCAGTTCAACAAGAACTTCGCCCCCGCCCCCGGCGTGAACTCCTTCCTAGTGAAGTAGCCGCTCGAGCAGCAGGACGACGCCGAGCCCGGCAAGCGCAACGCCGGCAACGCGCTCGGCGCCCTCGCGAACGCGCTCGCCAATCCGAGAACCGAGGGCCAGACCAAGCTGCGTCACCGTAAACGTCTGCACCCCGATCAGCACGATGACGAGCAGCACCGGCAGGCGCAGCAGCCCCAGCGTGAAGCCGATCGCCAGCTCGTCGAGACTGATGCTGACCCCGAGCATGAGTGCCGGCAGGCCTCGCGTCCGCGCCAGCAGACCCAACCGCCGCTCCTCAGCCTCGTGGTCGCCCGGCTTGAGCATGTAGAGTCCAAGGCTAACGAGGATCGCGATCGCCAGGAAGTCCGCGGCATTGCCAACCACCTCGCCGGCAAGGCGGCCGCCAAAAAACCCGACCAGGGGCATCCCCATTTCGAACGCCGTGAACAGTAGGCTGACTCGGAGCCGGTCCCGACGCGTCAGACCACTGATGCCCAGCGCGGCGGCGACCGCGAAGGTGTCCAACCCCAGGGGCACGATCAGCCCAACGAGCTTCAGGACCATGGGGCTATTTAAACTTGCCGGGTGACGGCGCTCGACATCATCCGGGAGAAGCGAGATGGACAGGAGCACGACCCAGAGACCATCGACTTCCTGGTCCGGGGCGCAACCGACGGGTCGATTCCTGACTATCAGCTCGCCGCCTGGCTTATGGCGGTGCGGCTGAAGGGAATGACCGACGCCGAAACGAAGGCCCTCACGCTGGCGATGGCCGCCAGCGGACGGCAGCTCGACCTGTCCTCGATCCCCGGCCGCAAGGTAGACAAACACTCCACCGGCGGCGTCGGCGACAAGGCGACGCTGGTCGTCGCCCCGCTGGTCGCGGCCGCCGGCATCCCGGTGGCCAAGCTGTCCGGTCGCGCGCTCGGCCACAGCGGCGGCACGCTCGACAAGCTGGAGTCGATCCCGGGCTTCCACGTCGACCTTGCCGCCAGCACCTTCATCGACCAGGTCCGGCGGATCGGCATCGCGATCGCCGGCCAGACCGGCGACATGGTTCCCGCCGACAAGGTCTTCTACGCGCTCCGCGACGCGACGGCCACGGTCGATTCCGTGCCCCTGATCGCCAGCAGCGTGATGAGCAAGAAGCTGGCGGCGGGCGCCGACGCGATCCTCCTCGACGTCAAGTGCGGCCGCGGCGCGTTTGTCGCGAACGTGGGCGAGGCCGAGGCGCTCGCCCTGGCGCTGGTCGCGATCGGCGCCGCCGCCGGCCGCGAGACGGTGGCTTACGTGACGGACATGGCGCAGCCGCTCGGCCGAGCGGTTGGCAACGCGCTCGAGGTCCGGGAGGCGATCGAGACGCTTGCCGGCCGCGGGCCGGCGGACCTGACTGAATTATCGCTGCGGTTTGGCGCCGAGATGCTGCGGCTCGCCGGGGTCAAACCCACCAACCTGCGCCGCCTGCTCGAGGACGGGAGCGCGTTACGCAAGCTTGCGGAACTCATCACGGCGCAATGGGGCGACCCGGCTGTGATCGACGATCCGGGCCGCCTCCCGACGGCGCCCGTCCAGCAGCCCGTCCCAGCCCGGGCGGCCGGCTGGGTCACGGCCGTCGACGCCCTGGCGATCGCGCTGGCCGGCAAGGTGCTCGGCGCCGGCCGGGATCGCAAGGACTCTCCGATCGATCTCGCCGTCGGCATCGTCCTGCGCAAAAAGGTCGGGGATCCGGTCGGCGCCGGAGAGAGCCTCGCCACGATCCACGCGCGGACGCCGGAGAATGCCGACCAGGTTACGGCGCAGGTTGCAGCCGCCTTCTCGGTCGGGTCGGCAATCTCCGCGCGCCCTCTCCTTTTGCGGCGCGTTACCGTTTCCGGGATCGAGCGGCTGGAGACGTAAGGCCCGCCGAAATCGGCCGCCATGATCATGGTGGCATGCGTGGGGCATCGAGAGGACAGGTCGCGATCGAGTTTGCGCTCGTGCTCGGGTTCCTCTTCGCGCTCGGCCTCACCGCGGTCCAGTTCGCCGGGGTCGCCCTGGCCACCGCGAAGGTGAACCATGCCGCCCAGGAGGCCGCCTACGTCGCGGGCAGCAGCCTGGAAGCCGCCGGCACCTCGCAGACACCCTGCTGGGCCGTGAGTGGCGGGCTCGCCCACCCGACCGGCTACAGCGATGCGGCCATCTGCCAGACGGTCCTGGAGAACCTCGGCCAGATCGACCCCACGCTGATTGCCGTCACGGTCTCGCCCGAGTCGCTGGTGCAGCGCGGCAAGCGCGCGCCCATCCATGTAACCGTCACCTACCGTCAGCCGATCACCTCTCCCCTGTTGCGCATGTTCATGGGCGACACGGCGACGATCACCACCACCTCCAGTTCCTGGTCTAACTGACGATCGACGGCTTGATTTAGACTGCAGGCGGCCATGGCCGCAGTCCAGTACCACATCCGCTGCAAGCCCGGCGACGTGGGTGAGGCGGTGCTCCTGCCCGGCGATCCAGGACGGTCGGAGTCGATCGCGCGCCTCTTCCAGCATCCGAAGCTGATCGCGAGCAATCGCGAGTTCACCACCTACACCGGCCAGGTCGATGGCCAGACAATTTCCGTTTGCTCCACCGGGATCGGCTCCCCGTCGACAGCAATTGCTGTTGAGGAGTTGGCGGCAATCGG
>JALYYC010000009.1 GCA_030946755.1 Candidatus Dormiibacterota bacterium
GAAAGCTTCCATCTGTGGCTTCCAGCTCCGGCTGTCGGTGATGCCCGAGTGGATCAGGACCAGCGGCGGTCCCTGGCCGACGACCTCGTACCAGAGCTTGGCCGCCTCGACCTCGGCAAATCTCGCCGTCGTAACCCCAGCCTTCGCCTCAGACATGGCACCCGCTACATTACTAGGGAATGAACGAAGCCAATAACCTGACTCGCGACGAGGCCCGGAGCCGCGTCGACCTCATCCGCAGCCCCTTGTACGAGATCGCCCTCGACTTCACGACCAGTGACAAGACGTTCACCTGCGATGCGATGGTCCACTTCCTCTGCGACCAGGCAGGGGGCTCCACGTTCATCGACTTCTTCGCCTCCTCGCTTGACAGCTGCGAGCTGAATGGCGAGGAAGTCCCCAAGGAGGCCTTCAACGGCGCCCGCATCCAGCTCACCAACCTGAAAGAGGCGAACGAGCTCCACGTACTCGGCACCTGCGCCTACGAGAACATTGGCGCCGGCCTCTGCCGATTCGTCGACCCGGTCGACCAGAAGGTCTACCTGCACACGCAGTTCGAGCCCTTTGATGCGCACCGGATGTTCCCGTGTTTCGATCAGCCCGATCTGAAAGCGACATTTGACTTCACCGTCTTCGCGCCCGCCGATTGGGTTGTCGTCTCGAACAACGCCGGCCAGGCGCAGCCGGTGGCAGGTCGCGAGAACGTCAAGCGCTGGACCTTCGGGGCCTCGCCGAAGATGTCCTCGTACCTGACGGCGATCGTCGCCGGGGCCTACCACGGCGTCCGCGACCGGCACGGCGACACCGACCTCGGGATCTTCTGTCGCCAATCGCTGGCGCAGTACCTCGAGCCCGAGGAACTCTTCACCATCACCAAGCAAGGCCTCGACTTCTATGGCAAGGCCTACCAGTACCCCTATCCCTTTCACAAGTACGACCAGCTCTTCGTCCCCGAATTCAGCAGCGGCGCGATGGAAAACATCGGCTGCGTCACCTTCAGCGAAGCCTTCATCTACCGCTCGAAGGTAACGGAGGCGGCGCGCGAGGACCGGGCGAACGTCATCCTGCACGAGATGGCGCACATGTGGTTCGGCGACCTCGTCACCATGCGCTGGTGGGATGACCTCTGGCTCAACGAGACGTTCGCGACCTTCATGTCCGTGCTCTCCCAGGTGGAGGCGACACGCTTCACGAATGGCTGGGTGACGTTCGCGAACCAGTACAAGGCCGGCGCCCGTCGCCAGGACCAGCTCCCCACCACCCATCCGGTTGCGGCAGACATACCGGATGTCGCCTCCGTCCGTCTGAACTTTGACGCGATCACGTACAACAAGGGCGCCTGCGTGCTCCGCCAGCTGGTTGCCTGGGTTGGCCAGGACACGTTTCTCAAGGGCGTCCAGCAGTACGTGAAGGAACGCCAGTACTCGAACGCCTCGACCGCCGAGTTTCTTGCCGACATCGAGGCGGGCTCAGGCCGCAACCTCTCGGCGTGGTCCGAGGAGTGGCTGGAAACGGCCGGCCTGAACACGCTGCGACCGTTGATCACGCCGCGTGGCGACACGATCGCGTCGCTGAATATCCAGCAGGAGGCGCCCGCCGACCATCCGACGCTCCGCTCGCACCGGCTCGCGGTCGGCCTCTACGACCTCAAGGGCGAGAAGCTAGAACGACGTCGTACCGTTGAACTCGACGTCATCGGAGAAAGCACCCCGGTGCGGGAACTCGCCGGTGAGAAACAGCCTGACTTCCTGCTGATCAACGACGGCGATTTGACCTACGCGAAGATCCGCTTCGACGAGCGCTCACTCGCCACGGCGACTGACCACCTGGCCAAGCTGACCGACCCGCTGGCACGCGCCGTCTCGTGGGCCGCCCTGTGGGACATGCTTCGCGATGCCGAGCTGCCCGCGCGGCGCTTCGTCCGCCTCATCCTGAACAACATCCATGGCGAGACGGACATCGGCATCGTTCAGGACCTGATCGCTTACTCCTCGTCGGCGATTCATGTCTATGGCGACCCTGGCAATGTCAAGCTGGCGGAGCAGGCGCTGGCGGAGCACGCGCTTCGCACGCTCGACGGCGCCGAGGCGGGCAGCGACTTCCAGCTCTCCTGGGCGCACGCCTTCATCGGCTCCGCCGGGTCGGAAGAGCATCTCGCCGTCCTCGCCGGCATCCTGGATGGGATCAAAGTCTTCCCCGGGCTGGCTGTCGATACCGACTTGCGGTGGTCGATCGTCATGGCCCTCGCGAGCGCCGATGCCGCCAACGAGCCGCTGATCGCCGCAGAGTTGAAGCGCGACCCAACCGATCAGGGCACTCGGTACGCCGCCGCGGCGCGCGCCTCCCGGCCAACGGCGGAGGCCAAGGCCGAGGCGTGGAAGGTGATCACGGAAGACACCGCGCTCCCATTGGCGACGCTGCGCGCCATCATGCGAGGCTTCCACCGGTCCGATCAGCGCGCCCTGTTGGAGCCCTATAGCGCCCGCTATTTCGCCGCGCTTCCGCAAATCTGGGAGTCCCGCGACATCGAGATCGCCCTGTCCTTCGCGGTAGTCATGTATCCGGCGATCGTGGTCGGCGACGAGACCGTCGGGACCACGGATCGATATCTCCAGGGCAAGG
>JALYYC010000121.1 GCA_030946755.1 Candidatus Dormiibacterota bacterium
GAGATCAAGGCGCCGGACGTGACCTGGCACGAGGTCGATGGCGATGTCTATCGCGGCAACGTACTCAAGGCCGATATCGTCCCCGGCGCAGTCAGCGTCGTGGTATGAGCATCTGAAGACCATCAGCGCGCGATTTCCGTGGGCGCTCTTCGCTCCGCTCGCGGCGATCACCGAGCTTGGCGGCATTCTGCTCCTGATTTCCGGGAGCACCGTGGGCTGGGCCGCGATCGCCGCGCCACTTGTCGGCTTTCTCGCCATGCGCGGCCCGGTGCGCCCCCGTTTCGAGTTCACCGACGACGGCGTCATTTTTCGCCGGTCCGGCCAGAGCCCGCTGCTGCCCTGGGACGAAATCGCGGCCGTCGCGTTGGTCAAAGCAAGCGGCCGCACCGTACTCGCCTACCGACTGAAGCCGGGCATCCTGGTGCTGAAGCGCCATCCAGGCGCCGGCTTTCTCCGCGCCAAGGGTCTCGACTACGATGGCGGCTACATGGTCGACCAGATGACCGCCGAACCGGAGGAGATCCTGGCGATTTTTGAGCAGCACCTGACGCTGGTTCGGGGAGATGCCGCGAAAGGATAGAAGCGATCCTTACGCGGATGGCACCGCGGCGTACTGGCACCTGTCTCGTCCCTCACCGGAGTTGCTCCAGGCGCTCGATGCCGGCCGGTTGCGACCCGAGATGCGTGTGCTCGACCTCGGCTGTGGGCTGGCGACCGACATCGCGTATCTCGCCGAGATGGGCTTCCGGGTCGCCGGCGTCGATCTGTCGGCGGAGGCGATCAGGCAGGTGAAGGCTTGAAACACCGACCTCGATGTCCGACAGAGCGGTGTCCGCTGCCTCCCCTTCGAGGACGGCGCCTTCGACTACCTTCTCGACCGCGGCTGCTTCCACTATCTGCCGGCAAATGATCGGCCGGCCTACGCGCGCGAGGCCGGTCGCGTCCTGAGTCCGGGTGGCGAATTGCTGCTACGGGCATGCTGTCGTGCGGCCGGCGTTCGAAACGCCGTGATATCCAGACCGTGCTAGGCTGGCGCTGGCAACCAAGTCGCTGTTCATCGAAGGAGGGACGTCGTGTCCGAGAACATCAAGGCGATCGCCGTGCGCGTGCCCCTGGAGGTATTCGGCCAAGGGCGTTATGAGGTCATCGACGAGGTTGTAGCGCCCGATGCCCGTGATCACGGTCAGATGCCGCCGGGCGTGCCCCCGGGCCGCGAGGGTCTCAAGGTTATCGCCCGAACGATTCGAGCGGCATTCCCGGATCTCAAGGCGACGATCGAATTACAGCTTGCGGATGGCGATCTGACGGCGACCAGAGTCAAATACACCGGAACCATGAAAGGCGACATGTGGGGGATGCCGGCGACCGGCAAGCAGGCCACCTGGACGGAAAGCCATTACATGCGGATCAAGGACGGCAAGACAATCGAGCACTGGGCCGATATCGATCAGCTCGGCATGCTGCGTCAACTGGGGCTCGCGCCAAACCCGGCGGCTCCCGCCCCCAGGTAGAGCTCAGCCTGACTGGAGGCGCTCGAAGCTACGCGGGAGATGCCCTTCTAAGAACGCGATCGCCGCTTCATCATGAGCCGTGGAGACGAAGGCGGCCTCGAACTGTGAGGGCGGGAGGGACACGCCCAGGTCCAGCAGGCGGCGGAACCAGCGGGCAAAGAGCTGGGTGTCCGCTTGCTTCGCGCTGTCGTAGTCGCGTACCGCCCGGTCCGTGAAGAACGGCGTCAGCATCGACCCGACCCGATTCACCGTGATCGCGACGTCCGCGGCGGCCGCCGACGCCGCGATGGCCGTCGCCACGCGTCCGCCTGCGAGCTCGAGCTGCCGGTACCGGTCAGGACTGAGCGCCTCGAGGGTTGCCATGCCGGCCGCGACGGCCAGGGGATTCCCCGACAGCGTTCCCGCCTGGTAGACCGGGCCCGAGGGCGCGATCTGCTCCATCAAGTCCCGCCGGCCCCCATAGGCGCCGATCGGCAATCCGCCGCCCAGCACTTTACCGAGGCAGGTGAGGTCGGGGATGACGCGATAGAGTTCTTGCGCGCCACCCGGTGCGAGCCGGAAGCCGGTGATCACCTCATCGAAGATCAAGAGCGACCCGGCGTCGTTGGTGATTCGGCGCAGCCCCTCGAGGAATCCAGGCTCAGGTAAGACCACGCCCATGTTCCCGGGGACGGGCTCGACAATCACCGCCGCGACCTGCCCGGCCCAACGGTCGAAGGTCGCGTCGACGTCGGCTAGGTCGTTGAAGCGGACGACCACCGTGTCCATCGCTGCCCCTGGCGTGATGCCCGGCGTTCCCGGAATTCCCAAGGTCGCGACGCCCGAGCCGGCCTCGACCAGCAGCGCGTCGGCGTGGCCATGGTACCCGCCCGCGAATTTCACGATCTTCGCGCGGCCCGTGGCGGCGCGGGCGAGCCGAATGGCGGACATCGTGGCCTCGGTTCCCGAGTTGACCAACCGAAGCATCTCGATGCTCGGCATTCGCGCCGAGACCATCGCCGCCAGCCGAACCTCGCCCTCCGTCGGCGCGCCGAAGGTCCAGCCGCGCTCGAGCTGGTCGCGCAGTGCCTCGAGGACCGGTTTCGGCCGGTGGCCGAGGATCAGCGGTCCCCAGGAG
>JALYYC010000051.1 GCA_030946755.1 Candidatus Dormiibacterota bacterium
TGATCAAGGCGATGCAGGAGCGTGGGATCCTCGTGCTGCCCGCCGGCGGCACCGTAATCCGCTTCCTCCCCTCGATCCTGATCGATAACGCGCAACTCGACGAGGGCATCTCAGTCCTCGGCGAGGCGGTTACCGGGGCGGGGTAGCAGGGCACCCGCGGCCATGTCTATATGAACGCCGTCATCCCGATTCGTTGGCGGCCGTGACGGTCGCGGGTGGTGACGTAGCTTAAGGTTCGGACATGGGCTACGAGTTCCGCTCACCGCAGAACTGGCGGGGGATTCCGGTGATTCATATCGCCTTCGGCCAACGCGTCGACGGCGGATACCGTGTCTCCCGAGCGCGCGGCGTCATCGCGGTTGGCGACATCGCCACGGGCGTCATCGCTGTGGGACCGGTCGCGGCGGGTGTCGTAGCCGTCGGGCCGATCGCTGCGGGCCTTGTCACCCTGGGATTGGTCGCCGTTGGGTTGGTGAGCGTCGGGATTGTGGCAGCAGGCGTCGTAGCTTCCGGCCTCGTCGCGATAGGCTTTGTCGCCAATGGCCTCATAACGGTCGAGGCGTGGGTGGGATGACGGACGCGCGGTTAACGCCAGCACGGTGACAACGTACGTGGCGATGCTTCGCGGCATCAATGTCGGCGGGAACGCGACGATCAAGATGGACGCGCTCCGGCAGCTCGTGAGCGGCCTCGGGCACTCCGACGTCACCACCTATATCCAGAGTGGCAATGTCGTGTTCAGCAGCCGGAAGGGCACGGCCGCGACGATTGCGGCCGGCATCGAGGATCGCATCAAGAAGGACCTGCGCCTGCAGGTCACCGTCATCGTGCGCAGCGGCGAGGACCTCGCCGAGATCGTTCGCAAGAATCCGTTCCTACCAGGCGCCGATCCGGCGACGCTCTATGTCATTTTTCTTGCCAGCGCTCCGGAGCCCGCCTCGCTCACCCGGCTCGGTCCGAAGCTGGTCGCGCCCGACGAGTTCCGGGTCGTTGGGCGCGAGATCTACGCCCGCTACCCAAACGGGTACGGCCGGAGCAAGATGACGAGCACGTTTTTCGAGAACCGCCTCCGCCTGCGCGGGACCGCCCGAAACTGGAAGACGGTGACGACGCTCGCTGACCGGCGGGAGGCCGACCGGACAAAAAAATAGAGGGCCACCTTCCGGCGGCCCTCTGACGCGGCGTTATGCCTTAGTCGACGACGGTGGTCGTGGTCCGATTTTTCGCCATCAGGCGGATCAGCGAGATGATGCCCCAGCCGATCAGGGTGTAGATGATGATCGCGACGACCGACTCCGGCTCGAAGACCGAGCGGCCCTGCGACGCCGTGTTGAAGATTCCGTGGAACGGCGCGACCAGCGGATCTGTCAGCGCGTACATGAAGCCGACAAACGCCGACGCGGTGCTCGCGCCGAACATCTTGAGCAGGAATCGAATCGCGATCAGGGTGTCGATGAGTCCGACGACCCACCAGATCACCTGGGCGACTCGCTCGTTGCCGGCGCCACTCCGATAGATGTCCGTCCGCGATGTCCGGACGCCGGCGACCGGCTGAACCGGCTGTACGGGCTGTCCGGTCGTGGTCTCCTGTCGAATGATTTCGCGCTCGTTGATATCCGCCATTAGTTCTCCTTGGTGAGCCCAGAAATATCCGCGTGGGCCCAAACGCTACAGTCATATTAGCAGGTTTTATGGCAATGTCAACGCAGTAATCTCACGCTCGGTGAGATTGCCGGCAGACTTAAACTGGACACATGCCCCCTGCCCTCGACCTGTTTTCGCCTGCCCCACGAGCCTGGTTTTCGGCCGCCTTCGAAACGCCCACTCTGGTGCAGACGGAGGGCTGGCAGTCGGTGGCGGCCGGAGCCCACACCCTGATGGCGGCCCCGACTGGGAGTGGCAAGACGCTGGCGGCCTTCTTCTGGTGCCTCGATCGCCTCTCCACGGAAGTAGTCCCGCCCGAAGCCGAGCGATGCCGGGTTCTTTATGTCTCACCGCTCAAGGCACTCACCGTTGATATCGAGCGCAACCTACAGGCGCCACTGCGGGGCATCTCCCTGCACGCGGACCGCCTCGGGGTCCCGATGGCGCCGATCTCCGTCGCCATCCGCACCGGTGACACGCCGCAACGCGAGCGGCGCCAGATCGAGCGGCGGCCCCCGGACATCCTGATCACGACGCCGGAATCCCTGTTCCTGGTGCTGACCAGCGCCGCGCGACAGATTCTTCCATCCATTCGCTGGGTGATCGTAGACGAACTTCATTCCATGGCCCAGACCAAGCGGGGCGCCCACCTGGCGCTCAGCCTGGAACGGCTCTCGGCGATCACGAAAGTTGAGCCGCAGCGGATCGGCCTGTCCGCCACCCAACGCCCCCTCGAAGAGACGGCCCGGTTCCTCGGCGGAAGCCACCGCCCGGTGACGATCGTGGACGCAGGCAAGATCAAGCCGCTCGAGATCACGGTCGAAGTGCCGGTGGACGACATGGCCAACCTCGAACGCGGCGCGGATGTGTACAGCGGTCCCGCGGCGGTGATCGGCGCCGAGGAAGAGGCAGCCCGACGCAGCATCTGGCCGGCGATCCACCCGCGGATCCTGGAGTTGATCCGGTCGCACCGCTCGACCATCATCTTCGTCAACTCGCGCCGCCTCGCCGAGCGCCTCGCTGCGCATCTCAATGAGCTGGCCGGAGAGGAGTTGGTCCGCGCCCACCACGGCTCGATCGCGAAGGAGCAGCGAATGCTGATCGAGGACGCGCTCAAGGCCGGCCGTCTTCCCGCCCTGGTGGCGACCTCGAGCCTGGAGCTCGGCATCGACATGGGTGCGGTCGACCTGGTCATCCAGGTCGAGTCGCCAACGAGCGTCGCGAGCGGCATCCAGCGTATCGGCCGCGCCGGTCACTCGGTGGGCGAACCCTCGAAGGGCACGATCTTCCCCAAGTACCGCGGCGACCTCCTGGAGACCGCCGTTGTCGTTGAGCGGATGCTGGCCGGCGAGATCGAGACGACGCGCGTGCCTCGAAATCCCCTGGACGTCCTCGCGCAGCAGATCGTCGCCATGTGCGCGCTCGACGAGTGGTCGGTGCCGGCCGTGTCCGACTTGGTGCATCGCGCCTATCCCTTCAGCGACCTGGGCCCACGGGCGCTCGAGGCGACGCTCGACATGCTCAGCGGCCGTTATCCCTCGGACGATTTCGCCGAGTTGCGGCCGCGGATCGTCTGGGACCGGCTCGAGGGCAAGATTCGCGGCCGGGCCGGCGCGCAGCGTCTCGCCGTCGTCAGCGGTGGAACAATCCCGGACCGCGGCCTGTACTCCGTGAACTTGCTCGCGGATGGCAAGCGAGTCGGCGAGCTCGACGAGGAAATGGTCTACGAGATGCGGCCAGGCGAAACGTTCGTCCTCGGGGCGACTACCTGGCGGGTCGCCGACATCACGAACTCGCAGGTGATGGTCACGCCCGCGCCCGGAGAGCCGGGGCGGATCTCGTTCTGGCACGGCGATGCGCTGGGGCGCCCGATCGAGGTCGGCCGGGCCCTGGGCAAGATGACGCGCGAGTTGCTTGGGCTCGATCACGAGGATGCGATCGATCGCCTCCGTGAGCGCTCGAAGTTCGACGAGCGTGCCGCCGGCAACCTGATGGACTACCTGTCGGACCAGGCCCAGGCGACCGGCAGCGTTCCGGATGACCGCACCATCGTGGTCGAGCGGTTCCGCGACCAGCTGGGTGACTGGCGCCTCTCGGTGTTGACGCCGTTCGGTGCGCGGGTGCACGCGCCCTGGGCGCTGGCGGCGAAAGCCCGGATGCAGCAGCAGCACGACATCGACGTCCAGTCGATCTACACCGACGATGGCTTTGCGTTGAGGCTCCCAGAGGCGGATGTCGCCCCGGATGTTGCGGCCATCCTCTTCGACCCGGAGGAGATTCGCGAGCTGGTCACGGCTGAGCTGCACGGATCGGCGCTCTTCGCCTCGCGATTTCGCGAGAACGCGGCCCGCGCGCTACTGCTGCCGCGGCGGCGGCCCGGTGAGCGGACCCCACTCTGGCAGCAGCGGCAGCGTAGCCACGACCTGCTCCAGGTCGCCGGTAACCATCCGGATTTTCCGATTCTGATTGAGACCTACCGCGAGTGCCTGAGCGATGTCTTCGACATGGACGCACTCCGTGACCTGATGGCCGCTATCCGCTCGCGGGAGGTTCGGACTGTCGTGGTCGACACCGATCGGGCCTCGCCCTTCGCCTCGTCGCTGATCTTCGACTACGTGGCGCAGTTCATGTACGAAGGCGATGCGCCGCTCGGAGAACGGCGCGCCCAGGCGCTGACGTTGGATCGCGAGCTGCTGGCCGAACTGCTCGGCACCGAGGAGCTTCGCGAACTTCTCGACCCGCGCGCGATCGATGTTCTCGAGTTGGAGCTGCAGGGATTAGTCGAGGCGCGCTGGCCCCGCGATCCGGACGAGGCGGCCGACCAATTGCGGCGACTCGGCGACCTCGACGCTGACGAGGCGGCGGCCCGCGGCATCAAGGCGCCGTGGCTGGAAGAGCTCGAACGACAGCGCCGTGCCGTGCGCGTCCGAATTGCCGGCGGCGAACGATGGCTCGCGGTCGAGGATGCCGGTCGCTATCGCGACGTGCTCGGCGTCACGCTACCGGTTGGGCTCCCGGAGGTCTTCCTCGGCCGCACCGAGGATCCCCTGGCCTCGCTTCTCTTCCGCTGGGCTCGGACTCACGTGCCGTTCACAAGTAACGATCCGGCCACCCGCTGGGGTCTGTCCACGCGTGAAGTCGATGAGACCCTGCAGGCCCTCGCCGGACGCGGGGACCTGCTCGCCGGGGAGTTTCGACCGGGTCATGCGGGTCGCGAGTATTGCCATCCCGACGTCCTGCGCACGCTGCGGCGGAAGTCGCTGGCGGCGCTGCGTCGCGAGGTCGAACCGGTCCCGGTCGAGGCGCTCGGTCGGTTCCTCCCGGCCTGGCACGGCGTTGGAACGCAGGCACCAGGGATTGAGCGGTTAGCCGAGATCGTCTTCCAGCTGCAGGGCCACGCCATCCCGGCGTCGGTCGTTGAGCGCGACGCGCTGCCCGCCAGGATGCGAGACTATCGCCCGCAACTGCTCGATCAGCTGATCTCGATGGGCGAAGTCGTCTGGATGGGCCGCGGCTCGCTCGGCCCGCACGATGGTCGCATTGCCCTCTACCTGCGCGCCGATGCGCCGCGCCTGATCGGTGAGCCGGTGCCGGCCGAGGGCGAGGTCCAGGCTCGACTGCGCGCCCATCTGCAGAATCGTGGGGCCTCCTTTTTCCGCGATCTCTACTACGCGGCCGGCCAGGGCGACGAGGAAGCGGTCCTCGACGCGCTCTGGGACATGGTCTGGGCCGGCGAGGTGACGAATGACACCTTCCTGCCACTGCGGATGCTCGGACCGCGGGTGCGGCGGAATCCACGACGGCCGCTGCTGCGGCTGGGGCCGCCCGGCGCCGCAGGCCGGTGGTCGCTGGTCAGCGACCTCCTGCATCCGACGGTATCGCCCACCGAACACCTGCACGCGGTGGCCGGGATCCTGCTGCAGCGCTACGGCGTCCTGACACGCGAAGCTGCGCTCGGCGAGGGCATTGCAGGCGGCTTTGCGGCGCTCTATCCGGTGTTGCGGGCCATGGAAGAGGCCGGCAAGATAAGGCGCGGCTACTTCATCGATGGCCTGGGCGGCCTGCAATTCGCCCTGCCCGGCGCCGTCGACCGGCTGCGCGCCGCCCGCGATGAAGAAGGCAAGGTCGTCGCGCTGGCCGCGACAGATCCGGCCAGTCCCTATGGGACGGCGATTCCGTGGCCGGCGCATGAGACCCGAATGGCCCGAGCGGCAGGCGCCTATGTCGTCCTCGACGGCGGCGAGTTGCGGCTCTATCTCGAGCGCGGTGGCCGCTCGCTTTTGACGGTTGGCGATGTCAACCTATCGCACCTGCAGGCGCTGGCGGCGGTCGCGACCCGTGTCGACAAGCTCGAAATCCAATCGATCGACGGCGCTCCGGTGAAGGAGTCGCCATTGCAGGAGCTCCTGCGCGATGCCGGCTTCGGCACGACACCCAAGGGCCTCGTGCTGTGGCCCGAGCGCCGGCCCGCCCATGCCTGAAGGCGACACCATCTGGCGAACGGCCGCCGCGTTGCGTCGCCGGATCGAGGGCAAGGTCGTGACCGAGGCGCGCCCCGAGCGCATCCGGCGGTTGGAGGGGCGGCATGTGCTCGGCGTGGAACCAACCGGTAAGCACCTGATCATGCGTTTCGACGGCGAGATTTCGCTGCACTCGCACATGCGGATGACCGGCTCGTGGCACCTGTACCAGCCAGGGGAGCGCTGGCGGCAGCCCGCCCACCGGGTTACGGCGCTGCTCGCCTTCGACGATGTCGTGGCAGTGTGCTTCGCCGCGCCGGTGGTGGAGCTGGTCCGCGACCCGCGGCGCACGGTCGAGCACCTTGGACCCGACGTGCTGGTCGAGCCCTTCGCGGTCGACGAGGTGATCCGCCGCGCCCGGCGTTCGGCCAACGCCACGCTTGGCGAGTTGTTGCTCGACCAGCGGGTTTGCGCCGGCTTGGGCAACATCTACAAATGTGAGGCTCTCTGGGCGCACCGACTCGATCCCTGGGCCGCACCCTCGACGCTGGACGATGCCGCGCTGCGCCGTCTCTACGAAACGGCCCGCGACCTGATGCGCCGGAGCCTGGCCGGTCGCGGCTTCAATAACCGCCGCGCGGTGCATGCGCGTGGCGGCCGTCCATGCCCGCGCTGCGCCACCCCGGTACGGATCCGCGCGCAGGGCGAGCAGGGACGGCTCACCTACTTCTGTCCCCGCTGTCAGCGTTCGAAAGCGCCGGATGGTCCTTCCTAAGGCTTCTTGAAGATCTCGTGGCCACCGATCCGGCGCCAGCGGATAGCCATATCCTCATCAATCGTTACCCACTCAAAAGTGGCGCGGCCGTCGGGACCGGCAAACGACCAGGTCATTTCATAGATTCCATCGGTTCCGGTGACATGCTTCACGCGCAGCTTGGTTGGCCAGGCCAGCGTCTTGTCCGCCAGGCGACGATCACACGCCGGAGAGAACTCTTCTTTGGCGATCTTGGCGAACAAACCTCGCTCAGCATCTGTTAGACGACCCAAGTCAGCATCAAATTGTGGCGTCCATTCAAATCTCAAGGTCAACCAAGAGGGGAATGAGGATGTGGATGAGGGGCTACTGCTTCTTCTTCCTGTCCCCAACCTTCCCGATAGCGGCCAGGAAGTCATCGACGTTGTCTGCCCTCTTGATTCGACCCGCGGCTACGTGGGCATCCACCGCGCGCTCGCCCTTTTGCCACCCTTGAGTCCAGAACCAGGCCTGATCAGCAGGGACCGCAATGTATGGGCGCAACTCGATGACGCCCTCACGCGTCACGACCTCGAGCTGAACACCGGGCTGGTCCAGATGGAGCTCGTGACGAATGTCCGCCGGTAGGGTCACATTGCCGCGGTCAGACACGCTGAGGTACCGTTTCTTCACAGGCTTACATTAGCAGGAATCCCGTATTTCGGCAATGCCGCAATTCAACAAATCCGTGACGAGACGTGAGGCTTAGCCTTTGCCATAGACGGGAACGGCCACGCCGGTGATCGCGTTCGCCGCGTCGCTGCAAAGAAAGCCGATCACCTGCGCGATGTCTGCTGGTAGGACGGCCTTCTCGAGCAACTTCTCCGGCATCGATTTGCGATTCGCCGGCGTGTCGATGATCGAGGGAATCACGGCGTTGACGCGGACGCCGCTGCCTTTCAATTCCGTGGCCAGTACTTCTGTCAGCTTGATCACGCCGGCCTTGGCGATCGCGTAGGCGGCGGCTCCGCCGTCCGCCGTCACGCCCGAGCGTGACGAGACATTGGCGATGGCGCCGCCCTTGCCGCCGGCGAGCATCCGGCGTGCGCCGGCTCGGCATCCCCACCAGGCCGTGCCGAGATTCAAATTGATCATCCCGGTGTAGTCGTCCGGATTAGTGTCGACGACCTTGCCAGCCTTGAAGCCTCCCGTTGCGTTGACCAGCCAACGGGGTGTCCCGATGGCATCGATCCGCCCCCAGAGCTCGTCGACCTCCAGACGCGACGTCAGGTCGGCCGTGTCACCGCGAACGATTCCGGGGTACTTGTCCTGGAGTTTCGAGACCTCGCCGCGGGAGCGCGCCACGGCGATCACCTGGTCGCCCCGCCGGGCGAAGACATCGACGATCGCGGTGCCGAGACCACCCGTCGCGCCGCAAATAACGGCCAGGTCCGCCATGTTAAGCCGCCTCCTTCAGTCGATAGCGCAGGAACAGGTATGACTCGTGCTGCCGAGCGCTCTGCAATGAGACCCACTTGAGGTGTTTGCTGAAGTCGACCCCATGGACCAGGCCGAATGACTTGTTGTCGGCCTGGCCGGCCAGCGTCGGGGACACGGTCAGGAAGAGCTCGTCAACGAGCCCGGCTGCCACCAGCTCGCCAAACAGGCTCGGTCCGCCTTCCGTCAGGATCGCACGATGACCCTCGGACGTAAGCGCCGCCACGACCGCGCCGGGCTCGAGGTGTGGGCCGGACGACAGACCGATGACACGAGTGCTGCTCGGTAGGCGCCGACGTAGCGCCGGCTCCGATTCTTTCGTCGTCAGGACCAGGGCGCCTTGTTGGATTGCCGGCTCCGAGGGCTCGAGGTCGCCGCGCGCGGTGACGATCGCAAGCAGCGGATCTTTCGCACGACCCAGCTTCTCGCGCATCGCGCGATAGCCGCCGGCGGCCGCGGGAAAGATGTACTGCGGAGTCCATAACGCCTTGCCACCCTCCGCCCGCACGGTCCCGGCGCCGACCAGGATGGCGTCGGCGAAGGCGCGCAGGAGTCCCATCACGAAGCGATCGGCCTCGTTGCGGCCGCTGATGATGCCACCCGAGGGGGCCTTCCCGCCGTCGATGGCGACGACGCCGTCGATCGAGCTGACGAAGTTTGCATACAGGCATGGAGTCCCGAGCGCGAGCGGGCCGCCATAGAGCTGGGCCAGCGCCGGCGGCAGCTCGTCCGCGGCGCCCAGAGCAGCGTCGAAGAGTCGGGTCAGGGCCTTCAGGGGATCGGCCCGCTCGTGGGACGGCCGCACATCCGCGCAAATTCGGTCCGTAACTGCGGCTCCCGTTCGTAGTTGCCGCGCCAGAACGTGGTCCGGGTGGTCGATTCGCCCTCGCGAACGCCGCGCATCTGCGTGCAGAGGTGCGCCGCCTCGAGATAGACCGCGACACCGTGCGCCTGCAGCATGTGATCCAGCGTCTCGGTGATCTCGCGGCCCATCCGCTCCTGGACGGTGAAGCGGCGCGCAAAGAGGCGCACAAGTCGAGTCAGTTTCGAGATGCCGATGATGTGCTCGTGCGCGATATAGCCCACGTAGGCGTGGCCAAAAAATGGAAACGCATGATGCTCACAAAGCGAGTAGAAGGGAATCGGCCCTTCGACGATCTGGCTGATCTCGCAGTCGGCGCCGCCATGACACTCGGTCGGGAACGCCGTGACCAGCTTGGAATCCCCTTCGTAGCCCTCAGTCGAATCAAACAGGGCGCGCAGATACCGGGTGGGGGTCTTCTGGGTGCCGGGCGTCTCGAGCTCCATCCCCATGGCCGTCAGGATTTCACGCATGTAGCCCTCATACTGACGCCACTGCGCCTCCGTGATCTGACGAGGCCGTACGCGCTCCCAGTCTTTGTCCTCGGTGTCTTCGTCCTGCAGCGAGCCGACCGGGCGCTGCGGCATCAGTTCGGCTGCGCCGTTTCGGGTGAAACGCGGACTTCGATCTGGCCATCCTGTACTCGTGTCTCGTAGCGCACCTGACTGATCGTAGCCGGGCCGCCTGTCACGACACCCGTACACACATCGAAACGGGATGCGTGCCACGGACAGATGACCTGGTTGCCGTCAAGTTTCCCCTCCGAGAGCGGGCCGCCAGCATGACTACAGGTCTCACCGATGGCGCAGATCTTCCCGGCCATTTTGTAAAGCAGCACCGGCGTTGCACCGGCCATCGTCTTGTGGAGCTTGCCCTCGGCCAGGGCACCTTCGGGAAGCACCGGGGTGTATTTGGTGGGCTGGTGTTGAAAGGCGTGATGATTGACGCCGGTCCCGATGCCGAAGACGAGCTCTCCGCCCAGAAACGCTGCAGCGATCACGAAGGCATAACCGAGCAGCGCGACGACGATCGCCAGGCCGCGACCATGGCCTGACAGCCGGATGATCAATGACACCAGGTACAGGACGATGGCCGTCGTATTCAACAGCCCGTGGGCGAGGCCCACCCGCCGTTCGCGGTCGTAGGTCTCGTTCCAGTCCGTGTATCCGGTCACCGCCGCTCCCACCGCGGCCAGCAGGCCGATGAAGATGGTGACGTCGGCGGCCGAAACCCACCCATGCGTCCCCTTGATCAGCCAGATCAGGTCAAAAACGATCGCGAGGGTCCAGGCACCGAGGGGGATGTCCGTGATGACCGGGTGCAGCGGGTGGCCTAGCCAGGTGCCATGGAGCAACGTCTTGAGCTGCCGGCCGGGGGCTCCCAGGCGCTTGTAGAGCCCGGTGATCACCTTCTGGAACACGTCCGCGACAGGTTCCAGCCACCGTTGCCGGTCGAGAATCCGGTTGACCATCCGATTCATAATCCCAACCTCCCACTGATCGACCCGATCGCGCCCCTTCGAACTTCTGGGTTCCTTCTCCGGTTACGTCAGGCGCGTGGCTCGCGCTCGAACGCGGCCACCGGCGGCCGAGCCTGCCCCGATGTCACCGGGACCTCGGTCACCGGTGGCCCGCTTTTGGGCGCCAGCGGAGGCGCGATCTCGGGTCCGACCCGAGCGCGACGCGGCATGCCGGCAGCCGCGAGGATCTCGTCCTCTCCAAGGGTGTCGTGAACCAGGAGCGCCTCGGCCAGACCATCGAGACGGTGGCGATTACTGGTCATCAATGCGATCGCCTGCTGATGGCACTCGTCCACGATCCGGCGGACTTCTTCGTCGAGCAGCCTCGCTGTCTCCTCGCTGAAGTGTTCTGGACCACTGGAGCCGTCGGCCATCGGGACGATGTTGATCGGGCCAAGCTTGGGCGACATACCCCAACGAACGACCATCGAGCGGGCGATCTGGTGCACCTGTTGCAGGTCCGATTCGGCCCCCGTCGTGATCGTCCCGTAGGCGACCTCCTCAGCGGCGCGGCCACCGAGGGCACCGACGATCCGGCCGCGCAGATAGCTCTCCGGATAGTTGTAGCGATCGTCAATCGGCTGGCTGTAGGTGACGCCCAGCGACATGCCGCGGGGCACGATCGTGACTTTCTTCACCGGGTCCGCGCCCGGGATCAGCAGACCCATCAGGGCATGGCCCGATTCGTGATAGGCGATCAAACGGCGCTCGTCGGCGCCGAGGATGATCGGCCGGCGCAGGCCGAGGACGGAGCGTTCGATCGCCTCGGTGAAGTCATCCTGCGTCACAGCCTGTCGACCCTTTCGGGCGGCGATCAAGGCCGCTTCGTTGATGACGTTGCGAAGTTCGGCGCCGACGAATCCGGACGTTGCCCCGGCGATCTCACCGAGATTGGCATCAGGGCCGAGCGGGACTCTTCGGGCGTGGATGCGCAGAATGGCCTCGCGACCGGCGCGGTCAGGAGGCGAAACGGTAACCCGGCGATCGAAGCGGCCGGGGCGCAACAGCGCGGCGTCCAGGATCTCGGCGCGGTTCGTGGCGGCCAGCACGACCACCTGCTGTGTCGGGGTGAAGCCATCCATCTCGGTCAGGATCTGGTTGAGCGTTTGCTCGCGCTCGTCATTGCCACCCAGGTTGGAGCCGGCGCTCCGCGATCGGCCAATCGCGTCGAGCTCATCAATGAAGATGATGCTGGGCGCGGCCGCCTTCGCCTGCGCGAACAGGTCGCGGACGCGCGAGGCGCCGACGCCGACGATCGCTTCGACGAATTCCGATGCCGAAAGGCTGAAGAAGGGCCGGTCCGCTTCGCCCGCCACGGCTCGGGCCAGCAACGTCTTGCCGGTTCCCGGGGGTCCGATCAGGAGCACACCGCGCGGGATCGTCGCGCCGAGACGCTCGTACTTTGCGGGCGTCTTCAGGAAGTCGACGACCTCGGCCAGGTCGGCCTTGGCTTCATCGATCCCCGCGACATCGGCAAACGTGATCTTCGCCTGCGCCTCCGAGGTATAGAGCTTGGCCTTGCTCTTGCCAAACGCGCCCAGGATGCCGCCGCCGGCCCCGCCCATGGCGGCGGCGCGACGGCTGATGTAGAGGAACGCGCCGACAAGCAGGAGGACGGGTCCGAAGCCAAGCAGAATCCCCAGCAGTGGCGACTGGCCCGATCCGGGCGGATCGGCGGTGACCGGGACGTTCTGCCGGGCCAGGGTCGCCTCGAGGTCAGCCTGGGCAAAGACAGGTCGCTGCGTTTGGAAGAACGTGCCACTGGTCGACCCGGACGCGACCGGCTTCTTGAATTCTCCCGACAGCGCATTGTCCCGCGCGTTGAGGCTTTTGACGTTTCCGGCCTCAACCTGCTGCACGAACGTCGTGTACGGCACGGTGATCCGCGTCGGGCCGCCGGATAGAGCGAACATCAGGAGCCAGTTCAGGGCGAGGCCGACCAGCAAGATCACCCAGAAGCGACGATTGCGCCACATCGGCGTCACAGCCGGTGACGGGGGCTTGCGGGCGGGGTTGGTGGCCACTAGATCCTGATACGGATTGATCGAGGCAGCCAGATCATTTGAACAAATTGTGGCTTATTCATCCGAACCGCGTTGGAACCCGTAGTGACAGTTGACATGCGCAGGCCATTTCGACGACTCCTGTGGCGGCTGGGGCTCGTGAAGCTCGAACGGCAGCGTTGCTGGCGTGACGTATCCGAGATCACGGTCCGGCTCGCACCCACGCTTGCGGCCAACGACAGCCGCATGCCTCGCCAGCTGTCCGGTTAAGCGGTCAGCTTCCGTTCTGGCGAAGAACCGCCTCGAAGCGAGCCGCGATCGCGACGTACCCCAGCTCGCTCGGGTGGAACCCGTCGGCACTAATCCATTCGGGGTGTTGGTCGGCGACCTCGCCCTGGGCATGCAGGTCGACGAGCAGCGCACCTTCTTTGCGGACGACGCGTTGGATCGCGGCGTTGTACTGATCGACCCGAGCGTTGAGCTCAGCGGCCGTGGGCGACCCGGTTCCGGTCGGACAGCCTGCCGTTACCGCCGGCAACGCCGAGAGGCACTTCACGACGGCCGGTAGATGATCGAGGTACGGGGTGTTGGCGACCAGGACTTTCGCGGTCCCGCGCTGGCGCAGCGCATGCACCAGCGTTGCAAGCTGGTCCTCGTACACGGCTGGGGTGACCCCGGCCAGCAGGTCGTTGACGTTGAGCCAGACCGTCACCAGCGTCGGATGCACGGCCAGCGCCTCCGGCAATTCCGTCTGCAGCGCAACCGCCGTGGTCGCGCCGGGGATGCCGTCGTTGTAATAGACGGACGAGCGCGGAAGAGCATCGTTGAAGATCAGCTGCGGCCACGCCTGCCGGACGCCCTGCTCGGTGCCGGTGCCGACCGTCTCGCTCGCCCCGACGGCCGCATACACGACCGCCGCGCCTGAGCTTTTCGCGGCTCCCATCACCGGCGTCGACCCGCTCCTGCCGGCAGCGGGTCCGCAGGCGCCAAGCACCACGACGAGCAGAATCGCGACGAGCCCCCGACGGGCGATCGCCCTCATGCGCCACCCACTGCATCGCGGGCCGGAAGGCGCGCCGCTTGCAGAGCCGGGATCACGCCCGCGACCAGCGCCAGGGCGATCGTCCCGCCGACGCCGGCCAGGTAAAAGACGATTGAGAAATCCCCGAGCTGCACGCCTTCGAGGCCCTGGGCAACGAGATACCCGTTCACGATCAGGCCGACGATCTCTGCAACCGCCACGCCCAGGATGGTCCCGAGTATGCCTCCGATGGCCCCCAGGCCCAGGGCTTCGAGCAGGAACCAGCGCAGCACATCACGATCGCGCGCACCGATCGCCTTGAGGACGCCGATCTCCCGACGTCGCTCCCGGACTGCGGCGAGCAACGCATTGGCGATGCCGAGGCAGGCAATCACCAGGGCGATCGTCCCGATGCCACCCAACACGATGTCCACGACGTGCAGGTACTTCTGGACAGACGCAACCAGGTGCTCGGGGGCGCTTGTCGCGTAGCCGAGCACGGTGATCTCGCCACGCACCGCGTGCACCTCATCCAGGCTGGACGCAACCACGACGAGGCCGGTGTAGGCCGAGGTTGGGAGGGGAAGATCGCCGCCGTCACCCTGGCCCCGGAGCGCCCAGGTCCTGGCCACCTGTGTTTGCTGGATCGGGACGAGGAACTGGCCGTCCCCCACCTCCTGGGCGACGACGCCAACCACGGTGGCTAAAAACCAGCGCCCGCGATATGGGACTGGATCCTGCGAGTTGAACTGTGGGTCGGCAAACTCGATCTCGGTGCCGAGTACGACCGCCGGCTTGTTGACGTCCAGGTGCAAGCGGTCGAGATAGCCCTGGGTAACCGCCACCTCGGTCAGCGAGGCCGCGGCCGGCAAGCGTCCGGCGAGGAGGGTGATGGGCAGCTGGTGCACGCGGGAGAGATCGGCGCCCACCATCGTCTCGAAGATCGGATCCGGGGGTTGGGCCCGGGGCACGGCCGCCGCCCCCCGCGGTGGCGGGATGGCGAGCACCCGAGTCGCGAGGATTGGGACGACCGAGGCGACGTGGGGCGCGCGCAGGATCGCATTCACCGCGTCCGGCGTCAGGTCTTTCGGCTTCCCGGTCCGCAGGTTGTCACTGGCAAGCTGGGTCGGATCCGGTGCAGCGGCAGCCACCTTGATCGCGGCGGCGGGGCCACCCTTGCTGAGCTGGCTGATCACCCGCGTATCGGCCGTGCCCGCGATGGTTCCCAGCGCCATCAGCAGCCCGGTTCCCAGCGTGACCGCCAGGATGGTCAGCGAGGTGCGCGCCGGCCGGCGGATCAGGCTGCGAACCGCGAGCCGAAGCGCGTCGCGCCAGCTCATGCCACCAGCCGTCCGGCGCTGACCAGCAAGCGACGGTCTGCGCGCTCGGCGACCGCCTCGTTGTGAGTCACGACGATCAGGGTGCAGCGTTGCTCGCGATGGACACGCTGCAGCAGGTCGAGCACCAACTCCGCCGTCTGCGCATCGAGATTTCCCGTCGGTTCGTCAGCCAGAATCAGGCCGGGATCGTTGGCGAGCGCCCGCGCGATCGCCACCCGCTGGCGCTCCCCGCCACTGAGCGCCGAGGGGCGGTGCTCCATCCGGTCGGACAGCCCGACGCCGTCGAGCAACTCGCGGGCGCGCCGGCTGCGATCCGCCGGCTCGAACCCGGCGAGGGCAAGGGACAATTCGACGTTCTCTTTGGCCGAGAGCAGATCGAGTAGCCCGAAGTGTTGAAAGACGAACCCAACGGTCGTCCGGCGATAGGCAGCCAGCGCATCGCCGTCAAGCTGGGCAAGGTCGATCTTGCCCACCCGGAGTTCGCCCTGTTGGGGGCGGTCGAGGCCGCCGACGAGCGAGAGCAGCGTGCTCTTGCCGGCGCCCGACGGGCCCATCAACGCGACGTGACCGCCGGCGGGGATGTCGAGCTCAACGTCTGAAAGCGCCGTGACGGCCTGGGCGCCGCGACCGTAGACGTGCCTGAGACCGTGAATGCGCACGGCACACCCCCGTGGGGCTGGTGGGACGCTGGGGAGGAGGGTATTTACGGACACCGTTGGATGCGCTTCATCAATCTAGACGAAGACCGATGCTGCTGCCCCAGCCGTATACGGTCGATGCTCGAACCTTCATCGAACTCTTAGAGTGCAAGCCATGCCGACCGTTGACGGCCACGCGATCACGATCACGCATCCGGAGAAGGTCGTCTTTCCCGATGACGGAATCACCAAGGGCGAGCTGGTCTCCTACTACGAGCGGATCGCCGACCGGATGTTGCCGTTTACTCGCGAGCGGCCGCTACACATGAATCGATTCCCGGACGGCATCGGCCGCTTCGCGATCCAGCAAAAACGCATCCCGGACAGTTTTCCGAACTGGATCCATCGCACGACCCTCGACCTGCACAAGGGCGGCACGATCACCCACGCGGTGATCGACAATGCCGCGACGCTCGTGTACCTCGCCAACTACAACATGGTGACTGCGCATGTCTGGCTCTCGCGGATCGCGGCGCCCAACCAGCCGGACGAGGTGATGTTCGATCTCGACCCCGCCGACGACGACTTCGGACTCGTCCGCCGGACTGCGATCAGCCTCAAGTCCCTGCTCGACGAACTGGGCCTGGTTCCATTTGTGAAGACAACGGGATCCCGCGGGCTGCACGTCGTCGTCCCAATCGAGATCGGCCCGACCTTCGAGCAAGCGCACCTGTTTGCCGATGCCGTCGCGCAGAGGCTCTCGGCCACGGATCCGGACCACCTGACGACGGAGTTTTTGAAGCAAAAGCGCGAGGGCCGGCTCTTTATCGACCTCAACCGGAACGCCTACGCCCAGACTGCGGTCGCCGCCTACTCGGTTCGAGCACGCAAAGGCGCGCCCATCGCCGTCCCGATCGCCTGGCCGGAAGTCGAGCGCGAGAGCCTGCGCCCCGACGGTTTCACGATGGGCAACGTCTGGGATTGGTTGAAGGGTCGGGACGATCCCTGGGCGGCGATGCCGCGCTCGGCGAGGCCACTTCCGCCACTCCCCGCGAGCGATCAACCGGATCGATCGGGACGCCGTCGTGGCGTCCCGCGCAAGGCGTGACCGAACTTCGCACCGCGGTCATCATCCCGGCTCGGAACGAAGCCGGGTCGATCGCCGAGGTGGTTAGCCGCATTCGCCAGGCTTTGCCCGCTGAGATCATCGTCGTCGACAACGGCAGCAACGACGGGACCACTGCGATCGCGGAGACGGCCGGCGCCCGGGTGGTGCACGAGCCGGTGCGCGGTTACGGCTACGCCTGCCTGCGCGGAATCGCCGCCGCGACGAGCCCGGACGTCATGGTGCTCATCGACGGCGACGGCAGCATGGCGCCCGAGGACATCCCGGCGCTGGTCGAGCCGATCGCCTCGGGCACCGCGGACATCGTCTCCGGCTCGCGCCGCCGACGGGCGGCTGCGGGCAGCATGCCACCGCACCAGGCCTTCGGCAACTGGCTGGCGGTCACGCTCCTGCGGCTCCTGTACGGCGTGCGCCTGACGGATCTCGGGCCCTTTCGCGCGGTCCGGGCGTCGACGCTCGCGTCTCTTCAGATGCCACCGTCGCGATTCGCGTTCCTGGCCGAGATGCTGGCGCGGGCCGCACGCCGCGGGGCTCGGATCGTCGAGGTCGATGTCGGCTACCAGGCCCGCATCGCCGGGCAATCGAAAGTCGGCGGAAGTCTTCGGGGAAGCCTCGAAGCGGGGGTCGAGATCATCGGCACGCTGCTCGCCAACCGGATCGACGAGTGGCCGGCCTGGTTTGCCGGCCTCGCGGCAAGCCTGCTCTATTTCCTCCTGGCCTGGTCCCGTTACGCGGCCTTTCGAAGTACGGCCTATGACCTCGGCTTCTTCGACCAGGTGGTCTGGAACGCCGCCCACGGCCACGGCCTGACCACGAGCTTTCTCGAATACTCCTTCTTCGGCGAGCATTTCGAACCGGCGCTGCTGCTCTTTGTGCCCATGTACGTGATCCATGCGACGCCGCTCTGGCTGCTGTTGGGCCAGTCGCTGGCGCTGGGACTCGCCGTCGTCCCGCTGTTTGTGCTGGCGCGCGGCTGGCTTGACCGCCGGCTTGCGTGGCTCGCCGTCATCGCCTATCTGCTGCAGCTTGGCGTCTCACGCGCGGTTGCCTTCGACTTTCATACCGAGGCGCTCGGGGTGCCTTTCGTTTTCCTGGCGCTGCTGGCGCTGCGCGATCGGCGCCGCGTCTTATTTCTCGCTGCCGCCGCCATCCCACTGCTCTGTAAAGAAGACGGCGCGCTGGTCGCGCTTGCCCTCGGGCTGCTCGCGGCGCTGCTATATCACGAACGCATTGGCCTCCTGCTCTCGGCCCTCGCGGTGGGCTGGGGTGCGATCGTGCTTTTAGCCATCATGCCCTCCTACCGGCATGGGCTGGCGGGCGACCTGATCGCGCGCTACACGTACCTCGGGTCGTCGCCGGGGGAGGTGGTCCTGCACACGGTCACCCGGCCCGATGTCGTCATCGGCCATCTCATGACCGGTGGCGCGCTGCCGGCGGTGACGATCACGCTGCTCGGTCTCGGACTGCTGCCATTGCTTCGGCCCTGGCTGCTGCTGATCGCGCTGGTCCCACTGGCGCCCGCGCTGCTGTCCGCTGATCCTGATCAGTCGCGCCTCGCTTTCCACTACGGCATCGCGGCCGTGCCCTTACTGCTCACGACGGCGCTACTGGGGCTGCGGCGGGTCGCGCTAAAACCGGTCCCCCGGCTCGGCGGCACCGTCACGCTCGCCGCGGGCGCGCTCCTGGTCTTTCTCGTCGCGTCGCCGCTACCCCGGATGGTACTTACCAACGTGCCAGACCTGGCGCGCAATGCCGGCGTCAGCCGCGCCCTGCGAGCGATCCCGGCGGCGGCGTCGGTCGCGGCCACGACCTCGCTGCTTCCGCACCTCTCGGAGCGGGCGGTCATCGATGAGTTTCCCTGCGGGGCCGGCCACGCCTCCTGGATCGCGGTGGATCGAGGACGGCCGCCAAGCTCGCAGAGCCGGGCGACGGGGTACGACGCGACCGTTGCCGCGCTGCCTCGGCTCGGTTACCGTCCGCTGGCGGCCAGCGGCACGGTCACCATCTGGTACTCATCCGGCGCGGCCGCCCATGGGCCGGCATCATGCTTTCCATCGAGGTAGCTGCCCCAGCGGTCCAGCAGGCGGACGGGAAACGAGGTCATCCTCGGGAGTGGCGGCTGCGGCGATAGCGACAGAACCACGATGCTGCGCCGGCCCACCGGCATCGTGTGGGCGACGGCCCTGATGGTCCCGGGCGGATCGGTACGCACACCGGTCACGCGAACGTCGGGATAGAGCCAGGATCCCGGATGCCAGGCGGCACTGACGCTGGCCATGTAGCGGCTTTGAATACGCTCGACAGCGGCGTCGAGCTGCGCGGGTCGCTCGAATCGCGCGGCGATGCGTCGCTGGTCGCTGCGCTCGATGTGGCCGTCCTCCCGTCGTACATTGCCGTACACGGGACGAACGGTTACGGCCGCCCCCAGGATCGACAGATCGCCGAGGACGGCGCGGATGTTGCGCCGGCTCAGCTCGTCCGTCGCGTACATGCTGTAGGTGAGGGTGGGTGACAGGGCCTCGAGATAGAGCGGCGGCGCTTCGAGCGTGTACCCGGTGATCACCCCCTCCCTGGCCAGCCGATCAAAAGTGGCGACGGTCTCGGCGATCATGCCGAGGCCTGCACCGGGTGCAGAATGCGACGTTCGCGGAGGATGCTCTCGGCAGCGCCGAAATATTCGCGAACGCTTCCCTGGCTCCGTATCCATTGCAGGTACCGGTCGATACCCTCGACAAGGTCGGTTCGCGGTTCGAACCCGGCCGATCGCGCCCTCTCGATATTCGAGATGAGATGTCGCATCTCGCCCGGACGGAACTCGCCGCGCCGGACGGGCTCCAGTGGGACATCGAGTGCGCCGGCGAGCAGGTTTGCCAGCCGCTCGATCGAGGTGGCCCGGCCGCTGCCGACGTTGACCGCCTGTCCATCCATCGCGTCGGTCATCACCGCCAGCAGGTTGGCCGCGGCGACATCCTCGACGAAGACGAAGTCGCGGGTCTGGGCGCCATCCTCGTAGAGGACCGGTGGCAGCCCGTTCAGCAGGCGGGTCGCAAAGATCGCGATCACGCCGGTGTAGGGATTGAAAATCGACTGGCGCGGCCCATAGGTGCAGGAGTAGCGGAGCGCCACGGTCGGGATGCCGGTCTGCCGTCCCCAGGCGAGCGCCAGTCGCTCCTGGTCCAGCTTGGTGATCGCATAGACGGTCTCGCCGCCGATCGGCGCGTTCTCCGGCGTCGGCTTGGCAATCAGCGGCCGGCCGCAGGCCGGACAGTGGACCGAGAAATCACCGGCGGCGAGCCGGCGCTGCAGCCGCGGTGGCGGAAACATCAACCCATGCAGGGCGCACCAGCCCGCGCCTTCCCGGTAGACCGCCTGTGACGAGGCGATAACCACCTTTCGCACCGGCAGGCAGTGATCGCGAATGACTTCCAGAAGCCTGGCGGTGCCGAGGCTGTTGACCTCGACGTACTTGGCGATTTCAGGCATGTAGCCGCCGTAGGCCGCCTCGTGAAAGACGACGTCGATGTCGTCGAGTGCCTGGCGGAGAACGGCCGAATCACGGACATCGCCCTGCACGAAGGTCGCGTCGGCGGGGATCCAGGCGGGCTTCCCGTTGCGATGGGTCTGCGGCTCCAGGTTGTCGAGGATCCGCACCGACCATCCCTCCGCAAGCAATCGATCGGCGATGTGCGACCCGATGAGGCCGGCCCCGCCGGTGACGAGGGCGCGTTTGCCCGTGCTCATGCGACGATCCGCGCCTTGACCTTGTGGAGGCCGGTGGCGCCCGCCGGGGCCGTCCCCTGGCGCTGCATGGTCTGGAGCTCGCCACCGCCGTCAGTGGCTCGCACCATCAAAACGTAGTCGCCCGGTCCGGCCGGCTGCCAGTCCTGATGCCACATGACCCAGGCCACCTTCGCGGGCGCGTAGTCAATGCTGACGGGGCCCCACGACTGTCCGCCGTCGGCACTCAGCTCGACCGAGCTAATCCCCCGAATGCCGGCGAAGGCCACGCCGGTGACGCGAACCGTGGCCATCTGTGAAAGGCTCACGGGTGCCGCTTTAGGAAAATCGATCCGGGACATCGTGTGCACAACGTCGGGGTTCCACCCCTGCGACTCGTAATAGCCCTTCTCCGTGTGGTCGACCAGGCTGACGCGCGTCAGCCATTTGACGTTCATCTCGCCATAGCTGGAGGGCACGATGATCCGCGCCGGCGCGCCATGTCGCTGGCGGAGCGGCTCGCCGTTCATCTCGTAGACCACCAGCGTCGAGGGCTCCATCGCCTTCTCGTTGGGCATCGTGTGCGTGAAGCCGTCGGCGGCATGCAGGACGATCTGCCGGACACCGGACTTCGGCCGGCTCGCCTGCAACAGGTCGGAAAGGCGGACGCCTTTCCACCGGGCATTGCTGAGCAGGTGATAGCCCACGCCGTTGCTGATGCATTCCATGCTCGACTCCTGGGTGACGGACGGCAGCGACTTGAGCGCCTGGTAGTCGTAGGTCACCGGCCGCTCCACCAGGCCGCTGACCTCCAGCCGCCAGCTCGCCTGGTCGACATAGGGGTCGATCAGGTTCTTCGTCACGACGTAGAACTTGTCAGTCGGCGTCACGGGATCGAGCGGTGCCTGGGTCTGGGTCCCGTCGTACACAAAGGCCCCTCGATTGAAGAGTTTGCCGATCAGCCCGCCGGACGCGGCCGCCAACACCAGGAGAGTCGAGCCGCCCAGCACGAAGCGCCGGCGGCTGACCTCGAGCCCCGACGTCGCTTGGGTCGCTCGCTCCGCACTCAATGCCGCATAGCTGACCGCCAGCACGAGGGCAAAGACGGCGAGCCCGATCAGGAGGCCGAGCGCGGTCGTCACGTTGGCCAGGCCCGAGGGAAGACCAAGGTAGTTCGAGTCCAGCACCGGGAAGAGAACGGCGAGCAGCGCTATCCAGACAACTGCCACCCCGGCGGCCAGCATGATGGTCCGGTTGCGCCCGCGTCCGGCCACGGCTGCGTAGACGGCTCCGGCGACCATCCCGACCGCGACCTGGCCGAGGAATGACGAGAAGTAGGCGATCTCCTTCGAGATCATCGTCCCGCCGAAAATGCCGATGACCTTGAGGAACGTGAACACCGGGAGCAGCGGGAGGAAGCGGTCCGCCCCGAGCTCGGCGACCAGTGGCACGCCGGCCAGGTACCGGAGGAGCAGCCAGGTCAGGGTCATCGCGAGCCCGGCGAAGGCGCCGGCAAGGGCGCCTCGGATCATCTGGGTTCGCCGGCTCATGACGTTCAAGCGGCCACGCGCCCCTGCAGCCGCAGGGCCTGCCGCGTGTGGAGAAGATCGTCACGAACGCGGGCGATCGCGGTCAGGTGCTCGAGGTCACCGGCGACGTCGACGTCAAAGAGCGGGTCGACAAAGGCGACCGACAGACGCAACCCTTCCGCACGTGAGACCACGTCGTGCAGGGCGGTCGAGCTGGTCATCGCAACACCGTGGAAGACGTCGTGCCAGCCGCGCATCCCGATCAGGTAGTACCCGCCGTCCTCGACCGGGCCGAGCACCAGATCGTTGTGTTCCAGCGCGCTGAACGCCTCGTGAATGACGGCCAGATCGATCTGCGGCGAATCCGACGCAATCAGAACGACCCGTTCCTCACCGCGCCCGGCGGCTTCCTCGAAGAGCCGCGCCTGGCGAGCGTTCCAGTCGCCGTCGCCCTGTTCGCGATGCGGCCGGTCGGCCCAGGCACCGGGCGTGACGTACCAGCACACCGGGAAGGAGGCACGCCCGAGCTTGGCCTCCAGATCTAAAAGGAAGGCGGCGTACAGAGCGGCAGCCGCCTCGTGACCGATGACCGCGCCCAGGCGGGTCTTGACCTGGCCCGGGCGGGGGCATCGAGCGGCGACGTAGCAAATCTTGTTCATGTATTCCCCGCAGAAGTCAACTGGCCGCCCCCGCAGGGGCGGCCAGTCTGTGAAATCTTTCTGTTGGCGGTTAACCGGCGGCGACGATGTGGACGGTGCCGAGCGGAATCCCACGCTTGAAGAGGGTCACACCGAAGGTCTGATTGAGCGCGTCCGCGGCGGCCTGGCTCAGCTTAGCAACCGTGCCGTCAAGCGTGACGTGACCGGCGCTGTCCTTGCCGACCATGACTTTGCTGCCATCGAGCTCGAGCAACATGACCTGGCTACCGCCCGCGGTTGCCGTCAGGGTCGAGGCGCCCGGATCGACGACGAAGTCGGTGACCGACAGGGACTTTCCGCCGGCGGTGAAGGTCAGGCCGCCCGTGTGCTTGACCGTGCCGCGAATGAACGGCAGGACCGTCTGGGGGTAGATGTCGACGTTGCCGCTGGTGATCGGGAAGGTCACCTTGACCATGCCGCCCGACGCATCGGCGGTGGCCGGCGCGACGGGCGCGACCATCACGTTGTTCTGTGACAGGACCATCGCCGTGCCAGGGTCAAGCGTGACCGTTGTGCCGACGCCGGTCAGCGATTTGATGCTCGCCGATGGCGTCGCGCTTGTGCTTCCGGCTGTGTTTCCGCCTGTGGTTCCGGAGTCGGTCGCCGTGCCACATGCGGCAAGTAAGAATGCCGCGCCGCCTGCTGCTGCCAATACTCGAAAGTTCATATATGAGGCCTCCTTAAGGCTTGTTGGAATACGTGATACTCATACCTACGCAAGTCACCCCGATTAGGATCAGTCCGTGATGTCCAGGCCGGTCAGGCAACAGGCCCGCGCCGCCAACCGGACCGCGAAGTGGGCGTCGCGAAATCCGGCGTATAAGTGGCTGGCACGCGCCGGCTACGTGCTCCGTGCGTTTCTCTACGGCTTCATGGGCTTTCTCGCGCTGCGGATCGCGGTCAGCGGCGTCGCCCAGAACGCCGACCAGCAGACCAGCCTGCTGGCGGTCGCCGGCTTCCCCCTCGGACGCCTGCTGCTGATCGCCGGGATCGTATTTCTGGCCGCCTACGCGCTCTGGGGATTCATCCGGGCGATCTACGATCCGCTCGACCGTGGGGATGACGCCACCGGCATTGCCACCCGGGTCGCCTTTGCTTTCAGCGGGGTCGCCTATCTTGGCCTGACGCTCTTTGCCATCGGGCTCCTGACCCACGGCGGCAGCAGCAAGCACCCGGACGAGGTTCAACAATTCGCGAGCCGCCTTCTCACGGCCCCGGCCGGAATCGTCGTCGCCGAAGTCGCCGGGTTGATCGCGATCGGCGCCGGCCTCGGCCAGCTGGTCGAAGCCTACCGAGCGACGTTTCAACAGGACCTGAAACGCCGCCAGATGTCAAAGAACGAAAAACGCATCACGCAGGCACTGGGTCAGTTCGGTTTCGTCAGCCGGGGCCTCGTCTTCATCCTGATGGGCTGGTTCATCCTCCTGGCGGCGCTGCAGCACAACGCGAAGCAGGCGCGCGGGTTCAGCGCGATCTTCGCGTACCTGTTGACGCAGGCCTACGGCCGCCTGTTGCTCGCCGGCCTCGCGCTTGGGTTCATCGCGCTCGGCCTGCACAGCCTGGCACTCGCCCGCTACATCCGGCTTCCGGGCGACCGGCGTTAAGCGGTTCGGATCCGGCGTTAGAGGATCTTGTGGAGCTGGGCCTCGAGCACTCTCGTCCTGGCATGGACCGCACCACGAAGATCCAGCTCAAGCTAACGGAGGATTTTCCGGGCGCCATACTGAAGGCGATGGCAAAGCGCAGCCAGTTCATCTGCCAGCATTGCGGCCGGCGGGTTTTCGCCGAGGGCGGCCCGCTGACGCAACTACGCCTTTGCCGTTCCTGCTTCGAGAAGGCCCGGCAGGTCCAGCGCCAGGAGCTGGCCGAAAAGCCGAAGCCCGACTAGTACCAGGCGGGCGCGGACGTCGAGGCGAGGTCGAGGCCCTGCGTGACCTGCAGGGGAACGATGGGGGCGGCGGTGGTCACCACCGCCGAGGAACTGGCTCGAACGCTCGCGGTCGCCGTGGCTTTGACGGTTGCGGTCGGTTTGGGGGTTGCGACGGGTACCACGGCTCCGACGGGGACCCACCAGAGCTCGAAGTGCCCGGCGACCCCGACGGGGGCAAAATACGCCAGCCCTTGCCCATCGGGCGACCAGGTCGGTTGCGCATTGAGGCCGCCGTCGACGAGGACGCGCGCGGGCCCGATCGCCGTGCCACTGAAGGGCGCCACCTCGAGACGCGTGCTCTGCTTGCCGCTGCTGCAGACCATCGCCAGCTGGGTCTCGTCCGGCGACAACGCGGGCTGGCTGCAGTCATCCGCGGCGCCTGTCAACGCGTAGCCCGGGAATCCGGGTCGCGGCTGGTACCAGATCTGCGACCGGACGCCGCTGGCATCGTTCGAGTGCCTGACGAAGAGCGTCGCGGTTCCGCTCAATGGAATGGGCTGGATATCGCCGCCGGTATGGTCGTTCGCGGTCGTCCGGCGCCGGGCCTGTGCCTGGGTGCCGTTCAGCGGCATGGTCCAGATCGAGAAGTCGACCTGGTAGCCGTATTTCGGACTGTCGTAGCTGTACAAGACGGACGACGAATCAGCGCTCACGCGAGGGTAGAACGCCCAGTGGTTGGCATCGATGATTTTCGCGTTGTCGTGGGTGAGCTGCTTGATCACGTGCCCCTGGAGATCGAGCAGATACAGGTCGCTCGACTGTGCGCCCCGCTGCACGGCGACTAACTTTGTGTGGTCCGGCGAGAGCGCCGGTTGGGCCCAGCTGCCAGAGGCCAGTCGGGTGAAGACGCCGTCGCGAAGCGTGAAGAGCGAGCCACCCTGGACCAGGTACATCGTTCCCGGGAGCTTGAATTTCGGCTTTACGACCGTCGGAGCTTTGGCTTCTTGCTTTAAGACCTTGCTCTTCAGCGACCCGAGGTAGAGATACGTCCCGGTGCCGACCAGCAGCATCAGCGGGATGAGCAACAGGACGGAGAAGCGGCGCAGCATCATGGGAAGTTGGCCTGGACCAGCGGGCGGATCTGTGACCAGTTGGGAAACACGACGGATTGCGGGCCGACGAATCCGTAGCTGGTGTAGGTCGGTGGCAAGAGCACGATCTGCTTGATGTTGGCCGGGTCGAACCCGCCGGCCACGCCCAGCAGGCTCCGAATCCGAGCCAGGCTCATGCTGGTCTTGAACTCGTTCGCCATCGCGTTCACGATGTCGGGGAGATTCGCGGCGTTGAGCGTCGCCCCCTTGGCCCGGATTGCCAGCAGGACCTGCTGCTGCCGTTGTGACCGGCCGAAATCCCCGTTGACGTCGTCGTGACGAGACCGGACCCATTGCAACGCATGGCTGCCGTCGAGGTGCTGAGCTCCCGGCAGCACCGCCACGCGGGTATAGCCATAGAGATAGGTCACGTCGATATCGTTGGGATAGAAGTCGTCGAGCACGGGATTGGACACGTAGACGTCGACTCCGCCGAGCTGGTCGATCAAGCGGATAAGGCCCTTCAGGCCGATCCACGCGTAATCGTCGATGTGGACACCGAAGTTGCGCTGCACGGTCGCGATGGCGGCGCTGGCGCGACCATAGGAGTAGGCCCCATCGATCTTACCGCTGCCCCCGGTGGACAGCGGGACCCAGAGGTCTCGCGGGATCGACATCATCGTCACCTGCTTGCTCGCCGGGTTGACCCGCACCAGGATCATTGACTGGGTGAGGAGATGGTCAGCGCTGAACTTGGAATCGTCGTCGGACCCGAGCAGCAGCACCGTGAAGGGGGATCCGGGCGCCGGGACCGGTGTCGCCGTGGCCTTCAGTCCGGGGATCGGGATCACCACCTGCTGGCCGGTCTGGCCGACCCCAGCACTGAACACCGGAAAGAAGTAGGCGACCCCGCCGGCGATGGCGGAGAGCGCCAGCGCCGCGATCGTCAGAAGGGTCAGGCGCACAGGGTGCAAACGGGAGGCGCGGCGCCGCCTTGCAGAACCGGCCTGGTAGATCGGAACGTCAGCATCATGCATGGTCGGTGTTAAGAGGACGGTGAGTGGCCACCGGCTCGCGGTACGGAAACGAGCTGAGCCGTAGAAAGGCTACGGTACCGGGTTCCATTTAGGCGTAGACACAAGACAGGAGTCGGGCCGTTTTGGATCGGCCCCGGTTAAATAAGCCGGTTCCGGTCCGTACACTGCAGGGATGGCGGACGAGCGGAGCGCCCCGATCCCGATGACCCAGGCCGGCTACGACGCCCTCAAGGCAGAGCTGGCCGAGTTGAAGGCTCGCCGACCGGGTCTGGTCGAGGAGGTCTCGGCGGCTCGCTCGCAGGGCGATCTGAGCGAGAACTTCGCCTACCATGACGCCCGCCAGCACCTGGGTATGCTCGACGGCAAGGTTCAGACCGTCGAGGCCACCCTTCGCCGCGCCCAGGTTGTCGTCGAAGGCGGCGCCAAGGGCGTCATCCGGATCGGCTCGACGGTTGTCGTCAAGGACGAGTTCGGCGAGTCAAGCTACGAGATCGTCGGGCCGACCGAGGGCAACATGGCCAAGGGCCTGATGTCAGTCGCGTCTCCGCTTGGAAAAGCGCTCGTCGATCGGAAGGCCGGCGACACGGTGACCTTCAACACGCCCGGTGGGGATCGAAAGGCGACGATCGTCAGCGTCAGCTAGCGCGCGAAGTGCGCACGATCGCGACCATCGGGGTCTACGACTCCAGTCTGGATGACTTCCTCGGCAAGCTACGGCGCCACCCTGTCGCGCTGGTCGTCGACGTGCGTCAGCGTCGTGGCGTCCGCGGGCCACAGTATGCGTGGGCCAACTCGCTGCGGCTGCAGGCGGCACTCAAGAAGGCCGGGATCGCATACCAGCATCGCCTCGACCTGGCACCGACGACCGAGCTCCGCCACCTGCAATACCGGGAGGACGATCGCCTTGGCGTCGGCAAACGGTCGCGGGTCGAACTGGCCGAGGCATATCGCCGGCGCTATCTGCGCGAGGTACTCGAGCGCGTCGAGCTTCGCGCCTTCCTCGAATCACTTCCGGACCCTGGCGTCTCCGCATTGCTCTGCGTCGAGCGTGACGCCAGGGCCTGCCATCGCTCGCTGATCGCGGCGCGATTGCGTGCGCGATTCAAGCTCCCGGTCGTGGATCTTTAGGAGGTCGGCCGGCTAGCAGGCGTAATTGGTGTCGAAGCCGGCGTGGAGGTACTGCACGAACCAGACGGGCGCGCCCGAAAAGCCGGTCCCGCAGTAGGTCCGAGCCGTTTTCTCCGAGGAGGCGCCGGTCGCGACCCAGTTCGCATTCACGCCCGAGACCGGAAGCGAGCCGACGATCGTGCTCCATTGGTACGCGGTCGAATAGATACCGACAGCGGCGGGCGACTGTCGCAGGATCGTGTCGACGACGCCCTGGAGCGTGTACTGGTTCAGGCTGAGGTCGGTCGATGACCAGCTGTTGGCGTCCTCGACGTCCAGCCACCAACTGCTCGGATTGGTAACGCCCTGCGAGGTGGCGTAGTCGATCGAGCGCGTGGCCTCGCTGCAGCCGACCGCCCAGGCGGCTCTCTGCGGGCCGGTTCCGGTCACCGAGGCTGCCTGCGTGAGACATGCCGGGAGCGTGTGGGTCGCGTCGATCTGCGTGTAGACGGGGTCGTATCCGGTGTTGACGTAGAGGGCGGGATTCGAGGTGTGGCTGACCTGGTCCGCCAGGCAGGGGTTGTAGTGCGCGAACGGATAGCCCGCATCGACGCCCACGATGCCGAAGGCGCCGGTCGGGTAGGCGCCGCCACATTGCGGGTAGCTGATGTCATAGCCGGTCTGGCCACTCGTGTCAGCGAGCGCCCCCAACTGGTTGCCGAAGAGGGCCATGCCCGCCGCCGCCAGCACCAGGGCAGGCAGAAAGGTTCGCTTGAGATTCGTCACTGGCGCTCGTCATTCTCCAGCCCGAGGCCAAAAGAGTCAACCTGCGGGCCGCACCGCTGCAGTGACAGCCTTGCTATCAGACATCACCGCAGCGAGGTTTAGACCTCGCGGGCCGAATACGGATATGACAGCACTCCTATCGCGTTCCCGCACAACGCCGGGGTCATTTCAGCTGGGCGAGATCCTCCACAAGCCGGCGGTTTTCCTCGGGCTTGCGGACCGTCACCCGGATGTAGTCGGCGAGCGGATGGGCCGCGCCGAACGTCCGCACCACCAGGCCCGATCGCAACAGGGCTGGTGCGGCCTTCCGGCCAGTGTGGACCAGCAGGAAGTTCGCCGCCGAGTCGCGCACCTCGAAACCAAAGCCGGTCAAATCGGCGCGCAGTCGCTCGCGTTCGGTCTTGATCGCGGCAACGCGCTTCCGCATTCCATCGAGATCACGCATCGACTTCGCACCCAGCGCCTCGGATACGACGCTGATGCTGCCCGGC
>JALYYC010000058.1 GCA_030946755.1 Candidatus Dormiibacterota bacterium
CGCGGCGGTCCCTCCAGGATGCGGCGGGCGATCTTCTCCAGCGTCGGGTAGTTCACGGTGTCCTCGATCCGGTCCGTGGCTGCTGCCTGACGCGTGTCGGTGACGACCTCGAGATCCACAACGAAAGTCTGGCCGAGTTTCGTCTCCGCCGGGTTATTCCCGTGATAGGCGAAGCCCTCGAGGCCCTCCAGAATGAGCCGGCCGGTTGGCTGGCGTGATGGCTCCGGTGGATTCTTCGGCATTGATTGGGTCCGTTCCAGCCACTAAGAGAGGCTAGCAAGCTAGCCGATCGGTTTAGGAGTCGCTCCGCGGACCTGTTTGGGACTTGGGCCGGTCATTATCTTCCCAGTACTCCTCCAGCCGAGAGTCCGGCTGGATGGGAGGGTTATTCTCCTCCCGCAAGTCGGGCTGCCTGGGTTGATTACTCATGCTCGGATGCTACCACCCCTCAACGAGATGTAAACCCAATCCGAGGCCGGCTATTGCGAGGCAAATGGTCGCTAGCCGTAAGGCAGCTACCTTCGAGGCAACTAATCCGCGATTACTCTCGTAAGAAGCTACATAGCTGTCGGCAAGGCGCAAGAGTGTTACTGCTTCGTCGGCAGACAAGTAGAGCTCCCGAAGCGCTCTGGGTTTTGGATCTCGCCGTAAGTGTCGGCGACTCAAAGAAACCAGACAGAGGCCGAGCGCTGCGAGGGCAGCAGTCACAGCAACAGTGAGCCAGACGGTGAGTGCCCTGAATTGGCCGGTTGGTGCGAGCGCCGCCAGGCAAACGGCAAGGAATCCCAGGAGAATCCCAGCCCTAGCGTCTAGAGACTCCGCGTGACTGAACTGAGCGTCGAGTTGCCTCTCGATTGCTCTCGCGACGAGTAGCAGGGATGGATACTGGGCCGGCTGCCCAGAGCGTCCCTCATGTCTGCGAAAGAGCCTTGCCATCGAGGTCGTTACGCCGTTCCCGGCTCCGAGAGCAGCCAATTACCCAGCATCGTAGTTCTGTCTTGACAAATATACCATGCCGTGTGATGATGGCGCCATGGAAGGCGGCGTGAATGTTGAGGTCAGGGCGACCGGGCTCCGCGCGATGCGCGAGAAGAAAGGACTGACGCAGCGCGAGCTGGCCCATAACCTCGGCATCAGCCAGAACTACATCCCGGCGCTCGAGTCGGGTGCCCGCCGGCCTGGCCCCAAGCTGCGCCAGGCACTGATGAAATTTTTCAACGTCAACTTCGAGGAACTCTTCGAAGTCGTGATGGTTAACCCGGAGAGTTCGAAAGAACAGGTGCTGGAACCGCGCGAAGAGCGTCGCGCGGGCTGATATCGCGAGGGGGTGATCGACGGGGGGTTCTGAGCGAACGAGGCGTGCGAAAGGCTGGATAGAATAGCCGGTGCGCCCGTATAGCTCAGTTGGTAGAGCAGCTGACTCTTAATCAGTTGGTCCCGGGTTCGAATCCTGGTGCGGGCACCACTCCCTGGCCGCTGGTGAGGGATCGCTGCGCGTAGGAACAACGCAGCGCAATCGCGATAACGGACACCACTTACGTCCTGTACTGAAACACGCCCGCGCTGGCCATCGATGAAATTTGGAGGGGGCTCAATGCGCGGCGTTCGGATTCCTCAAGATCTCAACGGGGAAGATCAGTTCGTCCTCGGCCTGTCCGTCACGCGTCTTGCGACGTTGCTCTTCGGATTGTTGGCGGCCTACGCCGTCCTCCACCTCACATTCCCGTCACCCATCCGCATCGGACTAGCCATGTTGTGCGGCGGCCTGGGGGCAGCCCTGGCCTGGGTGCGGCCAGCGGGCCGATCGCTCGGGCACTGGGCGCTGGCAGCGCTTGAGTTTCATTTAGCAAGCTCGCTCGGTGAACGGCCGCGGCAGAAGGGGACCGCGGGCACGACTCCATCGCCTCGTCTCAGCGTAGTGGCGCCTCTTCGCCAACCCGTCAACGGCAGCGAGGTCAACGAGTTCGCCGACGACGATGTGATCGAGCTACCCGATCCGGTTGCACCCGTGAGTGCCGGCCGGGATCCGATCGAAGACGCATCAGCTGACGATGCTGTCCCGGTCTACCTGGGCGGAAGCCAGATCATCACCTTCTTTTCGTCCAAGGGCGGCACCGGCAGAACCACGCTTGCCACGGAAGTCGCGATCCTGCTCGCTCGCAAGGGCCGATACCGGCCTTCGGCGGCTGAATCGGCACTTCCCTTGCGTGTCATTCTTGTCGACTTCGACCTATCGAGCGCCAACGTATCCGCCCGACTCGGACTCGCCCAACCGACCATGCTCGATTACGTCGCGGACCTGACCGGCGGCGGCGCGGACCCGGAGCCGGGCGATTATGTGGTGCGGCACAAGACCTCGAACCTCGATGTCTTGCTTGGGCCGCCGAAGTGCCTGGCGGGCGATCGGTCGCAACTGGTGGGAGTGCCCCAGGCAGCCCACATCCTCAGTTGGTTGAAGAAGGCCGGCTACCACTTCATCCTCCTCGATCTCGGCGCGGCGGTCGGCGATCTGGAGACGTACCTCCTCGAGGCGACGACCCAGATCTACTGCGTCGTCACGCCCACGGCGGGTTCAATCCAGTCCCTGTACCGCGGCGTCGAGGCCCTTCGCAGACTGGGGTTCGGCGAAAAACTCCATTACGTCGCGAATAAGATGCGTGACGGCGACAACCTCGAGGAGCCCATGGGAGACCTCGGCGGAACCCTTGTCAGCCGTATCCCATACGACCGGGACTTCGACTCCGCTGAGAACCGCCATCAACCACTCTCGCTCACGCCCGACGGTGCGACTCGACACGCGATCCTACAACTGGCGTCGGCTATCTACCCGGCCCTCGAGCCTCCGGCAGCGGCTCGCACGGCAATGAATCCATTCACCTGGCTGACGCGGCGCCGCCGTGCTAGCTGAAACCATCATTGAGCCGGGGACGCTCAATTCCGAGCGCCTGCGCAACTTCGTGCGCAGTCAACTGACCATTCATTTGGACCCAACGGTCCTGAATCCGTTCTCCACCGTGCCGCACCGCATGGAGCTGCTGAAACAGCGTATCCGCGAAGCCGTCGTCGAGACGCAGGGAAAAGCGACCAAGGAGCTCATCGACTCGCTGTTCGATGACATCGTGGGGCTCGGCCCGCTCCAACCCTTGATGAGCGATCCTGCGATTACCGACATCCTGGTGAACCGCTTCGACGAGATCTACGTCGAACGTGATGGCCGACTTCGATTCGTACCCACCGCCTTTCGCGATCAGGCGCAACTCGAGCAGGTGATCCAAAAAATCGTCGCCCTGGTCGGCCGGGAGATCAACATTGACCGGCCGCTGGTCGACGCCCGGATGGTCGATGGCAGTAGGGCGAATGCCGTCTACGCACCTGTTGGAGGCCCCACGCTCTGTATTCGCAAGTTCAATCGGGTGCGCCTTGACCTCGTTCCGGCTGAACATAACCCGAGTGCTCCGAATTGGGTAAGCAACGGTGGGCTTTCGCCGCAAATGGGTGCCTTTCTCGAAGCGATGGCAGCTGCGCGCGCCAACATTCTGATCGCCGGCGCAACGGGTTCGGGCAAGAGCACGCTGCTCCGCTCAATCGTGAGCGCCTTTCCGGAAGACGAACGCGTTATCACGATTGAAGACACGGCGGAGTTGGAGCTCGACAACCCTCATTGGGTGAAGCTCGAGTGCGTCCAATCAAAAGAGTTGGGCGGGGCGGCCCAGGAGCGCAGGCTTGACGTGGCCGACCTCGTGCAGAACGCGCTCCGAATGCGACCGGATCGTCTGATCATCGGGGAGATCCGGCATAGCAAAGAGGCGTATTACGTTCTTGAAGCCCTGAACACCGGCCACGACGGCTCGGCGACGACGATCCACGCGAGTAGCTGCACTGACGCGCTGGCCCGGCTCGAGCTGTTGATCAGCCGGGACTTCGGACAGCTCAGTCCTGTCGAGATCCGCCGTTACATTGCCCGTGTCTTCGACCTCGTGGTTTTTGTGAGCCGTCTTCGCGACGGCAAGCGTTGCGTCCTTGAGGTCACTGAGTTACGCGACGTCGATCCGGATGGTCATTACGTGACCGCGCCCATTTTCAAGGCCTCCCTCACCAATAGCTCCCACGGGCCCACCGTCGACTTTGTGGCGGTTCCAGACTACCGGCCTGGTGTACGACTCCAGCGCAAGCTGGAGGTGCAGGGGATGCGGTGGATCTCCTAGCCTCCGCCTGCCTGTCGCTCGCGATTATCGGCCTGGGACTTGGACTGGTTCGCCGTCCCCAGCCACCGCGGGCGCTCCGGTCGTTGTTCGAACGCCAGCTTGCCAGGCAAAGGCGCCGCCTGGAGCAGGCTCGTATTCCGAGCCGGCCCCAGACGTTGTTCGCGATCACGGTTGGTGTGCCCGCAGTTCTCTCCGCCGTCGGGTGGCTTGAGTCTCCCGTCCTGGCGCTGGTGGGTCTGGCCTGCGGGCTCGCCACTCCCCGCTTCTATCTCGCCTGGCTCGTGCACGGCCGGGCCCGCCGCAGCGAAGCGGAAGCACCGCGGTTTCTCCAGTCCGTGCTAACCAGCCTGAGCGCCGGCAGCACATATCTCGACGCCCTCCGATTGGCACGCCAGATGAGCACGGATCCCTGGATCCGCGAAGACCTTGACTTCGTCATCCAACGGTTCCTTCTCGACGTGCCCATGCATGTCAGCATGCGGGAGCTTCGGACACGAGTCACAACGTTGAACCTCGGTCTGGTCTGGGAAACACTGATCGTTTGCAGCGCCAACCAGTTGCCGACCGTGGCCGCGCGAACCCTCTTCAACGAACTGTCGGGAACAGTGCACTTCAACACCCAGCTGGCTAACGAGGTTCGAGCAAAGACAGCCGGGCAACGTCTTCAGATCTGGCTACTGGCCATCATCGTTCCGGGGATGTATCTCTACCTGCGCCTGCTCTCGCCCGACCTCCTTCAGTCGCTCGACAACACGGTGATGGGTCGCTACGTCCTGATCCCGGCGGCAGTCTTCCTGGAGGTCTTCGGCATCTACCTGAGCTTCCGCATCACAAGGTTTGAAGCGTGATCCTTGGAGCGGTGTCGGCCGCAGCGGCGACCTTCGCTGGTCTCTACGGGCTGACCGGTTTTGCACGCGCCGCGAATCGGCCCAATGTCGGCTTGATCCGGGCATCGACCCTTTCCCCAATCGAGTGGCGGCAAGAACAGCGTGGTCTGGACAGCTGGTACAGGCGGTGGCTGCAACCGGCCGCTGCCATCTGGGGAGCCCGGCTGCACCTTCGGCCGGCCCGTCTCGACGGTGCATACCTAACTCAGTGTGGCCTTGATCCCCAATCGATCGATGGAGTCGAGTTTCGGGTTCTCAAACTGGCGAGCGCGCTCGCCGGCGCGATCGCCGGCACGGTCGTCGGACTGCTCCTGGCTGGCGCCCCCCTGCTGCTGCCGCTCTTCGCATGGGCCGGCTACATTGCGCCGAGCCAGTATCTGAATTCCCGACGACGGAAGCGTCAGCGCGTGGTGCACCGGGAGCTGCCCGAAGTGGTCGGGATGATCCGCGCCTTTGTGGTTGCGGGATTGCCGCTCGAGCGCACGCTCCACCTGATCTCGGCCGACTCGCAGGTACCCGGCATTTTGAAGGGAGAGATTCGCGCGGCACTCGGTCGCTATGGCGTGGGGGCCTCCATCGAGGAAGCGCTCCAGGCGATTGGCGAGCGAACCGGCATTGATGAGATTTCGTTGTTCGTCACGGCACTCGCCCAAAGCAAGCGCCTGGGTACCGGCCTCGAGCAAACGCTGCGTGACCAGGAGTTGCTGATTCGGATGAACCAGCGAAATCGCTCCACCGCCGAGGCGGCGCGGGTCGGGACCAGGCTTCTGGGCGTTCTCGCCGGCGTTTACCTTCCCGAGTTTGTGATCTTGATCATGGTTCCGCTTTTTTGGGGCATCATCCAGCGGGCCTTCGGGTGAGTCCCATCGACGCAACGGCGACAGGAGTCCGGGGAACAGGAAGCAATCAGATAGGAGGGCTCGAAATGAGCAAAGGGCAGCGTGGGCAGTCGACCTTGGAATGGGTGATCGGCGCAGCGATCATCCTGGGCACGCTCGTTGTCGGCATCATGGCTTGGAACCACGGCCTCGTCGCCAAGATCGGCCAGATGGTGCAGCGTCTCACGCAGACGTCATGAGCCAGGGACGACGGGATCGGCAACGGGGGCAGGAGACGCTCCAGGCGATTCTCGCGGTGTCGTTGATGCTGCTTCCGGTGCTCCTCGGGATCATCGAGCTCGGTGGCCTGATCCACGTCTTTATGGGTCAGCAGTCGGCGGCTGCGATCGGGGCCCGTGTCGCAGCCGAGCGAGGCGAGGACGATGCCGTCGTACGGGAGCGAATCCGGACCGAGTTGCAGGCCGCCGGCGTGAGTCCGGGAAGCGTCGCTATTTCGATTAGTCCGTCCTCTGTGCGCTGGGGTCAGCCGATTGCGGTTCAGCTCACCAGCCACCGGCGGATCGCCATCCCATTTCTGTTCTCGCGCGACGTCGACCTCCGTTCCAGCTACATCGGTCGCGGCGAGGTCAATCATTGAGAGCCCGTCGCGGCCAGAGCATCCTGTACGCCATCCTGCTCATGCCGACGCTGCTTCTTGTCTTCTCTCTGACGGTGGACATGGGCCAACTGCAAATGCAACGTGTCCGCCTCCGATACGCGGTCGAGACGGCGACGCTGAGCGGGGCGTCGTCGGTCGACATGACGCATTACACGCAGACCGGTCGGCTTCGTCTCGATCGCACGACCGCACTCGAGACAACTCACACCTATCTGGATCGAAACCTGGGTCGAGCGCTGGGGGTCAGTGAAGCAACGATCGCGGCACAGGGCGCTGATATTCGGGTGATCAACGAGATCCCCGGTGTCAATCCCTTCACCGGAAAACGGCTGAACCGACCCTCGGTCTGCGCCCGCATCGATGTGCCCTATCGCTTGAGCTTGATCGGGTTCGTTGGACGGGTCGGAACCGGTCGCCTGAACGTAACCACCTGCGCCGAGATCAGACCATGAGGCATCGGACGGTCCACGCGCTTGGTGCGCTCGGGATTGCCGCAGCCCTGGTGACGGTCTCTGCCGCAGACGGCCACAGCCTTGACGGGCCTCCGCTCTCCGTAACACTCGTCAGCAATTCTGGTTACGCCGGGCATGCGTTCGTCTACGCCCAGGTCAAGGATTCCGCAACCGCCTATCCAGCGCCAACCGGAACCAGTCACCTGTCACCGTATTACGCGAACTGGGTCAGGCAGCCATTCGGCGGTCCGAACTGTCCGTGGATGTGGACGGTCTACGTGTTCGACCGGGCGACCAATCGTCAAGTCAACGCGCCGCCACCCGGCTCGCCGGTTTTCAACTTCGGGACGACGACCTCGATCTGTGCGAGCCCAGGTGTCACTCCGGTCGAGGAGCCGCCCGTGCCGGAGGCGGCGGCGCGACTCGATCTCGATCTCCTGACGTCCCTATTCCCTTCGAGACCGCTGGCCGGAGCGCCGACCGTTTTGACGGCCGCGCTGAGCGGATCGTTAACGCAGGACCTCAACCTCTACCTGAATATGGCCATCGAGGACTGGTCCGTTCGCCACTGGTCCGTGGACTTCGGCGACGGCACCCGCGCGATGACCGCCGGCACGCCCGGGAACCAGCTCACGCTCTCCCATACGTTCGTCTCGGCCGGAACCTACGATGCGCGGGTTCTGGCATTGATCACCGGAACCGCGCAGGCAGCCCGTTACGATCGCTACGGAACGGTTCAAGTGGTCCGGCAGCCGTTCTCGGTAGAGATTGCCAACGACACCTCGGCAACCGCGCGCATCCTACCGGCGAAGACGTACATTCCGCCGCTGGCGGTGGTTACGGTAACGCCTTCGCTCGATGGGCGAACCACCGGGGCCAACTCGTTCCGACGGGTCGACGTTTTGCGCGGCGCGCTCACCGAGTTCTCGGTGCGCGCGCTGATCACCCGCGAGGGATCGATCCGCCTCGGAGCGGTGGCTGCCGGAACGGCGCGCTCGCACCTGGTGCGCTGGCAGTATCTTGGCGCCCGCTCCGACGCACCAGCGGCGGTTGGCACGCGTTCGGGTCAGATGGGTGACCCAACCGCGCCGCTGCGACTGCAATGGAATCAGCCCGATCGTCTTGCTCGCGGCGGACCGCAGGACTATGTGGTCCCGATCAGACTCTACGTCGAGACGCGATTTAGCGACGGGCATATCGGGCGCTATGACATCGACTCGAGCTTTTCAGTTACTGTCGATTTTGCCGCCCAGAGCGGCTAGGAGGGGCCATGACGCGAACACTCTGCCTTGTCATGTTTGTCGTGCTATCGGGGATCGCCGGTGTCTTCTACTACGACAACAACCGCCAGGTGACGGTCCTGGTGGCCGCCCAGGACCTCACGGTTGGCTCAAGGGTCCAGGATGGTGACCTGACCCAGCGTCAGGTCAACCCGTCCTCTGTTGGTGACGACGTGCTGCGGGCTTCCGACCAGGTCGTCGGACAGTTCGTCGCGTATCCAGTCCTCAAGGGCCAATTCGTGGGTGCGCGCCAGTTCACCACATCGAGAAACGCTGGTCTTCTCGGGTCAGGATTGCCGGTGCCCGCTGGTTTTCGGATCGTAGGGATTCCGATCACCCCATCAACGGCGGTCGGGGGCGCACTGAAGCCCGGCGACCGCGTTGACGTCATCGCGATTCCGAATCAGCTCAAGAATTCGCCCCTGCTCGACGCGGCCGCCACACCGGCCGACACGCTTGGCCGCGATGTGCTCGTGGTCGGCATGCGCACCGACCAGGGCACCCCGTTCGACCACAATGATCCGGCGATCACCGCAACCGGGAGCAAGCCAAGTAGCGTCCTCCTGGCTATAGCCCCGACGGACGAGGCCAGATATTCGTCGGCGATTGCATCGTCCACCTTCCTCCTGGCTTTGAGCACTGATTGACCAATGAAATCGCTGTCGGCGTCGCCGTTCGGAACAGAGGTTGCGGCGATCAGGGATGGTGTCGTTCATCTCAATAACGGCGCCAAGCGTGTCATCGTCCGCACGTCCTCGCTGAACTTCGCGGGACTACCGCCGGAGCACCAGCAGCGCGCTGTTCAGGCATTCCGAGAACTGCTACACGGTCAGAATGGCCCGCTTCAGCTCTATGTGCGCGTTCGCCGGATTGTGGCCGGAGAGGCCGCGGAGCCGTCCCCCGACCGCTTTTCCGACCGACGGCGGTACCTGGGCGCCCTTACCCAGAGCTTTATCAACGCCCACCTGGCAGAAACGCCGGTGTACGAGCGCGATGTTTTTGTCGTGCTTGCCCAGGCCGAAAGCCGGCGGGATTTCCTCAGGTCGTGGAGCTTCCGGTTCGAGCGGTCCGCGGACCGACCGGAGCGGGTCGCGATCGACCTCGGCCGCCCACTCCATGAGCGCGCCAGTACCCTCGTTGAGCATCTCAGGCACGTCGGCCTGAAGGCTGAGGCCCTGGATGATCAAGGCCTGTCAACGCTGTTTGCGGAGCTATACCGTCGTGACAGTCACGCCGCCGCGCAGGCAGCGTTTGTCCGCCGGGCGAATTGCGTCGAGGTGTCGGGCCGTCTGTACACATCATTCGTTGTCGACCGCTACCCGGGCGAAGAGGTCGAGCCGGGATGGTTGCTTCCCTTCCTGAATTTCCGCGGCGAGCTCCATGCCGGGATTCACATCCTCCCACTCGAGACCGATCGAGCCCTGTCTCGCCTGCATCGACGGATCCAGGACCTGCGTGCGGACGACCTGGCCAGCGTCGAGTCCGGGGCCATCCCGCGCACAACACTCGGGACCCTTCCGGACGCCTTGAGCGTGCACCAGGCGCTGGTTCGTAATGAAGAGAAGGCCTTTGCCGTGGCCTTCTACCTGACTGTCGGCGCGAGTGATGCAGCTGAGCTGCGCGCCCAGAGCGACGCCCTCGAGGCGGGTTGCCGCCGCATGATGCTTCGGGCGATTCCACCGTTCTTTGAAATGCAACAGGGCCTGCTCGCGTCCTGGCCGCTGGGCATCGATCTCCTGGGCCAGGAGAAGATCTTGCCAACGACCGCCGTAACGACCCTGATGCCCTGGCTCCAAGAAGACCTCGCCGATCCGGATGGGCATTACTGGGGATACAACAAGGAGACGGGCGGCCTCGTCGTCTTCGACCCCTTCGACGAACGTCGGTTCACGAATGCCAACATCGCCGTCCTCGCGCACTCGGGGGCTGGCAAGAGCTATGCCGCCGCCTCGGTTGTGTTGAGCGCGCACACCCGCGGGATCGGAGCCATCCTGATGGACCCCGAAGCAGAATATGGCGGCCTGGTCCGCGAACTGGGGGGGACGTACTTCCACCTGGCGGCTGGATCGGGCCATGCAATCAATGCGCTCGACCCCAAACTATTTGGCACTGATCCGGAAGAACGGGCCGACCACATCAGCGATGTCCTCGACTTGATTGGGCTGATGTGCGGACGCCTCGATGAGGTGGAGCGCGCGCAAATCGAGGCGATTACCTGTGCGACAATCGCCGCCAGCGCGACCACGCCGGTCCTCGGCGACGTATGGCGGGCGCTCAAGCAGACCCATCCGGGCTCGCGGCCCGCCACGATCCTTCAGCGGTGGGTCACGGGCGATCTCGGCCGTCTGTTCAGCGCCGAGACGAACGTCGACCTGACCGCCGACGTTGTTGGCATCAATCTGCGGAACCTCAGCGACGAGTTAATCGCGCCGGCCTACCTTCTGGTCGCCAACTGGTTGTGGGCGGCGCTGCGCCGTGATCGCCGTCCGCGTCATCTCCTGATCGACGAGGTTGGCCTCCTCCTCGAACACGAGCCGATTCGACGCTTTCTGGTGCGGCTCGCTCGTCGGATCCGAAAGTACGGCGGCAGCCTCATCCTGGTGAGCCAGAACCCCGGAGACTTCTTCGAGACCAAAGACGGTGCCGTTTTGGCCAGCAACCCGAGCATCCTCCTATTGGGATCGCAGAAGCACTCGGAGGCGATCAAGCTGCAAAAGGCCTACAACCTGACCGATCGCCAGGTCAATTACCTCGAGACCGCGGCTCGCGGTGATTTCCTCCTGGTCGCCGGCCCCAACCGTATCCCGGTCCACATCATGGCGCCGCCCTGGATGGACGAGCTCATCGTCGGCTCGCGCAAGCACTAACCGAGGGTGCCCCACGGGATGCCGATCACGTAACGGTTCGGGGCGCGTCGCGATGAAGGCCGACGGTTCCGGCCGTCGGTGACGTTCTGATCACGAACCCATGGCCACCCTCACTCGGATCGCGCGCGCCATCCTCGGCCTGTTTGGCGCAGCCGCCGTTCTGGTTGCTGCCCAGGCACCGGTAGCAGCCGCGGGCTTCGCCTGTGCAACGCCGGGAAGGGATGGGACGGTGACCCTGACCGGAGTCGTAAATACCTATTACCCCGGAGCCGCGGCCGCTGCGGCAGGGGCGACGACCATCACGCTGGGCGCCGCCACGGGGGCAGCGAGCCCGATCGCGGTCGGTGACCTTGTCCTCGTGATCCAGATGCAGGATGCCGCGATCAACTCCACGAACACCGGCGCCTACGGCGACAGCACCGCCGGCGACCCGGCAACCGGGTCGACCGCTCTCAACAGCGCCGGCCTCTACGAATACGCGGTCGCCAGCAGCGCGGTCCCGCTCGCCGGAGGCAGCCTGACGATCAGCAGCGGGCTCGGCAACACCTATAACCAGGCTGCGCCGACAGCGAGCCAGGGCCAGCGCGATTTCCAGGTCATCCGGGTGCCGCAGTACGCTGCAGCAACGCTGGGGGCCGCGCTCACTGCCGGCCCATTCAACGGCTCGACCGGCGGCGTGCTGGTCCTCGACGTGGCGGGCAGCCTCAACCTGAACGGCAACACGGCCAGCGTGAGCCAGGAAGGATTCCGTGCCGGCCTGGGTCGCCAACTCGCGGGTGCGGCCACCGGCGGAACCGGAACCGACTACGTGAATCTCAGTGCCAACCCCTTCCACGGCCAGAAAGGCGAGGGGATCGCCGGGACGCCCCAATACGTCTTTGACTCGCGGACGGCGACCACCGTCAACAACGGTTCGGATGGCTACCC
>JALYYC010000067.1 GCA_030946755.1 Candidatus Dormiibacterota bacterium
GCTGGAGCGGGGCGCGGTAGATCTTGGCCGCCTTGGCCCGATCGTGCGGCTCGACCAGGTCGACGAATCGCACCCCTTGCAGATCGCGCCGGAGCCGCCCGACGGCCCGGGCAACGGGAATGCTGGCGTCGACGATGCGCCCGCGCGGGTCGAGGATCACGATCAGGTAGGGCAGCAGGTCAGCGACCGATCGCCAGGTCCCCGCGAGCCCTTCGATCGAGGGCGCCTCCAGATCGACCGCAGTCTCTGTTGCCTCCGAAATCGGCAGCGCGCCGCGCGCCTCCATTACCGCGAGCTTGAGTGACATTCCGCGCGCGCGGGTCAGCTGCTTCACGCGGATCAGGAATTCGACATCGTCCGCCGTGTACTGGCGATGGCCCGTCTTCGACCGCTTCGGCTGCAGGGCATCATGTCGCCGCTCCCAGGCCCGGATCGTGTGCGTCGACAGGCCCGTCATCGACCCGACTTCGCTGACCGAGAACGCGGCCGGCTCGGTCACGAGGCGGCGATCCGCTGCGCCAGGGCGACGGCCACTCGCACGTCGGTGCCATGTCCATCCGCGCCAACCCTGGTCCAGAGGGACTCATTCCGGTTGAAGGCAGGGCCGCCAACCAGCACGGGAACGCGAAGTTTCTTGATTTCGTCGATAGTCATCCTGAGCGAGTCGGGCCGCGGCAGGTAGGCGGCTGAGAGGCCGACGAATTTCGGACGTTCTTTGCGAACGACGGCGGCCAGGTCGGGCGTTGGCGTGCGGCCGCCAAGCATCGTCACGGTCCAGCCATCGTCTTCAAGCGCCGCCGCCAGCAGGCGCAGGCCGACAACATGCTGCTCGGCGTCCACGGCGGCCAGCACGCATCGCCCGCGTGGGGATCGGCCCTGAGCCGGCGTCGGCGGAAGAGCCGACGTGACCTCTTCCACTATCGCGGTCGCGCGGTGCTCGTCGGCGATGCCGATTTCACCCCGATACCAGAGATCACCGATCTCGTACTGGGCCGGATGAATCACGTCGGCGAATAGCGCGACCCTGGAACCGGTCGCCTCGAAGATGTCGCGGATGAACGCGGCGGCCGCGGACTTATCACCCTGGCGGAGCAGCGTCACGAGGCGCTTGACCCGAACCGCGCCGGAGCGCCCAACGGCCTTAGGCAATCCTCCTCCCTATCTCTATCGTTCCCGCCGGTCTAAGAACTTGTCTAATGGTAAGCCCGAAACGCCCCCGGGCGACCCCCGCTTGGCCCAGAGTGGGCCCATGAGGTCCACGGCGACACGAACGATTGTCATCCTCTCGGCCGACGCGGTGCTCTGCGCCTCGCTCACCTCCCTGTTCGAGATGCGCGGGCACCGCGTTTCGGCTGATCGCGACTTCGTGGTCGAGCCCGTCGATGGGCCCGCCTGCGTGATCGTCGACCTCGACCGCCCGAGCGCCCCGTCTTCCTGCCAATGGCTAGAGCAGCGGTACCCCGGCATCCCCGTCATCGTGCTCAGCGGATCGCCGTGGGCCGGGCCGGACGCCGCCGCCGGGCTGACCTGTGGGTACTTCCTCAACAAGCCGGTCCCCGCGCTCGAGCTCACGGCCATGGTGGAGGGACTTCTTCATGACCAGCCGGTGGGATGACGAGGCGATGCAAATGCTCCGCGCCATGGCCGGTGACCTCACCGCCCTCGACGCCGCCGTCGAGGTGCTGAAGACGACCACCCCGAGCAACCGCATGCTCGTCCTGGTCGATGACCTGGTCAAACAATGCCTGACCCGTCAACTCGACTTACTCGCGCATCTCAAAGGATAAAGACATGGCCATTGCGTATCCGCAGACCGACGCTGACATCATTCCGCTACTCGCGGCCGGCGATACCCGGGCGATCGAGTCTCTCTACGATCGTTACTCGCGGCTCGCCTTTGGCCTCGCCTTCAGAATGCTGAACGACCGGATGGCGGCGGAGGATGTCGTGCAGGAGGCATTCGTGGCGCTCTGGCGCCATGCCGGCCGCTTCGACCCCGACCGCGGGCAACTCCGCAGCTGGCTGCTGCGCATCGTGCGCAATCGCGCCATTGACCGTCTCCGTGGCAACGCGACCCATCGCGAGATCGGCAACATCGACGATGCCGACCTGTCCGTCGACGACACCGCCTGGGACCATGTGGCCGCCGACGCCGATCGGACCCAGGTCCGATCCCTGCTGAGCAGCCTGCCAACCAGTCAGCGACGGGCAATCGAACTCAGCTACTTTGGCGGCCTGAGCCAGCCCGAGGTGGCGGTTTCGATGCGCGTCCCGCTCGGGACGGTGAAGAGCCGCCAGCGGCTAGGGCTCGAAAAGATGCGCCACGCGCTGCAGGCCGCCGAGGTCCACTAACGCAGGGGGCTCGTCGAGCAAGTTGTCGAGCACACCCGAGGCCATCGTCATCCGCCGTTCGTTTCATGGCCGCGTAACGACGGTGCGCGCGGGGACCTGTCTGCCCTTACGCCGCACGACGCCCGGTGGTATTAGAGTGGACTCATGAGCGTCATTCGCAGCCTGGCACGGCCGCTGCTGGCCGCACCGTTCATCCTCGGCGGGATCGCCGTCCTCCGTAACCCAGGCGGTCGCGTTGAGGCGGCGAGGCCGGTAGTCGAGCGAGTCGCCTCGATGATGCCGATCGCGCCCGCTGATCCTGAAACCGCGGTTCGCCTCAATGCCGCGGTCCAGGTGGGAGGCGGTGCCATGCTGGCAGCCGGGATCCTGCCCCGCCTTGCCGCTCTGGCCCTGGCCACGTCATTGGTCCCCACGACCATCGCCGGTCATGCCTTCTGGACAATCAGCGATCCGCAGAAACGCGCCATGCAGCGCACCCAGTTCCTCAAGAACACCGCCATGATGGGCGGCCTCCTGATCACCGCCCTGGACTAAGGCGTTGTAGTCGGACTCGGGCCCGGCAAGGGCGGCGGCCACGGGGGGAGTGCCACGCGCGGACGCGCGACCGGCGGCCCACCGATGTTTCGTTGGGTTAGCGGGTACGCATTCGTGATTGACTGACCGTCGGAACCCAGCGGGTAGGTGCTCTCCACCCCGCCGGCTTTGCTATCGACGGTGAGCGGCTGACCGTTCTGGTCGAACAGGAGGACATCCGTCAGCGGTTTGCCGTCTTTCGAATAGGGATAGATGTTGGTCACCACGCCGCCTCCCGCGAAGACGCTCTGCGGAGCGAAGTTAGATCCCTGCGTCACAACGTCGCCGCCGACGTAACCGGCGTTGGTGCTCATCGAGCCCAACATCCCGATGATCAGAACGGCGATCGCAGTGTTTCCGAGGATTCCAAGCAGCCGCGTGACGTCGCTCCTCGCGTTGAATCGCTGCCCCACACGGACCGACAATACGATGGCGACCGCCGTCAGGATCAGTTGCACCAGCCCGCGCGCATGGAAGGGATTCGGAATCGGCCGCACGTTGTAGCCGGAGCGGAACATGAGCGTCAGCAGGAGCGCGGCGCTGTAGCCACGAAACACCCACCACGCCGGGCGGAGGCTCGGGAGAAAAGCGCGAACGTCCCGGTACCAGCCTGACTGACCCAGACCTGCCCGCAGGCCGTCGACGATCTCGCGAACGGGCCCCGTGCGGCGGTTTGCGTTCGGATGCGAAGTGCCGTATGCCGCTCGCAACTCGGCGGCATATTGCGCGGGAGGGCCGAGACGCTCGGCCAACGTCCCGTCGGCCTCCGCGGCGATCTCCGCGAGATGGTCATCGAGATCTTCGAGCAGCATTACACGCTCCTCTTCGCGCATGTCCCCGAGCGCGGCACGAACCCCGGCAGCGTAGATAGCAACGTCGGCCGCGCGTGTGTCGGTGGTCATCCCTTATGGCTCCTTCCGTTGAGCATTTTGTTCAAGGCCCCGCTGAGCGAGGCCCATGTCTTCGCCGACTGGTCGAGCGTCTTGCGACCGCGGTCGTTCAGCCCGTAGTACTTGCGATGCGGCCCCTCATCGGAGGGCACGACATAGGAATTCAGCGCGCCAGCCTGGTAGAGGCGGCGAAGGGTGCCATAGACGGACGCGTCCCCCACCGAATCGAGACCATGGTCGCGGAGCCGCCGGACCACGTCATATCCATAGCTGTCCTTCTCGCCCAGCACGGCGAGTACTGCGAGGTCGAGGACACCCTTGAGCAACTGGGAGTTATCGACGTCGGACTTTTGCATCTCCGCATCGGATACTACTACGGAATGCAGACTAGTGCAACCAGGTGGTCGTGAGTCCTACTCGAGCTTGGTGATATAGGCGCCGACCAGAGTCGCCGTTTGCTGATCGGTGGGGCCACTCCTTCGGTCGGCGTGACGCTCTTGAAAGTGTTTGAAGGCGGAAGTCGAGGTGATCGGATTGACTTCGTCATCTCGATGGCCATGGAAGGACAGATGTAGAAATGAATTGTCCGCCAGGCGAAGCACGATGTAGCTCACGTTGTCCGGCTTCACCGCGGCGAGCTCCGCAAAGACGGCCCCCACTCGTCGCTGATTTTCGTCGGCAGCTTCTGCGGAACGCATCGCATACCGCGTGACCAGGCGTTTCTCCATGTCCCGAATGCTATCGCCTTCGCGTTTGTGTTGATAACAGCTCGGCGATCTGACCAGCGATAATCGCATCCTCGCGAGCCGCGACCCGAAGCACAGCCGGCCGCCAGCCCGATTCAGTGAGGACTTCGTCGTCGTTGCCGTCGCCGGCCTTGATTCCGCTGAACCCGAGCGCGCCCAGTCGCCGGGCGATGCCAGAGCGAATCGATGCCGAATGCTCGCCGATGCCGCCGGTAAAAACCAGGGCATCGATTCGAGGCAGGGACGTCGCCATGGCCGCGATTCCGGCTGAGGCGCGATTCACGAACATGTCCACCGCCAGCTGGGCCCGCTTGTTGCCCTTCCTCGCCGCTTCTTCCAGTTCCCGCATACCGGCCTTCTTTCCTGCGACGCCAACAAGGCCGGACTCGTGCCACAGCTGATCCTCCAACCTCGCGGCGGTGCTCCGCTTGGTGCGGAGCGCGAAGGTAAGGATGCCCGGGTCGATCGACCCGGCCCGCGTCCCCATCATCAGGCCCTCGAGCGGGGTCAGGCCCATCGAGGTATCAACGGATTGCCCGTTGAGAACGGCCGTAACCGAGGCGCCGCTCCCAAGGTGCGCGACGATTAATGCTAGCTCTTCCGCCGGCTGAGCCAGAAGTTCCGCTGCCCGCCTGGTCGACCATTCCGCCGACAGGCCGTGAAACCCGAAGCGGCGGACCTTCCAGTCGCGAGACCAGCGCGCTGGGACCGGGTAGAGGTAAGCGACTTCTGGCAAGGTCGCGTGAAACGCGGTGTCGAATGTAGCCACATGGGTCGGCTTCTTCAGAATCGCTTGTGTCGCGCGGATGGTGGCGGCGGCGACCGGATTGTGCAGCGGGGCGAACTCGGCCAGAGCCTCGATCCCCTTGACTACGAGCGGCGTGATGCGGACGGCTTTGCGGAACTGAGTGCCCCCGTGAACCACCCGGTAGCCGACGGCCTCAATCGACGCCATCGGCACCGTCGCTTCCAGTTTCTTCAGTGCCGCCCTGACCGGGCCGGCGACGCCACGCCCCTGGGTCGCATCCGTCCCGAGCGAGACCTCGACCTGGCCGAACGTTGCCAGGCTTTCGCTGTCGAGAACGCTGACCTTGAGTGAGCTCGACCCCGGATTGAGAACAAGGACCTTCATTTCCCTCCCCCGTTTCGTGGGAGGGTTAGGGTGGGGACTATTTCGACGCCGGCCAGGTCCACGTCACAACGTCGGGCACGTCCTCGCCGTGCTCGCGGGTGTAGCTGCGATGCCGCAGGCGGGCATCGACCATTCGCTGACGGACATGACCGGCCCGGGAGGCGAGACCCGGCACCCGGTCGATCACGTCGATCACCAGGTGGAAGCGGTCGAGGTCGTTCAGCATGACCATGTCGAACGGGGTCGTTGTCGTGCCCTCTTCCTTGTAGCCGCGCACGTGGAGGTTCTGATGGCTGTGCCGCCGGTAGGTCAGGCGGTGGATCAACCACGGATAGCCGTGATAGGCGAAGACGATCGGACGGCTGGTGGTGAAGAGCGCGTCGAACTCAGCATCCGACAGCCCATGGGGGTGCTCGCTGGAGCTCTGCAGCTTCATCAGATCGACGACGTTGACGACCCGGACCTTCAGATCCGGAATGTGTTGCCGAAGTAGGTCCGCCGCGGCCACCGTCTCGAGCGTTGGGATATCACCGGCGCACCCGAGAACGACATCGGGTTCGCCCGTGTCCTTGCTGGCCCAATCCCAGATTCCGATGCCACGGGTGCAGTGAGCGATGGCGTCTTCCATTGACAGGTAGTTGAGCGACCGCTGCTTGCCGGCCACGATCACGTTGACGTACTGCCGGCTCCTCAGGCAATGATCGGCCACCGAGAGCAGGCAGTTCGTGTCGGGCGGCAGGTAGACGCGAACCACCTCGGGCTTCTTGTTCATCACCAGGTCGATGAAGCCCGGGTCCTGGTGCGTGAAGCCGTTATGGTCCTGGCGCCAGACGTGCGAGGTCAGCAAGTAGTTGAAGGACGCGATTGGCTTTCGCCAGGGGATCTTGTTGGTCACCTCCAGCCATTTCGCGTGCTGGTTGAACATCGCGTCGACGATGTGAATGAAGGCCTCGTAGCAGCTGAACAGCCCGTGGCGGCCGGTCAGCAGGTAGCCCTCGAGCCAGCCCTGGCAGAGATGCTCGCTCAGCACCTCCATGACGCGTCCATCTTGGGCCAGATGGTCGTCAGTTGGCAGCTGCTCGGCGAGCCAGGTACGGTTGGTGGCCTCGAAGACCGCATTCAGCCGGTTGGACGCCGTCTCGTCCGGGCCCATCAGCCGGAAGTTCTTCGGGTTCTTTTTGATCACATCGCGAAGGTAGGCGCCAAGCACCTTGGTCGCCTCGTCGAACGACGTGGCCGGCTTCTCCACCTTGACCCGGTACTCGCGAAAGTCCGGCAGCCACAGCGGCTGCAGCAGTAGTCCGCCGTTGGCATGAGGGTTGGCGCTCATGCGCCGCGCCCCGGTCGGCGGCAGCGCGGCCAGCTCGGCAATCAGTGCGCCGTCCTCGTTGAACAGTTCCTCCGGGTGATAGCTGCGCAACCAGTCCTCGAGTTCCTTCAGGTGACCCGGCTTGTCCAGCCCATCGATCGGCACCTGGTGCGCGCGCCACGTACCCTCCACGGGCAGGCCGTCAACCACCCTGGGTCCGGTCCAGCCCTTGGGCGTCTTCATCACGATCACCGGCCAGTTCGGTCGCCCGGCCTGGTGCTTCGAACGCGCGGCTTTTTGGATCTGGTCGACCTCGTCGAGGACGCGGTCCATCAACGCCGCCATTTCCTGGTGCATCGTCATCGGGTCGTCGCCCTCGATGAAGTGCGGCGCATAGCCGTTGCCTTCGAGCAGCTGCCGTAGCTCCGACTCGGGGATTCGCGCCAGGACTGTCGGGTTTGCGATCTTGTAGCCATTCAAATGCAGGATCGGGATCACGGCGCCATCCGTGACCGGGTTGAGAAACTTGTTCGAATGCCAGCTGGCCGCGAGCGGTCCGGTCTCAGCCTCGCCATCGCCGATGACGCAGAAGACCTTCAGGTTCGGATTGTCGAACGCTGCGCCGTATGCGTGGGTCAACGAGTAGCCGAGCTCGCCGCCCTCATGAATCGACCCGGGCGTCTCCGGTGCATCGTGACTCGGGATGCCGCCGGGAAAGGAAAACTGCCGGAATAGCTTTTGCATCCCGGTCGCATCGCGCGTGATCTCCGGGTAGACCTCCGTATAGGTCCCCTCGAGGTAGGCATTGGCGACCATGCCGGGGCCGCCGTGTCCCGGCCCGCAGATGTAGATCGCATCCAATTCGCGCGCTTTGATGACGCGGTTGGCGTGCGCATAGATGAAATTCAGCCCGGGTGTTGTTCCCCAGTGGCCGAGCAATCGCGGTTTCGTGTGTTCGACGCGGAGCGGCTCGCGCAGGAGCGGATTGCGCAGCAGGTAGATCTGCCCGACCGAGAGATAGTTGGCCGCGCGCCAGTAGGCGTGGATCGCGCGCAGGTCCGCGTCGTCGAGCGGTCGACTCGCCGCGTCAGCTTCGAGTTCGCGCGTTTGCATCCTCAAACGATACGTGAAGCGAAGTCGTCACGATCCGTCGCGAGAT
>JALYYC010000088.1 GCA_030946755.1 Candidatus Dormiibacterota bacterium
GTCTGGGCGTCGGCGTGGTCCCAGAACATCGTGCCGCCCAGGTATTCCTCGGTGCCAGTCCAGCGTTGGTTCCCGAAGGTCGCAAGCAGCAATCCACCGTCGCGGAGCCACCGGCGGAGGCGCGGAAGCAAGGCCTGCTGGTCATCGAGGGGGACATGAATCAAGGCGTAGAAAGAAACCACGGCATCGAGCGATGCCGGGTCGGCGTCCCACTCGACCAGGTCCGCCTGAATAGAGGTAGCCCCGGGCACTAACTGCCGTGCACGTTCGATCTGGACCGCAGAGATATCAACACCGGTTACCTTAAAGCCGGCTTGAACTAGCAAGTCGCTCGCCGGCAACCCGCAGCCACACCCGAGATCGAGCACCTGTGCTCCCGGCTGCAGAAGCAAAGACAGCTCCCGAACCCACTCCGCGTAAAAGGGGAACAGTTCGGCGATCTGCGGCGCGCCGGCGCCGGAGTCATCCCGGTAGGCGCGCGAGATCGCGTCGTAGCCTCGCCGAACGAGGTCGCGTTGCCGAGCGCGCTCCGCAGCATCGGTATCTTCGGGCATGCTGCCACGAGCGTAGCGAAGTATCAGGCGGCGCGGCGACGAGCAGTGGCGTGAAGACTCTGCAAGAAGATCGCGGCTGTGTCAGCCGTCGCAACCCGGTACGGCGTCCAGCGGTTGACGTGGTCCGGGTTCAGCGTGGTGGTGAAGAGGAGGTAGGCGCCCTTGCCGCGGGCAAGTCGGGCGAAATCGACTGAGGGAATGAACCAGCTCCACGGATGCCAGGCGGCCCGACGGCGGTCGTAGTGCTGGACCACGATGTAGTGACGCGGATCGGGGAAGAAGGTGGCTGCATGAATGTTCGCCTGGATCAGCCGGGTCGAATTGCTGACGGCTGACCCGTGAATGGCGATCGAGGCCCAGCGGCCGCTCTCCTTGGAGAAGGCCAGCCGATGGCGGCCCGCGTTATCGGGCGTGGCTGCCATCAACACCTCGTCGCCGGTCGCGACTTCGAGGAAGCTAGCATCGAAGTGCCGCTCGAAGAAGGCGCCCGTCTCGATTGGATTCGCCGAGACACCTGCTATCGGCGCGTTGCTCGGCAGCAACGACCAGCCGCGAGAAACCGCCAGCTCACGGACAGCGATCTGATACCGCGACGCGGCGTCCCTCGTCACGCCGGAGCGATTGGCGGTGAAGACGCGCCGACTCCCCGTCCGGTCTTCGGGAACGCACGCGTCGTCCAGCCTGGTGCTCGGCACGACCCACGCCGGATCGAGGAGCTGGCGCGACCGGAGGTCGTAGTAGACGAAGGTGAAGTCGAGATGTCGGCGCGGGTGCAAGGCGGGTGTCCCGAAGGCGATGCGAACCTGGTTTCCAGGATGCAGGCTTGCCGTGCCCTTGATCTGCTCGAGCCGCCAGTCGTAGGAGCCGAGTGGCGCCCGGGCGCGGTCATAGCCGCCCGTGTCATGGAGCGGGACATACGTCTCGAGCTGGCCGGGCCAGGAAAGCACGTAGGCCTCGTCAACGCGGTTCTCGATGATCCAGCCGAGTTGGGCATCTCCCGGTCGCCAGCTTCCGATCTGGTGTGGACGGCGCGTAGCCATACCGGATAAACCGCCTACCGGGCGAACTTCCTGCGACCATTACGATCGATCGAATGCCGCCCATCCCTTCAATCCCGCGGTATGGGGAACGGTCGCTCGCCGACCTCTTGCCGGCGATTTTCGGTACCCCCTCCTCAGCCCTCCCCGCAAGGGGGAGGGAGAACCTCGAGATTGAGTCGGCGGAGCGGGTTTGCCTGCTGCTCGTTGATGGGCTCGGGTGGGAGCTGCTACGCACCAATGGGCAGACCGCACCGTTTCTTAACTCGCTGGCGCAGGAGCCCTTGACCGCGGGGTTCCCGGCGACGACGGTGGCGAGCATCAGCTCGCTCGCAACGGGGCTGCCGCCCGGCCAACACGGCTTGGTTGGGTACACGCTGGCCATCCCCGGCCAATCGCGCGCCCTTAATGTGCTGACCTGGTCGCTTTACGGCATCGGACCTCGCGCCAGCCTCCTCGACCAGTTTGTTCCCGAACGGGTCCAGGCCGAGCCGACGATGGTCGAGCGAGCGGCCGAGAATGGGGTTCGGGTGACCCGCATCGGGCCGCCCGTCCATGACGGCTCGGGCCTGACGAGGGCGGTCTGGCGCGGAGGACAATTTCGGGCGGCCGAAACGCTCGAGGGGGTCATCACGACAGCGCTGGGCGCCCTCAGCGCGACTCCGAGCTTCGTCTACGCCTATCACCCGCGGCTCGACACCGCCGGGCACGTCTACGGGGTCGCATCACAGGAATGGCGCGACGAGCTCGCCTCGATCGACCGGAGCGTGCGAGCGTTCGCCGATCGCCTTCCGCCCGGCAGCCTTCTCGTAATCACCGGAGACCACGGCATGGTCGACCTTTCGGCCGATCAGCGCCTCGATGTGGCCGACCATCCCGAGCTACGAGCAGGCGTGCGACTCCTGGCGGGCGAGGCGCGGGCGCGTTATGTCTACACGCAATCGGGTGCGCAGGCCGATGTCCTTGCCGCCTGGCAGGCCACCCTTGGCGACCGGATGTGGATCTGGACGCGCGAGGAAGCGATCGCAACCGGGGCCTTCGGACCGGTGATCGCTGCGAACGTTGCCCAACGGATCGGGGATATCGTCGCGGCGGCCTACGCGCCGATCGGCATTGTCGAGCGCGAGGTGGATCCTGCCCAGACTCGACTGGTGGGGCACCATGGATCCTTCACTGCGGCCGAGCAACTCGTGCCCCTGCTGCTGTATCGATCGTAATTAGAGGGGGACGTATGAATTAGTGCCCCCCATCCCGCCCGGCAAAGGGGGCGGGAGCATCCACGGTCGTTTCGGGCCCGCGCTGCGAGCGGGGAAGTTACCCAGTGGCCGAGTGGTGCGCGGCGCTGGCGTGCGGCTGGAGGGTCGTGAGATGAGCTGGGATCGCCGGAGGTAGGCGCAGGACGAAGGTGCTGCCCTTTCCCGGCGCGCTCTGCTCCAGCTTGAGCGAGCCGTTATGCCGCTCGGCGAGTTCCCGGCTGATGTAGAGACCCAGGCCGGTTCCAGGCTGGGGCCCGATGGCAGCGTCGTCGATCCGGTAGAAGCGCTCGAAGACCTTCTCCTGCCGCTCCGGGGGGATGCCGATGCCTCGGTCCTCCACGGTCACCGCCGGACCCGGGTCGTCGGTCACCGTGACCTTGAGCCACGGCTTCCCGGAGCTGTAGGTCAGGGCGTTGTTGATCAGATTGTCGATGACGCGAGCGATCTGCTCTGTGTCGGCATCGACGATCACGGGGTCGAGCGGCTCGTCATATGTCATCTCGGCCTTGAGGAGGCCGACGCGAGCCTCGGCGCGCGCGATTGCCTGGCGGGTCATCTCCCGCAGGTCAATCGTCTTGACCTCGGTCGGCACCGTCCCGCCCTCGATGCGGGCGGCGGTCAGCAGATCGTCGACGATCCGGTTCAACTCCGCCGCCTTGCCGATCAAGACGCTGATCGGGCGCTCCCACTTATCGGGCGAGATGCTGCCGTCCTGCAGCATCGAGAGATAGCCGTAGATCACCGACAGCGGTGTCCGCAACTCGTGGGCGGCCATGCTGAGGAAGGCGCTCTTGCTCTTGCTCGCCTCCTGGGCTTCCGCGAATAGGATCTGCGACTGCTTGAGCAGGTCCTCGGTGCGCATGTTGGCTTCGATGGTGTTCAGCACGACACCGATGCTGTCGGTGAGCTGATCGAGGAAATCGAGGTAGGTTTCGCTGAATGGCTGGATCGAAGCCAGCTCGATCACCGCCTTGGTGCGGCCCTCGAACAGGACGGGCAGAACCACGATGTTGGCCGGCGACGATTGGCCGAGGCCGGAGCGGATGCTGACGTAACCGGACGGCACGGTGCTCAACAGGATGCGGCGGCCGTCGCGGGCGCACTGGCCCACGAGGCCCTCGCCCCAGCGGAAGGCCTGGATCTCGCCGTTGTTGGCCTGGTAGGCGTAACCGGCCGCGAGGCGAAGGTACGGCTCGTCGACGTCGCGCGCGTCCACGATGTAGAAGGCACCGTGCTGGGCCGACACCAGCGGCGCGAGCTCGGCCAGAATCAATTCCGCCACGGTGGCCAGGTCTCGCTGACCCTGCAGCATGCGGGTGTGTTTGGCGAGGTTCGTCTTGAGCCAGTCCTGTTCGGTGTTCTTTTGCGTCGTTTCCCTGAGGTTGCGGATCATCTCGTTGACCTTGTCCTTGAGGAGCGCCACTTCGCCACTGGCGTGGACGCCGACGGATCGAGTGAGGTCACCTTCGGTGACGGCGGTGGCGACTTCCGCGATGGCGCGCACCTGGTTGGTCAGCGTCGCGGACAGCTGATTGACATTGTCGGTCAGGTCCTTCCAGGTGCCGGCGGCCCCCGGGACCCGCGCCTGGCCACCAAGGCGGCCCTCGACACCGACCTCGCGGGCAACCGAGGTGACCTGCTGGGCGAAGGTGGCGAGCGTATCGGTCATCTCGTTGATGGTGTCGGCGAGTGACGCGATCTCACCCTTGGCTTCGAAGACGACCTTGCGGCCGAGGTCGCCCTCGGCGACGGCGGTGACGACCCGGGCGATGCCACGCACCTGGTCCGTGAGGTTGCCGGCCATCATGTTGACGTTGTTGGTGAGGTCTTCCCAGGTGCCGGCGACACCCTTCACCTGGGCCTGGCCGCCGAGCTTGCCCTCCGTGCCGACCTCGCGCGCTACGCGTGTGACTTCGGAGGCAAAGGCGTTGAGCTGGTCGACCATGACGTTGATGGTGTTCTTCAGTTCGAGAATCTCGCCCCTGACCTCGACCGTGATCTTCTTCGAGAGGTCGCCGTTGGCGACCGCCGTCGTGACCTCCGCGATGTTGCGGACCTGGGTCGTGAGGTTGGCGGCGAGCTGGTTGACGTTGTCGGTGAGGTCCTTCCAGGTTCCGGAGGCACCCGGCACATTCGCCTGGCCGCCGAGGCGGCCCTCCGTGCCGACCTCGCGCGCCACGCGCGTGACTTCGCCCGCGAAGGCGTTGAGCTGATCGACCATGACGTTGATCGTGTCCTTGAGCTCGCGAATCTCGCCGCGGACGTCGACCGTGATCTTCTTGGAGAGGTCGCCGGTCGCGACGGCGGTCGTCACCTCGGCGATGTTGCGCACCTGGGACGTGAGGTTGGCGGCCATGACGTTGACGTTGTCGGTGAGGTCCTTCCAGGTGCCGGACGCGCCGGGGACGCTGGCCTGGCCGCCGAGACTCCCTTCGGTGCCGACCTCGCGGGCCACGCGGGTGACCTCCGAGGCGAAGGCATTGAGCTGATCGACCATGACGTTGATCGTGTCCTTCAGCTCGAGGATCTCGCCCTGGACGTCAACCGTGATCTTCCTTGAGAGGTCGCCTTTGGCGACGGCGGTCGTCACGTCGGCGATGTTCCGCACCTGGGCGGTCAAGTTGCCGGCCATGAAGTTCACGTTCTCGGTGAGGTCCTTCCAGACGCCACCAACGCCGCGGACCTGGGCCTGGCCGCCCAGCTTGCCTTCGGTACCGACCTCGCGCGCCACGCGCGTGACTTCTGAGGCGAAGGCGTTGAGCTGATCGACCATGACATTGATCGTGTTCTTGAGCTCGAGGATCTCGCCGCGGACGTCGACCGTGATCTTCTTGGAGAGGTCGCCGGTCGCGACCGCGGTGGTGACCTCGGCGATGCTGCGCACCTGGGCGGTGAGGTTGCTCGCCATCGAGTTGACGTTGTCGGTGAGGTCCTTCCAGACTCCCGCGACGCCCTTCACGCGCGCCTGCCCGCCGAGCTTGCCCTCGGTCCCGACTTCCTCGGCGACGCGGGTGACTTCGGAGGCGAAGGACCGAAGCTGGCGGACCATCGAGTTGACGGTTCGGGCGGTCCGGAGGAACTGGCCTTCTAGCGGCCGGCCGTCCATCTCCAGGTCCATGGTCTGGAACAGGTCGCCCTCGGCGACCGCCCCGATGACCCGGGCGACCCCGGACAGGTTCTTGGCGTTGCGCTGATTGAGTTCGATGATGTCGTTCAGCTCGGTCGCGAGCTTCCCCATCATCCCGGTCGACGTGATCGGCACCCGAACTGAGAAGTTCCCTTTTTTGAGTTCGCGCAGGACCGTCAGGAGGACGGTGGCGTCCTCGGGAGTAAGGGCCGCGGTTGAGCTCTGGGCGCGGCCCTGTGTCCCCTTAGGCACGGCCTACGATATACGGGAATCTGTCGCGAAAGTCAACCAAAACTGGATACCGGGACCCATTGTCAGACAGGGCGCCACGTAGGCGCCCTGTCTGGGTTTAGCGGGCGCGAGACCCGGCAGGCTCGAGCGCCAGCTCGTTCAGGCGGCCGCTGTTGACGTCGAAGACGAAGCCGCGAATCTTGTCCTTTCTGGGGATGAACGGGCTTGACTTGATCCGTCCGATCGAGGAGCGGAGGTCCTTGTGGAGATCCGAGAACGCGTCGAACGCGAAGCCAGGCCGGATGCCGGTCTCGTCTTCAATCGTGGCCCGTAGGTCGTCATCCTTGAACGTCAGCATGCCGCAATCCGTGTGATGGATGAGGATGATCTCCTCAGTGCCGAGCAGCCGCTGCGAGATGGTGAGCGAGCGGATCGTGTCCTGGGTGACCACCCCGCCGGCGTTGCGGATGACGTGCGCATCACCCTCTTTGAGGCCGAGGATCTTGCTGACGTGCAGCCGGGCGTCCATGCAGGCCACTACGACGACCTTCTTGGCAGGCGGCATCGGGAGCCCGCCCTTGAACGAATTGGCGTAGCTCTCATTGTTCTTCAATAGCTCATCGGTTGCGCTCATGGAAATTCCTCCTCAGGAATAGGTCGACGCCGACAGAGAAACAGGCAGTCAAGGACGCTATTCGAAGGGTGTGCCGAAACGCTCGGCGGAGGCAACTTCACCGAGCGGCTTCCGCTTCTTCTTCCCCTTGCCCACGGGCCGCTTGGGGTTGCCGAAAGGAAGCACGGCGAGCACCTGGTAGGTGTCAGGAAGGCCGACCAGCTTCGCAATCCGCTCGAGTCCGGCGAATCCGACCCAGTTCGAGCCAACTCCGTCGGCCCACGCCGTCAGCATCATCGACTGGATCGCCCGACTGGCGTCCGAAACCCCGTACGGGCTGTCCTTCTCAGTTGCAACCACGATGGCCAGCCTGGCAGGGCCGATATAGGGGCCGGTTCTCGCCAGCCCGGCCATCTCCCGGATGGTCTCACCCTTGCGCACGACGACGAAGTGCCAGGGCTGCATGTTCGAGGCGCTTCCGGTCAGGTGGCCGGCATCGACGATGCGACGTACGACGTCA
>JALYYC010000140.1 GCA_030946755.1 Candidatus Dormiibacterota bacterium
TTCGGGCGCCCGAGACCTCGACGTATCGCACCGCGCCAGCCTACGGCGTCGGCGGCCTTGGGACCCCTTTCCAATACGCCGAATCAACCCTATGATGGGGGCGCCGGTCGATCCGGCGAGGGGGCAGAAACTCATGGCAACCGCGGTCAAGGCACCGCCCGTCACGACAGGCCGGGACACGAAGTCCCGCGTCCTGGTCGCGATGGCGGACACGTTCATCGGCGGCATGGGACACCCGGGGTCGCCGATCCGGGTGGCGGCCTCGATGGAGGAAACCGTCAGCCGGCTGCCCTCCAAAGCGGATCGGGACAAGCTGCAGCTGATCCTGGGAGTCCTCGCCCGACGTTCCGGGACGTTTCTGCTCACCGGGCGGCCGGTCCCGTTCTATCAGTGGTCCCGTGACCAGCGCACGCGGCTGATGACGCGCTGGTCGACGAGCCGGCTGACATTCCGCCGGCAGCTGTTCCAGGTGTTCAAACGGCTGACGCTGCTTGCGTTTCTCGGGGAGACCGAGGCCGACGGCACTAACCCGGTCTGGCCAGAGATCGGCTACCCCGGGCCGGTCTCTCCTCCGCCCTCCGTGCCGAAGCGAATCAGGACCACGACTCTCGATGGCGACACGACCCTCACCTGCGATGCCGTGATCGTCGGGTCGGGCGCCGGCGGCAGCGTGGCGGCTGCCGAGCTGGCGGCGGCCGGGAAGGACGTAATCGTCCTGGAGGAGGGGGGCTACTACAACGAGGCCGATTTCGACCAGCTCGAGCTGTCCATGATGCGGAAGCTCTATTTCCAGGGAGGCTTTGCCGCCACCTCCGATGCCGCGATTGCACTGGTCGCCGGCGGATGCCTGGGTGGTGGGACGCTGGTCAACTACGCCACCAGCTTCCGCTCACCGGACTGGCTGCGCGAGGAATGGTCGACCCGCTACGGGCTTCCGGCGTTTGTCGGCGACGAGTACACCGCGTCGATGGACGCCGTGTCCGAACGGCTCGGGGTCAACCTCGACCACTCGCGCGTCAGCGCCCGCGAACGCGTGCTGGAACGCGGGCTTCAGCGGCTCGGCTGGCACGTCGGGTACATGCCGCGGAACGTCAAGGGCTGCTCCCAGGACGCTCGCTGCGGCTATTGCGGACTCGGTTGCCAGGCGGGCGCCAAGCAATCCACGCTCAAGACCTACCTGCAGGACGCCTACGAGCATCGGGCGCGCATCGTGGTCAATTGCAAGGTCGACCGCGTCCTGATCGAGGATGGCCAGGCAGTCGGGGTGCGGGCGACCGTACGCCAGGCCGACCAACCGGCCTGGACCTTGATCGTCCGGAGCCGCGCAGTGGTTGCCGCGGCCGGCGCGATCGGGACGCCCGCCCTCCTGCAGCGGAGTGGGGTCCGAGGCAAGGCGGTCGGGGCCTACCTCCGCCTGCACCCGGGGACCGCGGTCGCGGGCATCTTCGAGGAGGCGACCCAGCCCTGGGAAGGGACCATGCAGGCGATCTACTCGGACCAGTTCATCAACAGTGATGGACGCCATCACGGCGTGAAGATCGAATCAGGCCCAATGCATCCCGCCATCCTGGCGCTGGCGGCCCCGTGGCGCGATCCCGTGCACTATCGCCGGCTGATGCGCTCGTTGTCGCACATGTCGGTCGCCGCCCCCCTGGTGCGCGATCATCATTCCGGCCGGGTCACCGCGACCGATGGAACGGCCCGGGTCGACTATCGGCTCTCACGCGAGGACCTGGTGGATGTCCGGCAGGGGATCGAGGCCAGCGCCCGAATCATGGAGGCCGCCGGAGCGCTCGAGATCTTTACCAGCCAGGCTGCCTTCGTGTCCTATCGGCCGGGGCAGCACGGGGGGCTCGAGGGCTTCATGGACGAGGTCGACCGGCGGGGCTACGGCGTTGGACAGATGGGCTACCTCAGCTTTCACCAGATGGGCTCCTGCCGCATGGGAAACGACCCGGAGACGTCCGTCATCGGGCCCGACCATGAGACGCATGCCGTGAAGAGCCTCTTCGTGGCCGATGGCAGTGCCTTCCCCAGCGCCTCGGGCGTCAACCCGATGATCACGATTATGTCGATGGCGCATCGAGCGTCCCAATTTATCGCCGCCCGCTGCTAAAGACAGTTCGATCCGGCAATTCGGGGCGCTGATTTTTTAGACTGCCAGGATGTCATCGCAACCGGCGTACGTGACCAAGCACAACCCGTGGCTCGTGCTGCTGGTCCTC
>JALYYC010000003.1 GCA_030946755.1 Candidatus Dormiibacterota bacterium
GCCGGCGAAGCGTTCGTGATCCCCAATCCCTGGGACGCCGGGTCGGCTCGGGTGCTGGCGGCGCTCGGATTCAGGGCGCTCGCGACCACCAGTTCGGGGTTTGCCTTCACGCTCGGCCGGCGGGACGGCGAGGCGACCCTGGATGATGTCGTCCACCACGTGGAGGCCATCGACCAGGCGACCGACCTCCCGGTCTCGGTGGACCTGGAAAACGGCTACAGCGCCGATCCGGAGCGCGCCGCGCTGGCGATCCTGCGCGTGGCTGAAGTTGGCGCCGTCGGTGGCTCGATCGAGGACTACGATCCCACCGGCCGGATTTACGAGCTGGCACAGGCGGCCGAGCGGATTGCGGCCGCGTCAGCAGTGGCGCGGCAGCTGGCCTTCGGATTTACCCTAACCGCTCGCGCGGAGAATTACGTCCACGAGAATCCCGATCTGAAGGACACGATCGCCCGCCTTCAGGCGTACGAGGCAGCCGGGGCTGACGTGCTCTACGCGCCAGGGCTGCGGACCGTGGGGGAGATCAAGGCCGTTTGCCAGGCTGTGTCGAAACCGGTGAATGTCCTCGCCCTGCCGGGGCTGTCCCTGGCAGAGGTCATCGGCGCCGGCGCCCGCCGGGTGAGCGTCGGCGGTGGCCTCACCTGGGTTGCTGTGAAGGCGATGGCCGATGCGGCGACCGCGATCCGCGACAGGGGCGACTTCTCGGTGCTCGCGGCCAGGGTCCCGCTCGACAAGTGGTTCGCTTAGCGCAGGAGGAAGCCATGAGACTGGTCGCAACCGAATATCTGTCGCTCGACGGAGTCTTCGAGGAGCCAGGCCGCTGGTCGGGGCCTTTCTTCAACGAGGAAGCCGAGGCGTTCAAATCAGCCGAGTTGCAAGCTAGCGATGCCCTGTTGCTCGGGCGCAACACCTACCAGGGCTTCGCCGCGGCGTGGCCCACGATGACCGCCGAGACCGGCGCATTCGGCCAGAAGATGAATACCATGACCAAGTATGTGGTGTCGTCCACGCTCGATAAGGTCGAGTGGACCGGGTCGGAGCTGCTAAAGGGAGACGTGATTGCCCGGGTGCGCCAGCTCAAGAAGGAGCCCGGTCGCGACCTGCTGCTTGCGGGCAGTGCGCAGCTGTTCAACGCGCTGATGGCGGCGGACTTGATCGACCTCTATCGGTTCATGGTGCACCCGATCGTCCTGGGCGAAGGCAAGCGCCTCTTCGCCGGCGGGGTTGACCAGAAACCGATGGCCCTGGCGGAAAGCAAGTCCTTCGCCTCGGGCATCGTCATTCTTGAGTTCCGACCAACGGGCCGATGACCGGCCGCCGGCTGTCACCACTGGGGGCTGTCGCGGGCGGCGTCGCTGCGGCGGTCGTCGGGACGGTCGCGATGGACGCCCTCTTGTACCGGCGGTATCGACGCGAGGGCGGCCGGGAGGATCCGATTTCCTGGGAGATTGCCAGCGGCCTCAACGACTGGGAAAAGGCGCCGGTCCCAGCGAAAGTAGGTAAACGGCTGGCCGAGGCGTTTCTTCAGCGTGAACTGCCGCCCGCCTACGCCCAGCTGATGACCAACGTCATGCACTGGGGGTACGGTCTGTCCTGGGGCGCCGCCTACGGACTCGTGGCCGGATCGGCGCGATCCCGCTCTCCGCTGTTGGGATTCCCCTTCGGCGCCGGCGTCTGGGCCGCGGACTACGCGATCCTTCCGGTCGGGAAGTTCTACAAGCCGATCTGGGAATACGATGCCCCAACACTCTGGAAGGATCTCAGCGCGCATCTCGTATTCGGGCTGGTGACCGCCTCGAGCTTTGCGCTGTTCGGCCGTTTGGGGAGGCGGCCTGCTCCGTGATCAAGCACAGTCAGGACGAGGCTAATTTCGTGAATCACGCCCGCACCGCTCTCTTTCTAACCGAGGAGCGCGAGATCAGGCTCCCCCCAGCCTGAAGGCCTCCCGCACCAGCCGCTTGACCGTCGGCCGGTTGGCGTCGGCCGCCGAGCGCAGCGTGAGGAAGCGCGAGTCCTTCCCGCTGCCCTGGAGGCGGCTGGCCTCGTCGTCGAGTTCGCGGCCTCGGTAGAAGATAAGGGTCGAGTATTTCGGGAAGGTCCCGATCCCGAGAACGTAACGGCCGTCGACTGTGTACCGAACGAGCTTCCACATGTAGGAGGTCGAACGGGGCGGGCCGCTCTGATAGGCAACCTCGACCGCATCGGGAGCCACCGCCTTCACCATCCGGCGAGTGGCCGTCACGATCGGGCGCACCGCCGTTGGAAGCTTCTTGAGGTTCTCGGAGACGGGCGTCAACTTTTTCATCGCCACAGGCTCACGATGATGGTAACGATGAGCAGCTTTCCAAGCCAGTCTCCAGCATGGATGGCGGCCAGCTGCCACGAAACGTTCTCGTAGATGACCGAGCCGGACAGCAGGACGACTGGAAATCCAATCCACATCGCCAGCGCGAGCTGGGCGGCCCCAACCCATGCTGTGAGATGGAGGAGCGAAGCGAGGCCGGCCACGACGAGCGCCACGACGCCGGTGCGGAGCAGCTCGACGGGCAGCATCCAGGCCGGTGGTCTTGATTGGGTGGCTGCCGCGGCGCTCCAGCGGGCGCGCTCCCTGGCCAGACCGATATACCAGGCTGAGGCGAAAACGAATGCCGCGATCGTTGCCACGAGGATGGCGAGGAAGTTCAGGTGAAGCACGGATGGGCCTCCTTCTGGGATTCGTTATTTGGCGTGCTTCTATACGACGAACCGGAGTACGCAAAATCGACGGACGGGGTTGCTAGCGGTTTTGCCGGCGTCCGATTGCGGCGACCATCAGCTGAACGATCGCAACCCAGCAAAGGCCGAGCGCAAGTCCCCCGAGCACGTCCGTGAGCCAGTGGACCCCGAGGTAGAGGCGGCTGAAGCCGATGACAACGACCATCGCCGCTGCCCCGGCCGCCAATAAACGCCTTTGAGGGACGGCGGAGGCCAGGGCCAGGACAGCGAGCGTCCCATAGAACGCGGCGGACTGTGTCGTATGCCCCGACGGGAACGCCCAGCCCGTATCCGGCGGACCGTACTGCAGCGCCGCCGATGGACGTAAACGTCCGACGACCGGCTTGAGAATTGCGTAGGAAAGCGCGGCTCCCCCATAGGCCGCGCCTATGAGCACCAGGGGCCCGATGTTCCGCCGCCTGGTCCAGGACAGGAGGCCGATCGCGAGGGTCAGGGGCGCGAGGATGAAGGACGAGCCTGCCCAGGTGACGATGCTGAGCAGCGCAGCCAGCCAGCTGATGCGATGTTGGGCGATGAAGGTCGCGAGCGAGGGGTCCCCGCGCGTAAGCCCACTCTGCGTCACGACCTCTCGGAGGACCTCGCCGAATATAACGAGGCTAGCCACTGCGATCGTTAACCAGGCAGTGACGGCACGTTCTCTGGGCATCATCT
>JALYYC010000171.1 GCA_030946755.1 Candidatus Dormiibacterota bacterium
TCATATTGTTCACCCGCGCGGTGAAGACCTCGTCACCGAGCGCCCGGTAGAGCTGCAGCGCCTCCTCCAGCGTCGCCTCTGCCTCGTCCGTTCGTCCGAGGTGCAGCAGCGCGGTCCCCAGGTTGAGGTAGGACGTCGCCAGTTGCCAGCTCATGCCGAGGGGCCGGCAGATCGCCAGGCTTTCGCGGAATGATTCCACCGCGTCGGCATAGCGACTCTGGCACATCGCGACCATGCCCACGATCGTGACGAGGTTGCGGAGATCCATGGGGTCCTCGCTCCGGCGAGCCAGGGTCATACCCTCCGCCGCGAGCTGCGCCATTCGTTGATGATCGCCCTGCGGAAACGCGAGCGCCCCGGCGGCCCAGATCGCCTTCGCACGCAAGCTGTCAGGCGCCGTCCCCGCGACACTGAGCGCCGCATCCGACCAGCGTCGACCCTCGGCGAACTCACCCAGCTGCCGCCAGTATCGCCAGAGGGCCACCGTCAAACGAAGGGCAAGGACCGCCTCGCCCGTCTCGATGGTCCAGGCCAGGGCGTGGCGAAGATTGGCCCGCTCGGTGTGCAGCCGGTCGAACCAATCCCGATGGCCCGATCGAACGAGCTTTGGTTCGGCCTCTTCAGCCAGCCTCAGATAGTGGAGCGCGTGCCGGCGCGCCATCTCGCCCGCTTCGCTGGCGTCATCGAGGCAAAGGGCGGCGTACTCCCTGACGACATCCAGCATCTGGTAGCGGGCCTCGCGGCCGGCCCGTTCGACCGCCACCAGACTTTCGTCCACCAGGGTGCTGATCCCGTCGAGCGCGTCCCCGACGTCGCCGCCAGACCCGCACACCGCCTCAACCGCCGCAATGCTCCATCCACCGGCAAAGACTGAAAGCCGTCGGAACAGCGTCTGCGCCTTCGGTGCCAGGAGGTCGTGACTCCATGCGACAGTGTCACGCATGGCGCGTTGCCGTTGCGGAAGGTCGAGTGGACCGCCCACGAGCAACTGGAGCCGGTGGTCGAGCTGATCGCGCACCGCCTCGAGGGGCAGGTGCTTGACCCGGGCGGCGGCCAGCTCGATGGCTAATGGCAGCCCGTCGAGCTTGCGGCAGATCTCCGCGACCGTCACCGCGGTTCGCGAGTCGAGCTCCAGCTCGGGTCGCACCGCTTTCGCACGCTCCCAGAAGAGCGCGACCGCCGGCCAGCGGCTCACATCCTCCGGACGCGCCTCATGGGCCGATGCGGGCACCTCCAGCGGCGGAACCGGGTACTCGTATTCCCCGCGCACGCGGAGGGCGCTGCGGCTGGTAACCAGGAACGTCGTCGCCGTTCCGCTGAGCACGAGGGCGTAGACCAGGGGCGCGGCCGGCGTCAGGTGTTCGAAGGTATCGAGCACGACCAGCGCGCGAATCGAGGCCAGGCGCTCCGCGAGCAGGCTGTCCAATCCAGGCCGGGTTTCGATGATGCCGAGTGCCCTGGCCAGTTCAGGGGCGACCAGTGAGGCATCCTTTACGTCCCCCAGCGAGACAAAGAACACACCGCCGGGATAGGCCGCTGCCGTCCGCCGAGCCGTTTCTAGCGCGAGGCGGGTTTTCCCGATCCCTCCCGGCCCCGTCAGCGTCAGGAGCCGGACCCCGGTAGTTTGGAGGATGCTCGCGATGGCGTCCAGTTCGTGGGATCGGCCAATGAGCGGCGTCGGGACCATCGGCAGGGAGAGGCGGGGTGGTGCCGGCGTCGTCTCCGGACTTTGTCCGGTCGCGAGTGCCTGAAAGAGCCGACGCGGGTCATCTCCCAGCTCGAGGGCGGCCGCGAGGCGCCGTGCGGTGTCCGGGTGGGTGAGCTTCCGGAGGCCGCGCTCGAGGTCGCTGACGGTGCGGGCGCTGATTCCGGCTCGCTCCGCCAGCTCCTCCTGGGTCATGCCCACGGCGTGGCGATGCTGCTTCAGGGACGCGCCGAGCGCGTTGTCGGTCCTACCCTCCGTGGCCATACTCAACCCACGCGAACGGCCTTGCGGTGAGGAAACGGTGAGTGACTTTCATGGACCTGGCGTCAGCCAGACCACATTATGGAGACCGTCAAGCGGTACGCGGCCGCGATTCACCAACCCAGGGAGGAGACAACATGTCCGAACTCGAGAATCAGAACAAGGAGATCGTCCGGCGCTTCTACGAGGAAGTCGGGAATCAGGGACGGCTCGAGGTGGCCGATTCGATCACGCGGTCAGATCACGTCGAGCACAATCCGTTTCCTGGCCAGAGCCAGGGGGTCGAAGGCCTCAAGCAGCGCATCAGTATGGTGCGCGCTGCCTTCAATCCCCAGTTCACGATCGACCACCTGATCGCCGAAGGCGACAAGGTCGCCGTGATGTGGACGAACCGTGGCACGCACGTGGGGGCATGGTTCGGGTTTCAACCCACCGGAAAAACGGTGATCACCCGTGGGACGGATGTCCACCTCCTGCGCGACGGCCGCCTGGCTGAACACTGGGATGTGGTGGATACCACCAACTTCCTCCAGCAGGTAGGCGTGCTGCCGACGCCGGCCGCCTCGGTCGCCGCGCGATGATTTTGCTGGCGGGCGGCACTGGACGCCTCGGCACCGATGCCGTCCGCCTGTTGCGGCAACGTGGCCTCGAGGTCCGCGTGCTTACCCGGGATCGCGGGCGGGCCGCTCTTCCAGACCCCGTACATCTGTGGCGCAGTCTCCACGCTTAATGCTGCAAAATAGGATCAAAATCGCGAACCTCCTCATCGTTCCCCACGAGGTACACATGAACCGCGTTACTGGTATAGGTGGCATCTTCTTCAAAGCCAAAGACCCAAAGGCAATGCAGGCTTGGTACAAGCGACACCTCGGCATCGACGTGCAAGATTGGGGCGGCGCCGCATTCGATTTGACTGACGCAGATGGCAAGCCTATGGGTGGAACAACGGCCTGGTCCATCGTGCCTGCCGAGGGTGACTCTTTTGCACCAAGCACCGCTTCCTTCATGGTGAACTACCGAGTGGCCGACCTCCGCGCGCTGCTTAAGGCCCTCAGGGAAGAGGGCTGCAACGT
>JALYYC010000173.1 GCA_030946755.1 Candidatus Dormiibacterota bacterium
ACCTCCATCCGCAGCCTGCTGCGCAAAGGCCTCTACGAGGCGGTTCCGGTCAGGGGTGCGTGGTTCTACACGCTGGGTAGTGCCACCCTCGTCCTGATCATCCTGCAGTTGGTCACCGGGATCTTCCTCACCCTGCTCTACGTCCCGTCGGTGACGGAGGCCTGGAAGAGCCTGAATTACGTCAGGCAACACGACGCCTTCGGCTCCATCGTCCGCGGCATTCATCTCTGGTCGGCGTACATCCTGCTGTTCGTGATCGGGTTGCACATGGTGCGCACGTTCTTCTCCGGCTCCTACAAGCGGCCGCGCGAGCTCAATTGGATGACCGGGGTCGGCCTATTCGTCCTGGTTCTCGGGATGGCGATTACGGGCGCTTTTCTTCCCTGGGATGAAGCCGCCTACTGGACCGCCGTCGTGGTGACCAACATCCCCGCGTATACGCCATTCATCGGCTCCTTCATCCGGGCGCTCTGGCGTGGCGGCGACGCCATGGGTCCCGTCACGCTCGTTCGAACCTTCGGCATCCATGTCTGGTTGCTACCCGCGATCCTCTTCCCGCTGATCGGCGCCCACCTCGCCCTGCTTCGAAAGCACGGGGAGTTCGGTTCCTACGTCAACTATCGGGGGGCCTATCGCTCGCGAGAGGGGGTCAACGTGCCGCCCGCCCCGCCACAGCGGCGGATCGAACCGCCCTATCCCGCCACGCCTTCAGACGAGCTCTGGGCGGCGCCGCTGGAAACCGAGGACTTCTATCCGCATCAGACCTTCAAGGACGGCGTCGTCAGTGCCGGACTGGTGATCCTGATCTTTGTTTTGGCGGTCGTCATCGGCGCTCCGCTCGAAGCGATCGCCAATCCGGCGACCACGAGCTACACGCCCGTCCCCCAATGGTTCTACCTGCCGCTCGATCAGCTGCTGGTCCTGGTGCCCCAGCAATTGATTCCGCTCGTGCTCGTCCTCCCGGCCGGCGGCGTTCTGCTGTTGCTGGCGCTTCCCTTCATCGACCGCGATAGTGAGCGAAATCCCTTCGAGCGACCGGCCGTCATGGTGCCGGGGGCATTCGCGATCCTTTTCATCGTCATCCTCACCCTACTCGGCTCCGGGCGGCTCTTCAACCTGTGACCGCCCTGATCGCGGTGATTACCCCAATCTTCCAGGTGCTCGCGACGCAGCTGCCCTCCACGGCACCGCAGGGCAACAACAGCATCGCCGCCCGGGCGGCGATCGGCAGCCTCTTCTCGGTCCATATTCTCATCGCCGGATTGATCAGCGGCGCTGGCGAGATCGGCCCCGCCATCGAGTGGCTTGGCTACATGCGCCAGCGCCCCCGCTACGATCGGCTGGCCCACGGCCTCGGCCGCTTCATGACGCTCTATTTCAGCATCAGCTCCACCATCGCCATCCTGCTCATCACCGTCCTCCTGGTGGGGTTCTGGGGCCACTTCTGGACCACGATGATGACGATCGCCTGGTGGCCGCTCTTCATCGAGGCCTGGTCCTTTGTGCTCCAGGTCAGCCTGGCGTACCTCTGGTACTACACCTGGGACCCGCTGCGCGGATTCAAGGCCGTCCACATGGCGATCGGTGGCTTGCTCGCGATCGCCTCCTTCATCCAGGTGTACATGATCGACATCGTCGCCAGCTACATGTTGACCCCGACCAACCCCACCAACCCGATCCGCATGGTCCTCAATCCCACCTCCTACCCCCTGACGGTCCATCGCACGGTCGGCAATCTTGCCTACATCGGGTTCGCTTTTGGCGGCTTCTGCGCCATCAAGTTCCTTCGCGCGAAGTCGGCCGAGGACAAGGCCTTCTACGACTGGGCGGGCAGCTTCGGGCTGCTCTGGGGCGTGGCCATGACGCTCCTCCAGCCGGTGATCGGGTACTCCTATGCGAAGGAGATCCAGCTCCACACGTACGGCAGTTGGTACAAGATGATGATGGGGACGCTGAGCACGGTGTTCCTCTGGCAGATGACCTTGCTCGGCGTCATGTTCCTTACCGCCACCTTTTACTTTGCGCGACGGCTTCGAACCGACGACGCCAGGGGCGCCGGGTTACTGAAGCTGATGTCGGTCGGGATGGTCCTCACGACGCTGCTGGCGGCAATGCCCTATCACCTGGCATTCTCTTATGACCAGGTGCTCGCGGCCGGCCTGAACCGGCCATTCTGGGACGGCGGGCTGATCAATCCGCTTGGGGCGATGATCCCCTGGAAGGTACTCGCCTTGATGACCTACACCTTGATCGCGATCGCGGCCGTCGTCTGGTACTTGCGGGGCCTGCCGGGCGTGATCTGGGGAACCGCCCGTCGGGGCGAACAGCGCCTCCTGATGGTCATGACCGTGCTCACCATGGCGATGATCGTCACGATGGGGTATATCCGCGAGAATGGCCGAGCCCCCGATCTGATCGCGGGACAGATGCGGATCCAGGGTCAGCAAAACATCCAGGCGCCACACCCGAGCCCGGCACCGGCAAGCACACCGTAGCCGGGTACCACTGCGGCAGGGTTGCGCGACTAGGCTTCGCCGGCGGTGTGGGGGACCTCGCCTTCGAGGGGGCCTTCGTCCTTGACCTCGCCGATCTCTTCGCCCAGGCGGGGCAGCGCGACCGGCTTCACCACGCCATCCTCACTGGTCGTCAAGGCTTCCTGGCCTCGGCCGGCTCGGTAGATGGCACC